>NZ_JBEYAL010000006.1:0-250004 GCF_040631655.1 Streptomyces sp. NPDC019937
GCGGCGCTGCGTGCGACGAGCGCGGGGCCGCGAGGTGCCGCCCGCCGCGGCAGCGGCTGATGTCACAGCGGCGTCGGGAGCCCGGCATGATCGGCAAGACACCCCCTGGCCCGAACCCCTGGAAGCCGGTGCTGTCGGTGCGGTGCCATAGGCTTTCGGGGTGGAGCCAGACCTGTTCACCGCCGCCGCCGAGGACCGCCAGGAGAAGGACCCTTCCAGCAGCCCGCTGGCCGTGCGCATGCGCCCGCGCACGCTGGACGAGGTCGTGGGCCAGCAGCATCTGCTGCGCCCCGGATCGCCGTTGCGGAGACTGGTCGGCGAGGGCAGCGGGGGCCCGGCCGGGCCGTCCTCGGTCCTGCTGTGGGGCCCGCCCGGGATCGGGAAGACCACCCTCGCGTACGTGGTCAGCCAGGCCACCCAGAAGCGGTTCGTGGAGCTGTCGGCGATCACCGCGGGGGTCAAGGAGGTGCGGGCCGTCATCGACGGGGCGCGCCGCTCCTCGGGGGCGTACGGCCGGGAGACCGTGCTCTTCCTGGACGAGATCCACCGCTTCAGCAAGGCGCAGCAGGACTCGCTGCTGCCCGCCGTGGAGAACCGCTGGGTCACCCTGATCGCGGCCACCACGGAGAACCCGTACTTCTCGGTGATCTCCCCGCTGCTGTCCCGCTCGCTGCTGCTCACCCTGGAGCCGCTCACCGACGACGATCTGCGCGGGCTGGTGCGCCGCGCGCTGACCGACGAGCGGGGGCTCGGCGGCGCGGTCACCCTCCCCGAGGAGGCCGAGGGGCATCTGCTGCGGATCGCGGGCGGCGACGCCCGGCGGGCGCTCACCGCCCTGGAGGCGGGCGCCGGGTCGGCGCTGGCCAAGGGCGAGGCGGAGATCACGCTGACCACGCTGGAGGAGGCGGTCGACCGGGCCGCGGTCACCTATGACCGGGCCGGTGATCAGCACTATGACGTGGCAAGCGCTCTCATCAAGTCGATCCGCGGCTCGGATGTGGATGCCGCGCTGCACTATCTGGCGCGGATGATCGAGGCGGGGGAGGACCCGCGGTTCATCGCGCGGCGGCTGATGATCTCGGCGAGCGAGGACATCGGGCTGGCGGACCCGACCGCCCTGCCCACCGCCGTGGCGGCGGCGCAGGCGGTCGCGCTGATCGGCTTTCCCGAGGCCGCCCTGACGCTGAGCCACGCCACGATCGCGCTGGCGCTGGCGCCCAAGTCCAACGCGGCCACGACGGCGATCGGGGCGGCGCTGGCGGACGTCCGGGCGGGGCTCGCGGGCCCGGTGCCGCCGCATCTGCGGGACGGGCACTACAAGGGCGCCGAAAAGCTCGGCCACGCCCAGGGGTATCTGTATCCGCACGATCTGCCGGGCGGCATCGCGGCGCAGCAGTACGCGCCGGACAAGATCCACGGAAAGCGCTACTACGAGCCGACGCGGTACGGGGCGGAGGCCCGCTACGCCGATGTGGTCGAGCGGGTCCGGGCGCGGCTGCGCGGCGACCCGCCGCCGGAGTCCTCGTAAGCGGAGACCGCCTAACCGGCGGCCGCCTCGAACAGGATGTGCATCGCGCGGCGCAGTTCGGAGACGCTCCGCACCGGCTCCGGGAAGTCGAAGCGCGCGTCGAACGGCCGGTCGGCGTCGTCCGTGAAGCGGACGCGCAGGCCGAAGCGGTCCAGGGCCACGGGGATCGAGGGGCCGCGGGTGCACACCATGGACGAGCGCTCGCCCAGCAGGGCGCACAGCCCGCGCACCTGGTCGCTGTGGGCGGCGTGCAGGTGCTGCAGCAGCTCGGCCTCGAGCGGGGCCAGCGGGTCGGGGGCGGCCTGCGCGAAGTCGTCCGGCTCGACGCCGTCCGCGCCCCACAGGTCGTCCACGCCCGCCTCGGCGACCTCCAGCCGCAGCGGCGTCCAGGCGGCGGCCCGGCCGCGCGGCCAGGTGGACGGGTCGGGCTGAAGGGCCTCCCCGAGGCCCAGCAGCTCTCCGACCGGATGGTGCTCTGCCAGCAGGGCAGCGCTCGCGGCGCGGTCGCCGCCGCGTACGGGAGTGAGCCAGCCGGCCACCCAGGCGCGGCCGCGGATCCGCTGGGGCACCGCGACCGGGGCGACGTCCGTGATCTCCATCACGCAGGTCAGATCGTCGTCCTGCGCGTGGGCCGCCGCGCGGGCCGCGGGTGAGCCGCCGGGGAGCAGCAACAGCACATCCCCGTCCGGGGTGACGGCGCGAGCGGCCGGTCCGTCCATGCCGAGATCGTCGGGGACCTCGATTCCGGGAATCGTCAACGACGCCGTAGCCTTGTTTTCCACGAGAGTCCGTACACGCTCTGCCGCCGTCGGCCGCAGGGCGTCTTCCTTGGGACGCGGCTGACCCTCCTCAAGACTCTGAGCAGTGCTGGGCAGGGGGATCCCAGGTCGAAACATGCGTTCTCCTCGGCTAAGGTAAGGCTCACCTAACTTACATGGAGGTTCGTTCCACGTGAACCAGTCGCGTCCCAAGGTCAAGAAGTCGAGGGCGCTCGGCATCGCGCTGACGCCGAAGGCCGTCAAGTACTTCGAGGCCCGTCCCTACCCGCCCGGCGAGCACGGCCGTGGCCGCAAGCAGACCAGTGACTACAAGGTCCGGCTGCTGGAGAAGCAGCGTCTGCGCGCTCAGTACGACATCAGCGAGCGTCAGATGGCCCGTGCCTACGACCGCGCTCGGAAGGTCGAAGGCAAGACAGGCGAAGCCCTGATCATCGAGCTTGAGCGCCGTCTGGACGCGCTCGTCCTGCGGTCGGGAATCGCCCGCACGATCTACCAGGCCCGCCAGATGGTGGTCCACGGTCACATCGAGGTCAACGGCCGCAAGGTCGACAAGCCCTCCTTCCGGGTCAGCCCGGACGACGTGGTGATGGTCCGCGAGCGCAGCCGCGAGAAGCACCCCTTCCAGGTGGCCCGCGAGGGTGGCTACGCCCCCGACGGCGAGACCCCGCGTTACCTGCAGGTCAACCTGAAGGCGCTCGCCTTCCGCCTCGACCGGGACCCGAACCGCAAGGAGGTCCCGGTGATCTGCGACGAGCAGCTCGTCGTCGAGTACTACGCCCGCTGACCCAGCGGACCGTACGCGCTCATCAGCCCGCGGGTTCCCCATCGACCGGTGTGTGTCGGGGGGAACCCGCGGGCTGTTTGGCCGAGCGGAATGCGTTTCAGCCGGGCCTGTCCGGCGCGATAGGGTCGTTACCTGCCGCCCGCGCCCGGACGACCCGCTCGAGACCGGCGGGCGACGGACGACTGGGACAACGGACGACCTGAACGACGACGACCGACGTGATCGGCAGCAGGGAGCGGTGCAACGTGTCCGGTGGAGAGGTGGCCGGGATCCTCGTGGCCGTCTTCTGGGCCATCCTGGTGTCCTTCCTCGCCCTCGCCCTGGTGAGACTCGCCCAGACGCTCAAGGCGGCCACCCGGCTGGTGGCGGAGGTCACCGAGCAGGCGGTGCCGCTGCTCAGCGAGGCGTCGGCGACCGTGCGCGAGGCGAACACCCAGCTCGCGCGCGTGGACTCGATCGCCTCCGACGTCCAGGAGGTCACCTCGAACGCCTCCGCGCTGTCCTCGACCGTCTCCTCCGCCTTCGGCGGACCGCTGGTCAAGGTGGCGGCGTTCGGCTACGGCGTCCGGCGCGCGATCGGCCGCAAGGGCCGGCCCGAGAGCGAGCCCGCGCCCACCGTCGTCATCGGCAAGACCTTGCCGTCCGCCCGCCGGGGCGGCCGCCGCAACCGTGGATCGAAGGGCTGAGAGACCGGATGTTCCGCCGCACTTTCTGGTTCACCACCGGCGTCGCAGCCGGTGTGTGGGCCACCACCAAGGTCCAGCGCAAGCTCAACCAGCTCACCCCCGAGAGCCTGGCGGCGCAGGCCGCCGACCGGGCGGTGCTCGCCGGACGGCGGATCAAGGTCTTCGCGCTCGATGTGCGCGACGGCATGGCCGACCGCGAGGCGGCCCTCAAGGACGCACTGGGCCTGACCTCGGCGCCCGCCAACGACCTCACCCAGCTGCCGGCCCAGCGCGGCCGGGCCCAGCTCACGCACACGTCCCCCTACCCCAACCCGAACGCCCGAAATGAGGACCACTGATGGAGTCGGCTGAAATCCGCCGCCGCTGGCTGCGCTTCTTCGAGGAGCGCGGGCACACCGTCGTGCCGTCGGCGTCGCTCATCGCGGACGACCCGACCCTGCTGCTCGTCAACGCGGGCATGGTCCCCTTCAAGCCGTTCTTCCTGGGTGAGGTCCAGCCGCCCTACAAGCGCGCCGTGAGCGTGCAGAAGTGCGTGCGCACGCCGGACATCGAAGAGGTCGGCAAGACCACCCGGCACGGCACGTTCTTCCAGATGTGCGGCAACTTCTCGTTCGGCGACTACTTCAAGGAAGGCGCCATCACCTACGCCTGGGAGCTGCTCACCGGCTCCGTGGCGGACGGTGGCTACGGTCTCGACCCCCAGCGCCTTTGGATCACCGTCTACGAGCAGGACGACGAGGCCGAGCGCATCTGGCGCGACGTCGTCGGCGTCCCCGCGGAGCGCATCCAGCGCCTGGGCATGGGCCCCAACTACTGGTCCATGGGCGTCCCCGGCCCCTGCGGCCCCTGCTCCGAGATCAACTACGACCGTGGTCCGGAGTTCGGCGTGGAGGGCGGCCCGGCCGTCAACGACGAGCGCTACGTGGAGATCTGGAACCTGGTCTTCATGCAGTACGAGCGCGGCCCGGGCGAGGGCAAGGAGAACTTCCCCATCCTCGGCGAGCTGCCCAGCAAGAACATCGACACCGGTCTCGGCCTCGAACGCCTCGCGATGATCCTGCAGGGCGTGCAGAACATGTACGAGACCGACACCCTGCGCGTCGTGATCGACAAGGCCACCGAGCTGACCGGGGTCGCCTACGGCGCCGCCCATGACTCCGACGTATCGCTGCGCGTGGTCGCCGACCACATGCGCACCTCCGTCATGCTCATCGGCGACGGCGTCACCCCCGGCAACGAGGGCCGCGGCTATGTGCTGCGCCGCATCATGCGCCGCGCCATCCGCAACATGCGCATCCTCGGCGCCGCCGAGCCGGTCGTCGCCGAGCTGGTGGACACCGTCCTCACGACCATGGGCGAGCAGTACCCGGAGCTGCTGACCGACCGCAAGCGCATCGAGACCGTCGCGCTCGCCGAGGAGTCGGCCTTCCTGAAGACCCTCAAGGCCGGCACCAACATCCTCGATACCGCCGTCACCGACACCAAGGCCGCGGGCTCCACCGTCCTCCCCGGCGACAAGGCGTTCCTGCTCCACGACACCTGGGGTTTCCCGATCGACCTCACCCTGGAGATGGCCGCCGAACAGGGCCTCTCGGTGGACGAGGACGGCTTCCGCCGCCTGATGCGGGAGCAGCGGGAGCGCGCCAAGGCCGACGCCAAGGCCAAGAAGACCGGCCACGCCGACCTGTCCGCCTACCGCGAGGTCGCCGACACCTCCGGCTCGACCGTCTTCACCGGATACAGCGACACCTCCGGTGAGTCCACCGTCGTCGGCCTGCTGGTCGACGGGGTCTCCTCGCCCGCCGCCTCCGAGGGCGACGACGTCGAGGTCGTCCTGGACCGCACCCCGTTCTACGCCGAGGGCGGCGGCCAGCTCGCCGACACCGGCAAGATCAAGCTGGCCTCCGGCGCCGTCGTCGAGGTGCGGGACGTCCAGCAGCCGGTGCCCGGCGTCAGCGTGCACAAGGGCGTCGTCCAGGTCGGCGAGGTGACGGTCGGCTCCGCCGCGTACGCCGAGATCGACGTCAGGCGCCGCCGGGCCATCGCCCGCGCCCACAGCGCCACCCACCTCACCCACCAGGCGCTGCGCGACGCGCTCGGCCCGACCGCCGCCCAGGCCGGTTCGGAGAACTCGCCCGGCCGCTTCCGCTTCGACTTCGGCTCGCCGACCGCCGTCCCCGGCACGGTGCTCACCGACGTCGAGCAGAAGATCAACGAGGTGCTCTCCCGCGAACTCGACGTCACCGCCGAGGTGATGAGCATGGACGACGCCAAGAAGCAGGGCGCCATCGCCGAGTTCGGCGAGAAGTACGGCGACCGGGTGCGCGTGGTGACCATCGGCGACTTCTCCAAGGAGCTGTGCGGCGGTACGCACGTCCACAACACCGCCCAGCTGGGTCTGGTGAAGCTGCTCGGCGAGTCCTCCATCGGCTCCGGCGTGCGCCGCGTGGAGGCCCTGGTGGGCGTGGACGCCTACAACTTCCTCGCCCGTGAGCACACGGTCGTCTCCCAGCTCACCGACCTGGTCAAGGGGCGCCCCGAGGAGCTTCCGGAGAAGATCTCCGGAATGATCACCAAGCTCCGGGACGCGGAGAAGGAGATCGAGCGGTTCCGCGCCGAGAAGGTGCTGCAGGCCGCCGCCGGGCTCGCCGAGGGCGCCAAGGACGTCCGGGGCGTCACCCTGGCCACCGGCCGGGTGCCGGACGGCACGACCGCCGACGACCTGCGCAAGCTGGTGCTGGACGTGCGCGGACGGCTGGACCAGAAGGCGGGGGCCCTCGACCGGCCCGCCGTCGTCGCCCTGTTCACCGTGGCGAACGGCCGCCCGCTGACCGTCATCGCCACCAACGAGACGGCGCGCGAGCGCGGACTCAAGGCCGGTGACCTGGTCCGTACCGCCGCCAAGACGCTCGGCGGCGGAGGCGGCGGCAAGCCGGACGTCGCCCAGGGCGGCGGCCAGAACCCGGACGCCGTCGGCGACGCCATCGAGGCCGTCGAGCGGCTCGTCGCGGAAGCGGGCCAGTAGCCGTGCGACGTGGCCGGCGCATCGCCATCGACGTCGGGGACGCCCGGATCGGGGTCGCCTCGTGCGACCCCGACGGGATCCTCGCCACCCCCGTGGAGACCGTGCCGGGACGTGACATCCCGGCCGCCCACAAGCGGCTGGCGGCCCTCGTCGAGGAGTACGAGCCCATCGAGGTGGTGATCGGCCTCCCGCGCTCGCTCAACGGGCGCGAGGGGCCGGCCGCGGCCAAGGTGCGCACCTTCGCGCGGGAGCTGGCGCGGCGGGTCCAGCCGGTGTCCGTACGGCTGGTCGACGAGCGTATGACGACCGTCACAGCGGCGCACGGCCTCCGGGCTTCCGGGGTGTCGTCCAAGAAGGGCCGTTCGGTCGTTGACCAGGCAGCCGCGGTGGTCATCCTGCAGAGCGCGCTGGAGACAGAGCGGGCCTCCGGCCGGGCGCCGGGCGAGGCCGTCGAAGTGGTCATCTGATCGCGATACGGTAACGTTCCGCGCGACATGGCAGCCGTCTCTTGTGCCGCGAGCGCACTCGGTGGCTGCCACCGCCATCGCTAGGGGTTCGATGACTGAGTACGGCCGGGGACCCGGCTCCCAACCGTGGCATCCCGAGGACCCGTTGTACGGGGACCAGGGATGGGGCGGGCATCAGGCGGTGACCGGGCAGGAGCCGTACCCGCAGGACCCGAACGACCCCTACGGACAGGGCCCCTACGCGCAGGACGGTTACCCGCACGACGCCTACGCGCAGGACGTCTACGCCCAGGGCGCCCACGGCCAGGACGTCTACGCGCAGGACCCCTACGGACACCAGCAGTACCCGCATGGATACCCGCAGGACGCCCAGCCGTTCCCGCAGCAGCAACAGCAGCCGCCGTGGGAGCAGTACGGGCAGCAGGGGCACGACACCAGCGGCAACGGCGGCTGGGACGGTTCCTACGGCGGCGGGATGGACCCGAACGACCCCTACGCCTACGCGGCCCAGGGCGGCGCCCAGGAGGGCTTCCCGCAGCAGGCGGCGCACGAGCCGCAGCAACACCACCAGCCGCAGGAACACCACGAGCCGCAGCAACAGCACGAGCCGCGGCAGCAGGACGCGCAGGCGCCGGGGGAGACCCAGCAGATGCCCCAGGTGCCGCAGGAGGCACAGGAGCCCGAGCCCCAGGCGTCCCGGCAGGACGCTCCGAAGGATGACCACCCGTTCTTCGCCTCGGACGACGACGCCGGGGACGACGCCGACGACTCCGAGGGCCGCTCCCGGAAGGGCAAGAAGTCCAAGAAGGCGCAAGGGAAGGCCGGGGCCAAGCGCCGCAGCGGGGTCGCCTGCCTCTTCGTCACCGTCGTCCTGGTGGGTGCCGTCGGCGGAGGCGGCTACTTCGCCTACGACTTCTGGCAGACCCGCTTCGGCCCGGCGCCGGACTACGAGGGCCAGGGCTCCGGGCAGGTCGAGGTGGAGGTGCCCGACGGCTCGGGCAACGCCGAGATCGGCAGCATCCTCGCCGAGAAGGGCGTGATCAAGAGCAGCGGCGCCTTCGTGGAAGCCGTCGAGGACAGCGGCAAGTTCGTCCAGCCGGGCACCTACACCCTCCGTAAGGAAATGTCCGGCGCGGCCGCGGTGAAGCTGATGCTCAGCCCCGCCAGCAGCAACGCCCTGATCGTCACCGAGGGCATGCGCGACGCGGCGGTCTACGCGGCGATCGACAAGAAGACCGGCGTCAAGGCGGGCACCACCGCGGGCATCGCCAAGAAGGAGGCCAAGAACCTCGGCCTGCCGTCCTGGGCGAACGACAATGCCAAGATCAAGGACCCGCTGGAAGGATTCCTCTACCCCTCCCGCTACAGCGTGGGCAAGAACGCCAAACCGACGGACGTCCTGCGCAAGATGGTCGCCGAGGCCAAGCGGAACTACGCGCGGCAGGATCTGGAGGGCCAGGCCAAGGAGCTGGGCCTCAAGAGCCCGCTGCAACTCATCACCGTGGCGAGCCTGGTCCAGGCGGAGGGCGTGACCCACGATGACTTCCGCAAGATGGCCGAAGTGGTCTACAACCGGCTCAAGCCCGGCAACAGCCAGACCAACGGCAAGCTGGAATTCGACTCGACGTACAACTACATCAAGAACCAGAGCAAGCTCGACATCTCGGTCAGCGAGATCAAGGGCTACGACAACCCGTACAACACCTACTTCTACCAAGGCCTGCCGCCGGGCCCGATCGGGAACCCCGGCGCGGACGCGCTCAAGGCGTCGATGAACCCGACCAGCGACGGCTGGTACTACTTCGTGGCGATCGGCAACAAGAGCCAGTTCTCCAAGACCTACGCGGAACACCAGAAGTGGGTCGACAAGTTCAACAAGCAGCAGCGCGAGAACAACGGCTGAGGAAAGATGTCGCACAACCGCAAGGCAGCCGTGCTCGGCTCGCCGGTCTCCCACTCCCTCTCCCCGGCCCTGCACAACGCCGCGTACCGGAAGCTGGGGCTCGACGACTGGCACTACGGCACCGTCGAACTGGACGAGGCCGCGCTGCCGGGCTTCTTCGAGCGGCTGGGCGGACCGTACGACCCGGGCTGGGCGGGGTTCTCCGTCACGATGCCGCTCAAGCGCGCGGTCATCCCGCTGCTGGACCGCGTCAGCGACACGGCGGCCTCGGTGGAGGCGGTCAACACGGTCGTCCTGACCGACGACGGCCGACGGCTGGGCGACAACTCCGACATCCCCGGCATGGTGGCGGCGCTCGCCGAGCGCGGCGTCCAGCGGGTGGAGCGGGCCGCCGTCCTGGGCGCCGGGGCCACCGCCTCCTCCGCGCTGGCCGCGCTGGCCCGCGTCTGCGACGGCGAGGTCACCGCGTACGTCCGCAGCGACGCCCGGGCGGCCGAGATGCGGCAGTGGGGCGAGCGGCTGGGCGTGCCGGTGCGCACGGCGGACTGGGGAGATGCGGCCGCGGCGTTCGACGCCCCGCTGGTGATCGCCACCACCCCCGCCGGGACGACCGACGCGCTCGCGGCGTCCGTCCCCGAGCACCCCGGCACGCTCTTCGACGTCCTCTACGACCCCTGGCCGACCGCGCTGGCCGGCGCCTGGTCGGCGCGCGGCGGTGCCGTGGTCAGCGGTCTCGACCTGCTCGTCCACCAGGCCGTGCCGCAGGTCGAGCAGATGACCGGGCGGGCCCCGGCGCCGCTCGCCGCGATGCGCGAGGCGGGCGAGGCGGCCCTCGCCGCCCGCTCCCGCTGACGTCCCTCCGCGTCCCCCCCGGCGTCGCCCCACCGCGCCCCCGATGTCTCACACCCAGGTCCGTCTGGTGGACCACCGCCCCGGGCCCTCCACCGGACGTGGGAGGATCGGAAGGAGGCGGGCCAGGGCCGCACCAGGTCCCGCCACGAGACGTCGAGGGGCGAGCATGAGGGAGCACCGTTGAGCAGGTTGCGCTGGCTGACCGCGGGGGAGTCGCACGGCCCCGCGCTTGTGGCGACGCTGGAAGGACTGCCCGCAGGGGTGCCGATCACCACCGAGATGGTGGCGGACGCCCTCGCGCGGCGTCGGCTCGGTTACGGCCGCGGGGCGCGGATGAAGTTCGAGCGCGACGAGGTCACCTTCATCGGCGGCGTCCGCCACGGCCTGACCCTCGGCTCCCCGGTCGCGATCATGGTCGGCAACACCGAGTGGCCCAAGTGGGAACAGGTCATGGCCGCCGACCCGGTCGACCCCGAGATCCTGGACGGGCTGGCCCGTAACGCGCCGCTGACCCGCCCCCGCCCCGGCCACGCCGACCTCGCCGGGATGCAGAAGTACGGGTTCGACGAGGCCCGCCCCATCCTGGAGCGCGCCAGCGCCCGCGAGACCGCCGCCCGCGTCGCCCTCGGCACCGTCGCCCGCTCCTACCTCAAGGAGACCGCCGGGATCGAGATCGTCTCCCATGTGACCGAGCTGGCCTCGGCCAAGGCCCCGTACGGGGTCTACCCCGAGCCGTCCGACGTCGAGCGGCTCGACGCCGACCCGGTGCGCTGCCTGGATGCCGACGCGAGCAAGGCGATGGTGGCCGAGATCGACCAGGCCCACAAGGACGGCGACACCCTCGGCGGCGTCGTCGAGGTGCTGGCGTACGGCGTGCCGGTGGGCCTCGGCTCGCACGTGCACTGGGACCGCCGGCTGGACGCGCGGCTGGCCGCCGCGCTGATGGGCATCCAGGCCATCAAGGGCGTCGAGGTCGGCGACGGCTTCGACCTCGCCCGGGTGCCCGGTTCCCAGGCGCACGACGAGATCGTGTCGACCGACGAGGGCATCAGGCGCTCCTCCGGCCGCTCCGGCGGCACCGAGGGCGGACTGACCACGGGCGAGCTGTTGCGGGTACGGGCCGCGATGAAGCCGATCGCGACCGTGCCCCGGGCGCTGGCCACCGTCGACGTCACCACCGGCGAGGCCACCAAGGCCCACCACCAGCGCTCGGACGTGTGCGCGGTACCGGCCGCCGGTATCGTCGCCGAGGCCATGGTCGCCCTGGTCCTGGCCGAAGCGGTCGCCGAGAAGTTCGGCGGCGACTCGGTCACCGAGACCCGCCGCAACGTCCGGGGCTTCCTCGACAGCCTGGCCATCCGGTGACCGCCCCCAGCGCACCGGAGGGGCCGGCCGTGGTGCTGGTCGGGCCCATGGGCGTCGGCAAGAGCACCGTCGGACGGGTGCTCGCCGAGCGGCTGGACACCACGTTCCGCGACACCGACACCGACATCGTGGCGACCGCGGGCAAGGAGATCTCCGAGATCTTCATCGACGAGGGCGAGCCCCACTTCCGCGAGCTGGAGCGGCAGGCCGTACGGGCCGCCGTCACCGGACACCCGGGCGTGCTGGCGCTCGGCGGCGGCGCGATCCTCGACCCGGACACCCGCGCCCTGCTCACCGGCCTGCCGGTGGTCTTCCTGGAGATGGGCGTCGCCGAGGCGGTCAAGCGCACCGGCCTGGACGCCCCCCGCCCGCTGCTCGCCGTCAACCCGCGCCAGCGCTGGCGCGAGCTGATGGAGCAGCGCCGCCCGCTGTACACCGAAGTCGCCCGAGCCGTCGTGACGACCGAGGGCCGCACCCCCGACGAGGTCGCCGACGCCGTCATGGACGCACTGGAGCTGAAGAAGGCATGAGCACCGACACCCCCACGCGCATCCAGGTCGGCGGCACCGCGGGCACCGCGCCGTACGAGGTCCTGGTCGGCCGGCAGCTCCTCGGCGAGCTGCCCGGGCTGATCGGGGACGCCAAGCGCGTCGCCGTCCTGCACCCCGAGGCGCTGGCCGAGACCGGTGAGGCGATCCGCCAGGACCTCGCCGACCAGGGGTACGAGGCCATCGCGATCCAGCTGCCGAACGCCGAAGAGGCCAAGACCGCCGAGGTCGCCGCGTACTGCTGGAAGGCGCTCGGCCAGACCGGCTTCACCCGCAGCGATGTCATCGTCGGCGTCGGCGGCGGCGCGACCACCGACCTCGCGGGCTTCGTCGCCGCGACCTGGCTGCGCGGGGTGCGCTGGATCGCCGTCCCGACGACCGTGCTCGGCATGGTCGACGCGGCGGTCGGCGGCAAGACCGGGATCAACACCGCCGAGGGCAAGAACCTCGTCGGGGCCTTCCACCCCCCGGCCGGGGTGCTGTGCGACCTGGCCGCGCTGGACTCGCTGCCCGTCAACGACTACATCAGCGGCCTCGCCGAGATCATCAAGGCCGGATTCATCGCCGACCCGGCCATCCTGGAGCTGATCGAGCAGGACCCGGCCGCGGCCCGCACCCCCGGCGGCGCGCACACCGCCGAGCTGATCGAGCGGTCCATCCGGGTCAAGGCCGAGGTCGTCTCCAGCGACCTCAGGGAAGCCGGGCTGCGCGAGATCCTGAACTACGGGCACACCCTCGCGCACGCCATCGAGAAGAACGAGCGCTACAACTGGCGGCACGGCGCCGCCGTCTCCGTCGGCATGGTCTTCGCCGCCGAACTGGGCCGCCTCGCGGGCCGTCTGGACGACGCCACCGCCGACCGGCACCGCGCCGTCCTTCAGTCCGTCGGCCTGCCGCTCACCTACCGCGGCGACCAGTGGCCCAAGCTGCTGGAGACCATGAAGGTCGACAAGAAGTCCCGCGGCGACCTGCTGCGCTTCATCGTGCTGGACGGCATCGCCAAGCCGACCGTGCTGGAAGGGCCGGACCCGGCGGTGCTGCTCGCCGCGTACGGCGAGGTCTCCAAGGAGACCTCCCGGAGCTGACCGGATTCGGTCACGACTGTGTCATCGCCATCGAAGCCCGCGGCCCCGCCGCGGGCTTTCGAACACCGCGGAGTTTGCCCGCAGTTGCGCGCCCCCGCGGACGAATTGCCTGGCTGACGCGTCGAGACGGGCACTCATCGGGTTTCCTGGGCGTTCACACAGCGGCGGACGGGGCAGGTACCGTTCGGTAGGAGCGGCCTCAGCGCCGCGTCACCACGCGACAGTTGTCCGCCACGACTGCCGCCCGTACGAGACGGAGTGCCACCGGATGCAGCACGCAGTGGGAGCTCCGCTGCCACCGTCCCACCGGCCGGCGGGGCAGGGGCCCGGGCCGCAGGGCGCAGGCTGGGCCCAGAGCGCGAGTCAGCCCCCCGGTTCCCAGCAGCACCCCCCGGCCCCGCCCGTACCCCCGGCGCCCGCTCCACCCACCCCGCCCGCGCACCCCGCGGCGCCCATGCCGCCGGGATTCGTGCCCCCGGTGCCCGCACCGCCCGCGCCCCCGGTGGCGGGCCATCCGCAGACCGCCGGGCACCCCACCCCGCAGCCGCCCCCCGGGCCGCCCGCCGACCACCCCGGCACCACCGGCCACATCCAGCTCCCGCCCGGCGGGCCCGTCCCGCTGCCCCACCCGCCCGCGGACCCGGCGATGGCCGACGCCTCGCAGGCCGCCGTCGCCGTGCTGCTCATCGGACCGGCCGGGGCGGGCAAGACCACCGTCGCCCGCTACTGGGCCGACCGCCGCCGGGTGCCCACCGCCCACATCAGCCTCGACGACGTCCGCGAATGGGTCAGGTCGGGCTTCGCCAACCCCCAGTCGGGCTGGAACGAGAACTCCGAGGCGCAGTACCGTCTCGCCCGCCGCACCTGCGGCTTCGCGGCCCGTAACTTCCTGGCCAACGGCATCTCCTGCATCCTCGACGACG
This sequence comes from Streptomyces sp. NPDC019937, assembly GCF_040631655.1. Classification (NCBI taxonomy): domain Bacteria; kingdom Bacillati; phylum Actinomycetota; class Actinomycetes; order Kitasatosporales; family Streptomycetaceae; genus Streptomyces; species Streptomyces sp. NPDC019937. The sequence goes on from NZ_JBEYAL010000006.1 coordinate 13,946, forward strand.
CCGTCTTCCCCGACCGCCCCGTCGTCGGCCTCGGCGGCTGGAAGCGGCACGTCGGCCCGGGCCTGCTGCCCGTGGTGGTGCTGCCCGGCCTCGAAATCGTCCTGGAGCGGAACGCGGCCCGCAGCGGCAACCGCCGCCTCAGCGACGAGGAGGTCGCCCGCATCCACGGCCGGATGGCCGGCTGGTACGGCTCGGGCCTGCCGATCATCGACAACTCGACGTACGACGTGGAGACCACCGCCCGCATGCTGGACGAGGTGGTGGCCCGCTCCATCGCCAGCCCGCCCGCCTTCTGACGACAGCCCGGGTCATCCCGGGTAACCGGGCCGGGACCCCATCCGGACCCTTCCGGACGGCCGGGGTGGGGCGGAGTGCGTACGCTCGGGGCATGTCCCAGGTGTACGCGGCCCGACGTGCCCGCCTGCACGACCAGTACGCGGCGGCCGGGAGCGAGGCCGCCCTGGTCTCCCGGCCCGCCAACGTGCGCTATCTGTGCGGCGAGGCGCCCCCGGGCGCCGCACTGCTCCTCGGGCCCGTCCAGGACGTCCTGGTGGCGCCCGAGGCGTCCTCGTGGGGGCCGGTGCCGGGGCCGCATCCGGAGGATCTGCGGGTCCTCGTGCTGTCCGGGGCCGGGGCGGACGGCGACCCGGCCGTGGCCGCGGCCGACCTGGCGGCGGCCGACGGCGCCGAGTCGCTGGCCGTCGAGGAGCACGATCTGACCGTGGCCCGCCACCGGGCGGTCGGCTCCGCCGTGCCGCGGCTGCGCCTCGCCGACCTGGGGCGGGCCGTCGAGCAGCTGCGGATCGTCAAGGACGACGAGGAGATCTCGTGCATGCGGATCGCCGGGGAGCTGGCCGACCAGGCCCTCGGCGAGCTGCTGGAATCGATCCTGGTGGGCCGCACCGAGCGCCATCTCGCGCTGGAGCTGGAGCGGCGGCTGGTGGATCACGGCGCGGACGGACCGGCGTTCCCCACCGTGGTCGCCGCGGGGCCGCACGCGGGCCGGGCCGGTCATCTGCCCACCGACCGCCGGGTGGAGGAGGGCGATTTCCTCACCATCTGCCTGGGCGCCGACTACCGGGGATACCGCTGCCAGGTGGGCCGTACGTTCGTCGTCGGCCCCTCGCCCGCGGACTGGCAGGTCGAGCTGTACGACATCGTCTTCGCCGCTCAGCGGGCCGGACGGGAGGCGCTGCTGCCGGGCATGGCGTACCGGGAGGTGGACCGGGCGACCCGTCAGGTGCTGGACGCCGCGGGGTACGGGGAGGGGCTCGAGGCGCGTACCGGACACGGTGTGGGCCTGGAAATCGACGAGGACCCTCGGCTGTCGCCGTCGGCCATGGGTAAACTGGACGCTTGTGTGCCGGTCACCGTCGAACCGGGGGTCCACCTCCCGGGACGGGGCGGCGTCCGGATCGACGACACGCTCGTCGTCCGCCCCGAGGCGGACGGCGGACCCGAGCTACTCACCATCACGACCAAAGAGCTGCTCGCGCTGTAGTTCTGGCTGACAGTTTTCCGCTGGCGGCCCTGGCTGATAACGGCGCGTCGCGGCCTTTTGGTCTCCACCAGCTGCAGTCCAGGAGATCCCGCAACCGTGGCATCCACGAACGACCTCAAGAACGGCATGGTGCTCAAGCTCGAAGGCGGCCAGCTCTGGTCCGTCGTCGAGTTCCAGCACGTCAAGCCCGGCAAGGGCCCTGCTTTCGTGCGCACCAAGCTCAAGAACGTGCTGTCCGGCAAGGTGGTCGACAAGACCTTCAACGCCGGCGTGAAGGTCGAGACGGCCAATGTCGACAAGCGCGGCATGCAGTTCTCGTACAAGGACGGCGAGAGCTTCGTGTTCATGGACATGGACACGTTCGACCAGATCTATGTCACCCCCGAGGTCGTCGGCGACAACGCCCGGTATCTGCTCGAGGGTTTCGAGGCGGTCGTGGCGATGTACGAGGGCAACCCTCTGTATGTCGAGCTGCCCGCCGCCGTCGAGCTGGTGATCGAGTACACCGAGCCCGGCGTCCAGGGTGACCGCTCGACCGGTGGCTCCAAGCCCGCCAAGCTCGAGACCGGCTACGAGATCGGCGTCCCGCTCTTCATCACCACCGGTGAGAAGATCAAGGTCGACACCCGTTCCGGTGAGTACCTCGGTCGGGTGAACAACTAACCGTGGCTGCCCGCAACAAGGCCCGTAAGCGTGCCTTTCAGATCCTTTTCGAGGCCGATCAGCGTGGCAGCTCCGTGCAGACCGTCCTCGCGGACTGGATACGGCACGCCCGGACCGACGATCGGCAGCCGCCGGTCAGCGAATACACGATGCAGCTCGTCGAGGGGTACGCGGAGCACACCGCCCGGATCGACGAGCTGCTCGCCACCTACGCGGTGGGCTGGACGCTGGACCGGATGCCGGTCGTCGACCGGAACATCCTGCGGCTCGGCGCCTATGAGCTGGTGTGGGAGGACGCGACTCCGGACGCGGTGGTGATCGACGAGGCGGTGCAGCTCGCCAAGGAGTTCTCCACCGACGACTCGCCGTCCTTCGTCAACGGTCTGCTGGGCCGGCTCAAGGAGCTGAAGCCGGGACTGCGCCGCGACTCGGAGACCCAGGCCTCGGGAGAGGCCCAGGGGTAAGGCAGCAGGACGTCACAAAGCCGCCGGGGGTGGTGGAGGCCATACGGCACTTCCACCGCCCCCGGCGGCACGTTTCTGCTGGTGGAGAGGGTGCGAGAGCGCTAAGGGCGCGCGTCACACATCCTCGTGCTGGACCGCGCGGCGCGCGTCGGCGCCCAGCACTCCCCAGCTGATCAGCTGTTCGGTCAGCACGGACGGCGACTGGTCGTAGATCACGGCGAGGGTGCGCAGATCGTCCTGGCGGATCGAGAGCACCTTGCCGTTGTAGTCGCCGCGCTGGCTCTGGATTGTAGCGGCGTACCGCTGGAGCGGGCCCGCCTTCTCGACCGGCACATGGGCCAGCCGCTCCAGGTCCAGCACCAGCTTCGGCGGCGGCTCGGCCGCCCCGGCCGGGCTGGTGCCCGGCAGCAGCTCCTGCACCGGGACGCCGTAGAAGTCGGCCAGTTCGGCGAGACGCTGGACGGTCACGGCGCGGTCCCCGCGCTCGTACGATCCCACCACCACGGCCTTCCACCGGCCCTGGGACTTCTCCTCGACGCCGTGAAGGGAGAGGCCCTGCTGGGTGCGGATGGCGCGGAGCTTGGCCCCGAGCTGTTTGGCGTATTCGCTGGACATAAAGCTCCCCGGACACTGAATCGACGTGCGGCTCCGCCGCGCGGCTGGTAACTCACTGTGAAGGTTACGTAGCGTAATCTCCATTCGTCAAGCCGAATGGAGCGGAGGGGCTCTCGCCAGGGGTGTTGACGAACGCCCCATGCGCCCCTGCTACTGTGAATGGCGCAAATCCGACGTCCTTTAAGGTCCGTCCCGTGAGGCGGAGAAGGAGGTCCGTATCCCATGGACGCTCGTACCTCGGACGCCGCGCGCTCCGTGCTGGAAGCACCGGACATCGCGCGCGTCCTGACCCGCATCGCCCACGAGATCGTCGAGCGCGCCAAGGGCGCCGACGACGTGGTGCTGCTCGGCATCCCCACCCGCGGTGTCTTCCTCGCCCGGCGGCTGGCCGCCCGGCTGGAGGAGATCACCGGCAGGTCGCCCGGTGAGCTGCCGGTCGGCTCGCTCGACATCACGATGTACCGCGACGACCTGCGCCTGCGGCCCGCCCGCGCGCTGGCCCGCACCGACATCCCCGGCGACGGCGTCGACGGCCGTCTGGTCGTCCTCGTCGACGACGTGCTCTTCTCCGGCCGCACCATCCGCGCCGCGCTCGACGCCCTCGGTGACATCGGCCGGCCGCGCGCCGTCCAGCTCGCGGTCCTCGTCGACCGCGGCCACCGGGAACTGCCGATCCGGGCCGACTACGTCGGCAAGAACCTCCCCACGTCGCTGCGGGAGACGGTCAAGGTCCAGCTCACCGAGGAGGACGGGCGCGACAGCGTGCTCCTCGGCCTGCGCGGGACCACCTCCGCGGACGGACAGTAGCGCCCCGGAACCGACGGCGACGACTCCCGGCGATCCCGGGTACCCGGCCCGTCGGACGACCGGTGCGAGGGCCCCACGGCCCGGCACCGGACCAGGCGCCAGCCCGCCCGCACGCCCGCACACCTCCTCACCCACGGAGCACCCGGATGAAGCGTCACCTCATCTCGGCCGCCGACCTCTCGCGCGACGACGCCGTCCTGATCCTCGACACCGCCGAGGAGCTGGCCCGGCTCGCCGACCGGCCGATCAAGAAGCTGCCGACCCTGCGCGGCCGCACCGTCGTGAACCTCTTCTTCGAGGACTCGACCCGCACCCGCATCTCCTTCGAGGCGGCCGCCAAGCGGCTGTCCGCCGACGTCATCAACTTCTCCGCCAAGGGCTCCTCGGTCTCCAAGGGCGAGTCCCTGAAGGACACCGCGCTCACCCTGGAGGCGATGGGCGCCGACGCCGTCGTCATCCGGCACCACTCCTCCGGCGCCCCGCACCGGCTCGCCACCTCCGGCTGGATCAAGGGCTCCGTCGTCAACGCGGGCGACGGCACCCATGAGCACCCCACCCAGGCGCTGCTCGACGCGTTCACCATGCGCCGCCGGCTGGCCTCCGGGGCCGCGGGCGTGGGCCAGGACCTGGCCGGCCGCCGGATCACCATCGTCGGCGACGTGCTGCACAGCCGGGTCGCCCGCTCCAACGTCCACCTGCTGTCCACCCTCGGCGCCGACGTCACCCTGGTCGCCCCGCCCACCCTCGTCCCCTTCGGCATCGAGAGCTGGCCCTGTGACGTCTCGTACGACCTGGACGCGGTGGTGGGCAAGTCCGACGCCGTGATGATGCTGCGGGTCCAGCGCGAGCGCATGAACGCCGCCTTCTTCCCCACCGAGCGCGAGTACGCGCGCCGCTACGGCCTGGACGCCGACCGCATGGCCCGGATGCCCGAGCACGCCATCGTGATGCACCCCGGCCCCATGAACCGCGGCATGGAGATCACCGCCGAGGTCGCCGACTCCGACCGCTGCACCGCCGTCGAGCAGGTCGCCAACGGCGTCTCGATCCGCATGGCAGTCCTGTACCTGCTGCTCGGCGGCAACGAGCCCGCCGCTCCCCCCGCCCGCACCGAGGAGAACCAGTAACCATGAGCGACACGAACAAGACGCTGCTGCGCGGCGCGCAGGTGCTCGGCGGCGAGCCGCGGGACGTGCTGATCGAGGGCGAGCGCGTCGCCGCCGTCGGCACCGGCCTCGACGCGGACGGCGCCACCGTGATCGACGCCGCCGGGCAGATCCTGCTGCCGGGCCTGGTCGACCTCCACACCCATCTGCGCGAGCCCGGCCGCGAGGACTCCGAGACCGTCCTCACCGGCACCAAGGCCGCCGCGGTCGGCGGCTTCACCGCCGTCCACGCCATGGCCAACACCTTCCCCGTCGCCGACACCGCGGGCGTCGTGGAGCAGGTGTGGCGGCTCGGCAGGGAGTCCGGCTACTGCGACGTGCAGCCCGTCGGCGCCGTCACCGTCGGCCTGGAGGGCAAGAAGCTCGCCGAGCTGGGCGCCATGCACGAGTCCGCCGCCGGGGTCCGGGTCTTCTCCGACGACGGCAAGTGCGTCGACGACGCCGTGATCATGCGCCGCGCCCTGGAGTACGTGAAGGCGTTCGACGGCGTCATCGCCCAGCACGCCCAGGAGCCGCGGCTCACCGAGGGCGCCCAGATGAACGAGGGCATCGTCTCCGCCGAACTGGGCCTGGGCGGCTGGCCGGCCGTCGCCGAGGAGTCGATCATCGCCCGCGACGTGCTGCTCGCCGCGCACGTCGGCTCCCGCGTGCACATCTGCCATCTGTCCACCGCGGGCTCGGTCGAGATCGTCCGCTGGGCCAAGTCCAAGGGCTGGAACGTCACCGCCGAGGTCACCCCGCACCACCTGCTGCTCACCGACGAGCTGGTCCGCTCCTACAACCCCGTCTACAAGGTGAACCCGCCGCTGCGCACCGAGGCCGACGTCATGGCGCTGCGCGAGGCGCTGGCCGACGGCACCATCGACTGCGTCGCCACCGACCACGCCCCGCACCCGCACGAGGACAAGGACTGCGAGTGGGGCGCCGCGGCCATGGGCATGGTCGGCCTGGAGACCGCGCTGTCCGTCGTCCAGCACACCATGGTCGACACCGGGCTGCTGGACTGGGCGGGCGTCGCCGACCGGATGTCCACCCGCCCCTCCGCCATCGGCCGGCTCACCGGCCAGGGCCGCCCCATCGCCGCCGGGGAGCCCGCCAACCTCACCCTGCTGGACTCCGCATACCGTGGTGAGGTGAACCCCGCGGGCTTCGCCTCCCGCAGCCGCAACACCCCCTACGAGGGCCGGGAACTGCCGGGCCGGGTGACGCACACCTTCCTGCGGGGCCGGGCGACGGTCGTGGACGGGAAACTGGCGTGATATCTCTGACCCATCTGGCAGCTGAGCAGCGGTCCCAGGACGTCACCGACTGGGCCGCCCGCATCGGCTGGGTCGTCGGCCTGCTGCTCGTCATCGCGCTGGTCTACTGGCTGATGCGCGAGGGCTGGAAGTGGCGCGGCACCCTCCAGGGCGATCTGCCCGAGCTGCCCGAGGCTCCGGCCGAACCGGGCCCCGCGAAGCTGGCGCTCACCGGCCGCTACCACGGCTCCACCACCGCCGGACAGTGGCTCGACCGCATCGTGGCCCACGGCCTTGGCACCCGCAGCCGCGTCGAGCTGACCCTCACCGAGGAGGGCGTGAGCGTCGTACGGCCCGGCGCCCAGGACTTCTTCATCCCGGCGGCGAGCCTCCGCGGCGCCCGGCTCGACAAGGGCATCGCGGGCAAGGTCCTCGCCGAGGGCGGGCTGCTGATCATCACCTGGAGCCACGGCGACCGGCGGATCGACTCCGGTTTCCGCTCCGACCACGCCGCCGAGCACGCGGCCTGGGTCGAAGCCCTCGACGCCCCCGGCGTCACCGAAGACGTCAAGCACACCGAGCACAACCAGGAAGGCGCACGATGACGACCTCCACCAGGGGGGCCCAGGCCCCCGCCGTTCTCGTCCTGGAGGACGGCCGCACCTTCCGTGGCCGCGCCTACGGGGCCGTGGGGGAGACCTTCGGCGAGGCCGTGTTCTCCACCGGGATGACCGGCTACCAGGAGACCCTGACCGACCCGTCCTACCACCGCCAGGTCGTCGTCATGACCGCCCCGCACATCGGCAACACGGGCGTCAACGACGAGGACCCCGAGTCCGGCCGCATCTGGGTCTCCGGCTACGTGGTGCGCGACCCGGCCCGTACGCCGTCCAACTGGCGCTCCCGCCGCTCGCTGGACGAGGAGCTGACCGCCCAGGGCGTCGTCGGCATCAGCGGCGTCGACACCCGCGCCCTCACCCGCCACCTGCGCGAGCGCGGCGCCATGCGCGTCGGCATCTTCTCCGGAGAGGCGATCGCGGATGACGCCGCGCTGCTCGCCCGGGTGCAGGCCGCCCCGCAGATGAAGGGCGCCGACCTGAGCGGCGAGGTGGCGACGCGGGAGACGTACGTCGTCCCCGCGATCGGCACCAAGCGGTTCACCGTCGCCGCCGTCGACCTCGGCATCAAGGGCATGACCCCGCACCGGATGGCCGAGCGCGGCATCGAGGTGCACGTCCTGCCCGCCACCGCCACCGTGGACGACCTCTACGCGGTCGACCCCGACGGCGTGTTCTTCTCCAACGGACCGGGCGACCCGGCCACCGCCGAGCACCCCGTCTCCCTCATGCGCGCCGTCCTGGAGCGGTCCACCCCGCTGTTCGGCATCTGCTTCGGCAACCAGATCCTGGGCCGCGCGCTCGGCTTCGGCACCTTCAAGCTGAAGTACGGCCACCGCGGCATCAACCAGCCGGTGCAGGACCGCACCACCGGAAAGGTGGAGGTCACCGCGCACAACCACGGCTTCGCCGTGGACGCCCCGCTCGACGCGCCCAGCGACACCCCCTACGGGCGGGCCGAGGTCTCCCACGTCTGCCTCAACGACAACGTGGTCGAGGGGCTGCGCCTGCTCGACCGCCCAGCGTTCAGCGTCCAGTACCACCCCGAAGCCGCCGCGGGCCCGCACGACGCCGGGTACCTGTTCGACCGCTTCGTCACCCTGATGGAGGGCCAGCGTGCCTAAGCGCACCGACATCCAGTCCGTCCTGGTCATCGGCTCCGGCCCGATCGTCATCGGCCAGGCCGCCGAGTTCGACTACTCCGGCACCCAGGCCTGCCGGGTGCTGAAGGCCGAGGGCCTGCGGGTCATCCTGGTCAACTCCAACCCGGCCACGATCATGACCGACCCGGAGATCGCCGACGCCACGTACGTCGAGCCGATCACCCCGGAGTACGTCGAGAAGATCATCGCCAAGGAGCGCCCCGACGCGCTGCTGCCCACCCTCGGCGGCCAGACCGCCCTGAACACCGCCATCTCCCTGCACGAGGCGGGCACCCTCGACGAGTACGGCGTCGAGCTGATCGGCGCCAACGTCGAGGCGATCCACAAGGGCGAGGACCGCGACCAGTTCAAGGAGGTCGTCGAGGCCGTCAACGCCAAGATCGGCCACGGCGAGTCCGCCCGCTCGTACATCTGCCACTCCATGGACGACGTCCTCGCGGGCGTCGAGCACCTCGGCGGCTACCCCGTCGTCGTCCGCCCGTCCTTCACCATGGGCGGCGCCGGCTCCGGCTTCGCCCACGACGAGGAGGAGCTGCGCCGCATCGCGGGCACGGGCCTGACGCTCTCCCCGACCACCGAGGTGCTGCTGGAGGAGTCGATCCTGGGCTGGAAGGAGTACGAGCTGGAGCTGATGCGCGACAAGCACGACAACGTCGTGGTCGTCTGCTCCATCGAGAACTTCGACCCCATGGGCGTCCACACCGGCGACTCGATCACCGTCGCCCCGGCGATGACGCTGACCGACCGCGAGTACCAGGTGCTGCGGGACATCGGTATCGCCGTCATCCGCGAGGTCGGCGTCGACACCGGCGGCTGCAACATCCAGTTCGCGGTCAACCCCGAGGACGGCCGGGTCATCGTCATCGAGATGAACCCGCGCGTCTCCCGCTCCTCCGCGCTGGCCTCCAAGGCCACCGGCTTCCCGATCGCGAAGATCGCCGCCCGGCTGGCCGTCGGCTACACGCTGGACGAGATCCCCAACGACATCACCGAGAAGACCCCGGCGTCCTTCGAGCCCACGCTCGACTACGTCGTGGTCAAGGTGCCGCGGTTCGCGTTCGAGAAGTTCCCCGCCGCCGACGCCCGCCTCACCACCACCATGAAGTCGGTGGGCGAGGCCATGGCCATCGGCCGCAACTTCACCGAGGCGCTGCAGAAGGCGCTGCGCTCGATGGAGAAGAAGGGCAGCCAGTTCGACTTCACCGGCGACCCCGGAGAGAAGTCCGCGCTGCTGGAGCGGGCCGACGTCCCCACCGACGGCCGGATCAACACCGTCATGGCCGCCATCCGCGCCGGGGCCACCCCGCAGGAGGTCTTCGACGCCACGAAGATCGACCCCTGGTTCGTGGACCAGCTGTTCCTGATCAAGGAGATCGCGGACGAGCTGGCGGCCGCCGACAAGCTCGGCCCCGAGCTGCTCGCCGAGGCCAAGCGGCACGGCTTCTCCGACGCCCAGATCGCCGGGATCCGCTCGCTGCGCGAGGACGTGGTCCGCGAGGTGCGGCACGCGCTCGGCATCCGGCCCGTCTACAAGACGGTCGACACCTGCGCCGCCGAGTTCGCCGCCAGGACCCCGTACTTCTACTCCTCCTACGACGAGGAGAGCGAGGTCGCGCCGCGCGAGACCCCGGCCGTGATCATCCTCGGCTCCGGGCCCAACCGCATCGGCCAGGGCATCGAGTTCGACTACTCGTGCGTCCACGCCTCCTTCGCGCTGCACGACGCGGGCTACGAGACCGTCATGGTCAACTGCAACCCGGAGACCGTCTCCACCGACTACGACACCTCCGACCGGCTCTACTTCGAGCCGCTCACCCTGGAGGACGTCCTGGAGATCGTCCACGCCGAACAGCAGGCGGGCCCGGTCGCGGGCGTCGTCGTCCAGCTCGGCGGCCAGACCCCGCTCGGCCTCGCCCAGGCCCTCAAGGACAACGGCGTGCCCATCGTCGGCACCTCGCCCGAGGCGATCAACCTCGCCGAGGAGCGCGGCGCCTTCGGCCGGGTGCTGACCGAGGCCGGACTGCCCGCCCCCAAGTACGGCACCGCCTTCTCCTTCGAGCAGGCCAAGGGCATCGCCGCCGAGATCGGCTACCCGGTCATGGTCCGCCCCTCGTACGTCCTGGGCGGCCGCGGCATGGAGATCGTCTACGACGAGCCCTCGCTCGCCGAGTACCTGGAGCGCCACGCCGGCCTCATCTCCGAGCACCCGGTGCTGATCGACCGCTTCCTCGACGACGCGATCGAGATCGACGTCGACGCGCTCTACGACGGCCAGGAGCTGTACCTCGGCGGCGTCATGGAGCACATCGAGGAGGCCGGGATCCACTCCGGCGACTCGGCCTGCGCGCTGCCCCCGATCACCCTCGGCGGCTTCGACATCAAGCGGCTGCGCGCCTCCACCGAGGCCATCGCGCGCGGCGTCGGCGTCCGCGGACTGATCAACATCCAGTTCGCGATGGCCGGGGACATCCTGTACGTCCTGGAGGCGAACCCGCGCGCCTCGCGTACGGTCCCCTTCACCTCCAAGGCCACCGCCGTACCGCTGGCCAAGGCCGCCGCCCGGATCTCGCTGGGCGCGACCATCGCCGAGCTGCGCGCCGAGGGCCTGCTGCCCGCGACCGGCGACGGCGGGACCCTGCCGCTGGACGCGCCGATCTCCGTCAAGGAGGCCGTGATGCCCTGGTCGCGGTTCCGCGACGCCTCGGGGCGCGGGGTGGACACCATCCTCGGCCCGGAGATGCGCTCGACCGGTGAGGTCATGGGCATCGACTCGGTCTTCGGCGCGGCGTACGCCAAGTCGCAGGCCGGGGCGTACGGCGCGCTGCCCACCAAGGGGCGCGCCTTCGTCTCCGTCGCCAACCGCGACAAGCGCTCGATGATCTTCCCGGCCCGGGAGCTGGTCGGCCTCGGCTTCGAGCTGCTGGCCACCTCGGGCACGGCGGAGGTACTCAAGCGCAACGGCATCAACGCCACCGTCGTCCGCAAGCACAGCGAGGGGGAGGGGCCGGACGGTACGAAGACCATCGTCCAGCTCATCCACGACGGCCAGGTCGACCTGATCGTCAACACCCCGTACGGCACCGGCGGCCGGCTCGACGGCTACGACATCCGTACGGCGGCCGTCGCCCGTGGCGTCCCGTGCCTGACCACCGTCCAGGCCCTCGCCGCCGCCGTCCAGGGCATCGAGTCCCTGGGCCGGGGCACGGTCGGCGTCCGGTCGCTCCAGGAACACGCGGAACATCTGACCGCCGCCCGCGAGGAGTGAGGCGAGGGAGGGGGACACCGGCCGGTGTCCCCCTCTTCGCGAGCCCCCTTTCCCCGCTCCCCGCGCGCAGAAAGCCCCTCATGTACTCGCTGCTCTTCAACCTGATCTTCCGGCGCATGGACCCGGAGAAGGCCCACCACCTGGCCTTCGGCTGGATCCGGCTGGCCGCCCGCGTCCCCGTCCTGCGCACCTTCCTCGCGGCCGTCCTCGCCCCCCGCCACACGGCGCTGCGCACCGAGGCGCTGGGCCTGCGGATGCACGGGCCGTTCGGGCTCGCCGCCGGGTTCGACAAGAACGCCGCCGGGATCGACGGCATGGCCATGCTCGGCTTCGACCATGTCGAGATCGGCACCGTCACCGGCGAGCCGCAGCCCGGCAACCCCAGGAAGCGGCTCTTCCGGCTGGTCGGCGACCGTGCGCTGATCAACCGCATGGGCTTCAACAACGACGGCTCGGCCGCCGTCGCCGGCCGTCTCGCGGCCCGCCGCGCCGCCTTCCGTACGACGGTCGGCGTCAACATCGGCAAGACCAAGGTCGTCCCGGAGGCGGAAGCGGTCGCCGACTATGTGACCTCGACCGAGCGACTGGCCGCCCACGCGGATTACCTCGTCGTCAACGTCTCCTCGCCCAACACCCCCGGACTGCGGAACCTCCAGGCCGTCGACCAGCTGCGGCCGCTGCTGACCGCGGTCCGCGAGGCCGCCGACCGCACGGTCACCGGGCGGCGGGTGCCGCTGCTGGTGAAGATCGCGCCGGATCTGGCCGACGCGGACGTGGACGCGGTCGCCGACCTCGCCGTCGAGCTGGGCCTGGACGGCATCATCGCCACGAACACGACGATCGCGCGGGAGGGGCTGGGCCTCACCTCCCCGGCGCGGCTCACCGCCGAGACCGGCGGCCTGTCCGGCGCCCCCCTCAAGGCGCGCTCGCTGGAGGTCCTGCGCCGCCTGTACGCCCGGGTGGGGGACCGGCTCACGCTCGTGGGCGTAGGCGGGATCGAGACGGCCGACGACGCGTGGGAGCGGATCCTCGCGGGGGCGACGCTGGTGCAGGGCTACAGCGCGTTCATCTACCGCGGGCCGTTCTGGGCCCGCGAGATCCATCGCGGGCTGGCCGCCCGGCTCGCCGCGTCCCCGTACGAGACCCTGGCCGACGCGGTCGGTGCCGACGCCGCCGCGTAGTGGGTGGGGGCTCCGCCCCCACACCCCCGCCGGGGCGCCGCCCCGGACCCCGCTCCTCAACCGCCGGAGGGGCTGGGAGTGCCCCTTCTTCGAGGAGAGAACCATGACCCCGCCCACCCCCTTCGGTACGCGCCTGCGACGGGCCATGGACGAGCGCGGGCCGCTGTGCGTCGGCATCGACCCGCACGCCTCCCTGCTCGCCGACTGGGGCCTCGGCGACGATGTCGCGGGGCTCGAGCGGTTCACGCGGACCGTCGTGGACGCGCTCGCCGGGCGCGTCGCCGTCCTCAAGCCGCAGTCGGCCTTCTTCGAGCGCTTCGGCTCGCGCGGCATCGCCGTGCTGGAGCGGGCCGTGGCGGACGCCCGGGACGCTGGGGCGCTGGTCCTGATGGACGCCAAGCGCGGCGACATCGGGTCCACGATGGCCGCGTACGCCGCCGCCTACCTCGACCCCGGCAGCCCGCTGTTCTCGGACGCGGTCACCGTCAGCCCCTACCTCGGCTTCGGCTCGCTGCGCCCCGCGCTGGACACCGCGCGGGCGAGCGGCGCGGGGGTCTTCGTGCTGGCGCTGACGTCCAACCCGGAGGGCGCCGAGGTGCAGCACGCGGCGGGGCCCGACGGGACGGCCGTCGCTGCCTCGGTGCTGGCCCACCTGAAGGCCGAGAACGCCGATGAGGCCGAGCGGGGCGCGCTCGGCTCGTACGGCGCGGTCGTCGGGGCGACCCTCGGCGGCACGGCGGACCGGATCGGTGCGGAGCTGGCGATCGACGGGCCGCTGCTGGCTCCCGGCATCGGCGCCCAGGGCGCGACCCCGGCGGACCTTCCCGAGGTCTTCGGCGCGGCGGTCCGGAACGTCGTCCCGAGCGTCAGCCGGGGGGTCCTCAAGCACGGTCCGGACGCCGCCGCGCTGGTCGAGGCGGCGGCCCGAATGGCTGATGACGTGCGTGCCGTGGCCGAATAACCGAGCTATTTTGTCCCTAAATGTCCCAGTCGAGAGAGTCTGACCAGGACTTTTCGTCTGTTCTCGCTGACTGGAGCGGGATCGGCCGCTAGTCTCCGACGAGAGCGAACGCGCTGTTGCGTTGCGCGTTGCTCCGCAGGTGAGGGCCGACTAGGTTCCTCACCGGTCCATATCCGACAGTTCGACATCCGAGGTGACGTAGGCGTGGCTCTTCCGCCCCTTACCCCTGAACAGCGCGCAGCCGCGCTCGAAAAGGCCGCCGCGGCTCGCCGGGAGCGCGCCGAGGTCAAGAATCGGCTCAAGCACTCCGGCGCGTCTCTGCACGAGGTCATCAAGCAGGGCCAGGAGAACGATGTCATCGGCAAGATGAAGGTCTCCGCCCTCCTGGAGTCCCTGCCGGGCGTCGGCAAGGTCCGCGCCAAGCAGATCATGGAGCGGCTCGGCATCTCCGAAAGCCGTCGTGTGCGCGGGCTCGGCTCCAACCAGATCGCATCCCTCGAGCGTGAGTTCGGCGGCGCGGCCGGCTGACGTTTCCCGGCACGCTCGGGAACCTGGATAATCTGCTGCATGGCAGCACATCCAGTACGCCCGCGGCTGACCGTGCTCTCCGGCCCCTCCGGGGTCGGTAAGAGCACGGTCGTCGCGCATATGCGCAAGGCACACCCCCAGGTCTGGCTCTCGGTCTCCGCCACGACCCGCAGGCCCCGCCCCGGTGAGCGGCACGGTGTTCAGTACTTCTTCGTGGACGACGGTGAGTTCGACAAGCTGATCGCCAACGGTGAGCTGCTGGAGTGGGCCGAGTTCGCCGGCAACCGCTACGGCACCCCCCGTGAGGCGGTCATCGACCGGCTCGACGCGGGCGAGCCGGTGCTGCTGGAGATCGACCTGCAGGGCGCGCGGCAGATCCGTGAGTCCATGCCGGAGGCCCAGCTGGTCTTCCTCGCGCCGCCCAGCTGGGAGGAGCTGGTCCGCCGGCTCACCGGCCGGGGGACCGAGGCGCCCGAGGTCATCGAGCGGCGGCTGGAAGCGGCCCGCGTCGAGCTGGCCGCCGAATCCGAGTTCGATACGACCCTGGTCAACACCTCCGTCGAGGACGTGGCGAGTGAGCTGCTAGCCTTGATGCGAGTGGCTTGATCTTCAATTCATTCTTGCCATGAGGCGTAATAAGGAAGGCTAGAGAGTGTCCTCTCCCATGACCGCGCCCGAGGGCATCATCAACCCTCCGATTGATGAGCTGCTCGAGGCGACCGACTCGAAGTACAGCCTCGTGATCTACGCGGCCAAGCGTGCCCGTCAGATCAACGCGTACTACTCGCAGCTCGGCGAGGGGCTGCTCGAGTACGTCGGCCCCCTGGTGGACACCCACGTCCACGAGAAGCCGCTGTCGATCGCGCTCCGCGAGATCAACGCGGGTCTGCTGACCTCCGAGGCCATCGAGGGCCCGGCTCAGTAGGTCCGGCACATCGCTCATCACCGGCCCGGCGGCCTCGCTGCCGGGCTTGTGGTGTGTCATGGGTACGTATCGGTTCGTAAACGGCGGGGAAGAGGCGAGCGATGGCCATGGCGGACAGGCCCCGGGTCGTGCTGGGGGTCAGCGGCGGGATCGCCGCCTACAAGGCGTGCGAGCTGTTGCGGCGGCTGACGGAGTCCGGGCATGACGTGCGCGTCGTGCCGACCGCCTCGGCACTGCACTTCGTCGGCGAGGCCACCTGGTCGGCGCTCTCCGGGAATCCGGCGGGCACCGAGGTGTGGGAGTCCGTCCACGAGGTGCCGCACGTGCGCATCGGCCAGTCCGCGGACCTGGTCGTGGTCGCCCCCGCCACCGCCGATCTGCTCGCCAAGGCCGCCCACGGCCTCGCGGACGATCTGCTCACCAATACGCTGCTGACCGCCCGATGTCCGGTCGTCTTCGCCCCCGCCATGCACACCGAGATGTGGGAGCACCCCGCGACCCAGGAGAACGTGGCGACCCTGCGCCGCCGCGGCGCGGTGGTCATCGAGCCCGCCGTCGGGCGGCTGACCGGGGCGGACACCGGCAAGGGGCGGCTGCCGGACCCGCAGGAGATCTTCGAGGTCTGCCGCCGGGTGCTGGCCCGCGGCCCCGAGGCGATCCGCGCCGACCTGGCCGGACGCCATGTGGTGATCAGCGCCGGAGGCACCCGCGAGCCGCTGGACCCGGTGCGCTACCTGGGCAACCGCTCCACCGGCAAGCAGGGGTACGCCCTGGCCCGCGCCGCCGTGGCCCGGGGCGCCCGGGTGACTCTTGTCTCGGCCAACAGCGAGCTGCCCGCCCCGGCCGGTGCCGATGTGGTGCGGGTGGGGACCGCGGTCCAGCTGCGGGAGGCGGTCCTGAAGGCCGCCGCGGACGCCGACGCGGTGGTGATGGCCGCCGCGGTCGCCGACTTCCGGCCCGCCCACTACGCCCCGGGAAAGATCAAGAAGCGGGACGGGCAGGAGCCCGAACCGGTCGCTCTGGTGCGCAACCCGGACGTTCTCGCGGAAATCTCCGCCGAGCGCGCCCGCCCCGGCCAGGTCGTCGTCGGGTTCGCCGCCGAGACCGACGACGTCCTGGTCAACGGCCGGGCGAAGCTCGCCCGCAAGGGCTGCGATCTGCTCGTGGTGAACGAGGTGGGGGAGCACAAGACCTTCGGTTCGGAGGAGAACGAGGCGGTGGTGCTCGGCGCGGACGGCACCGAGACGCCCGTCCCGTACGGCCCGAAGGACGCCCTGGCCGAGACTGTGTGGGACCTGGTCGCGGCCCGTTTCGGCTGAGCCCGCGACCGTCTTCGCGCGATCTTCACAAGACCTTCGCGTGACCTTGGGCCGTACGTGGGTAGGCATTGCCGCCACCGTGGGTTGATCCGGGGCAGGGAGCGTCCGTTCGGGCCATGACAGTTTTCTGTCATGGGGGCCTTGCTGTATTTCGGCTCGAGGCGAGGTATGTTCCAGGTCATGGCCTGCCCGTCTTGTGAGACGGGAATGCTCGACCGGCAGAAGCGCCGGATAAACTGGCCCAGGTACCGCATCGGGCGCAGCCCCCGGGCGGTCCCGCCCATGATCAGCCAGCAGCCGCTGCAACCCCAGGGAGCGATGTGTCCCGCCGCCTGTTCACCTCGGAATCCGTGACCGAGGGTCACCCCGACAAGATCGCTGACCAGATCAGCGACTCCATCCTCGACGCCCTCCTCAAGGAGGACCCGACCTCCCGGGTCGCCGTCGAGACCCTGATCACCACTGGCCTGGTCCACGTGGCCGGTGAGGTGACCACCAAGGCGTACGCCGATATCGCGACGCTCGTCCGCAACAAGGTCCTCGACATCGGCTACGACTCGTCGAAGAAGGGCTTCGACGGCGCCTCCTGTGGCGTCTCGGTGTCCATCGGCTCGCAGTCCCCCGACATCGCCCAGGGCGTCGACTCCGCCTACGAGCTGCGGGTCGAGGGCGACGAGGACGAGCTGGACAAGCAGGGCGCGGGCGACCAGGGCCTGATGTTCGGCTACGCGTGCGACGAGACGCCCGAGCTGATGCCGCTGCCGATCAACCTGGCGCACCGGCTCTCCCGCCGGCTGTCCGAGGTCCGGAAGAACGGGACCATCCCGTACCTGCGCCCGGACGGCAAGACCCAGGTCACCATCGAGTACGACGGCCACAAGGCGGTCCGCCTGGACACCGTCGTCGTCTCCTCGCAGCACGCCTCCGACATCGACCTGGACTCGCTGCTGGCTCCGGACATCCGGGAGTTCGTGGTCGAGCACGTGCTGAACCAGCTGGTCGAGGACGGCATCAAGCTGGACACCGAGGGCTACCGGCTGCTGGTCAACCCGACCGGCCGCTTCGAGATCGGCGGCCCGATGGGTGACGCCGGCCTCACCGGCCGCAAGATCATCATCGACACCTACGGCGGCATGTCCCGCCACGGTGGCGGCGCCTTCTCCGGCAAGGACCCGTCCAAGGTCGACCGCTCCGCCGCGTACGCGATGCGCTGGGTCGCCAAGAACGTCGTCGCCGCGGGCCTCGCCCAGCGATGCGAGGTCCAGGTCGCCTACGCCATCGGCAAGGCCGAGCCGGTCGGTCTCTTCGTCGAGACCTTCGGCACCGCCACGATCGACGCCGAGAAGATCGAGAAGGCCATCTCCGAGGTCTTCGACCTGCGTCCGGCCGCGATCATCCGCGACCTGGACCTGCTCCGCCCGATCTACGCCCAGACGGCGGCCTACGGTCACTTCGGCCGTGAGGAGTCCGACTTCACCTGGGAGCGCACCGACCGCGTCGACGCCCTCCGCGCGGCGGCCGGTCTGTAAGGACCTGGTCACCACGGCTTGAACCGAAGGCCCGGATGCCCCTCGTGGCGTCCGGGCCTTCGTGTGTCCGAGCCCTCTGCTAAGACTTGATCTGTGAGCAGGGACGACGAGCGGCGCGAGGCCCCGGAGGGGGAGCCGCAGGGGGGTGAGCAGCTCGCGCTCATCCGGGACAGCGTGCGCAAGGCCAAGGTGCCGCGGGCCAAGCCGCGGACCTGGCGGGGGGCCGCGCTGGCCAAGGAGCGGCCGGTGGCCAAGGTGCTGGTGGACAAGGGCCCGGTGCACCTCGACAAGCTGTGGGACTACGCGGTCCCGGCCGAGATGGACGCCGAGGCCCGGCCCGGGGTGCGGGTGCGGGTGCGGTTCGGGGCCGGGACCGGCAAGGTGCGCGAGGGGCGGCGCGAGGGTGGCGGGCTGCTGGACGGGTACATCGTCGAGCGGGTCGCCGAATCCGACTACCGCGGTCCGCTGGCGGCCATCGCCCAGGTCGTCTCGCCCGAGCCGGTGCTCGGGCCGGGGCTGCTCGCGCTGTGCCGGGCCGTCGCCGACCGGTACGCGGGATCGCTCGCCGACGTCCTGCAGCTGGCCCTGCCCAAGCGCAACGTCCGCGCCGAGTCCGAGGCGTCCCCGCCGCCGCTGCCCCCGCCCGGGCCGCCCGCGCCCGGCGCTTGGGCCCGCTACCCGGCCGGGCCCGGGTTCCTGGACGCGCTCGCGGGCGGCGGCACGCCCCGGGCCGTATGGACCGCCCTGCCCGGTCCGCACTGGCCGGACGAGTGGGCCGCCGCGGTCGCCGCCACCCTCGCCTCCGGCCGTGGTGCGCTCGTCGTCGTCCCCGACGGGCGCACCGCCGCCCGGGTCGACGCGGCGCTCACCCGGGCGCTCGGCGGTCCGGGGCGGCATGTGCTGCTCACCGCGGACCTCGGCCCCGAGGAGCGCTACCGGCGGTGGCTGGCCGTCAGCCGTGGCTCGGTGCGGGCCGTGGTCGGCACCCGGGCGGCCATGTTCGCGCCGGTCCGCGACCTCGGCCTGGTGGGCATCTGGGACGACGGCGACCAGAGCCACAGCGACGACCACGCCCCGCAGCCGCACGCCCGCGACGTCCTGCTGCTGCGCGCCGTGCACGAGAGGACGGGCTTCCTGCTGGGCGACCTCGGCCGCACCGTGGAAGCCGCCCAGCTGGTGGAGAACGGCTGGGCCCGGCCCCTGGAGGCCGACCGCGAGCAGGTCCGGGCGGCGGCTCCGCTGATCCGTACCGTGGACGAGGGCGAGGTGGCCCGGGACGCCGAGGCCCGCGCCGCCCGGCTGCCCACGCTCGCCTGGCAGACCGTGCGGGAGGCGCTGACCCGCGGCCCGGTGCTGGTGCAGGTGCCGCGCCGGGGCTACGTACCCCGGCTGGCCTGTGAGCGCTGCCGGGAGCCCGCCCGCTGCCGGCACTGCGCGGGCCCCCTGGAGGCGCGCGACGCGGACCGGCTGGCCTGCGGCTGGTGCGGGCGGGCCGAGACCGCCTGGAACTGCGCCGAGTGCGGGGGCGTGCGGCTGCGGGCGAGCGTGGTCGGCGCCCGGCGCACCGCGGAGGAGCTGGGCCGCGCGTTCCCCGCCGTCCCGGTCCGCACCTCGGGCCGGGACCACGTCCTGGACACCGTGCCGGACCGCCCGTCGCTCGTCGTCAGCACCCCGGGCGCCGAACCGGTCGCCGAGGGCGGCTACGCGGCGGCCCTGCTGCTCGACGGCTGGGCCCTGCTCGGCCGCCCCGACCTGCGCGCGGGCGAGGACGCGCTGCGCCGCTGGCTGGAAGCGGCCGCGCTGGTGCGGGGGCACGAGGACGGCGGCCTGGTCGTGGTGACCGCGGAACCGACGCAGCGGCCCGTCCAGGCGCTGGTGCGCTGGGACCCGGCCGGTTACGCGGCGCGCGAACTCGCCGAGCGGTCCCAGCTGGGCTTCCCGCCGGTCTCCCGGATGGCGGCGGTGGCCGGGCCGGGGGAGGCGGTGGCCGAGCTGATCGCCTCGGCGTCGCTGCCGGAGGGGACCGAGACCCTGGGCCCCGTCCCGCTGCCCCCCACCCCGCCGGGCCGCCCGCGGCGCCCCGGCGACCCGCCGCCCGGCGAGCAGTGGGAGCGCGCCCTGCTGCGGGTGCCCCCGGGCCAGGGCCGCGCCCTGGCCGCGGCCGTCAAGGAGGCCAAGGCCCTGCGGCTGGCCCGCGGCGACAAGGACCCGACGGTCCGCGTCGACCCCCTGGACATCGGCTGACGGGCGAGTGAGCCGAAGGGGCGCGCCGGTGCCGAAAGGGAGAGCGCGCGCAGGCCGCGAGGGCTCGTACCCATATGCGGCTCCGCCGCGCGAGGGGCCGAGCACGGTCGACCGTCGACACCGGCTGAGGCGCCCCGGAGGCGAGCCGAGCCCCCCAAAAAAGGGGCTTCTCTCAGCCGTTGCGGGGGCCGGGGAAGGCGCTGGGGCGGGGGTCCTCACGCAGCGGCGGGGCGGCCTGCGGGGGGACGGAGCGGGCGGCCGGTACGGACGGGACCGGCGGCACCGCGGCGGGCTCGGGGCTGTGCGCCGCCGGGGGTTCGCCGCCCTCCGGGGTGCTCGCCGCGGCGGCGCGGCGGGAGCCGTAGCGGCGGTGCACCGCCTGCTTGGTGACGCCGAGCGCGGAGCCCACCGCGTCCCACGAGAAGCCGAGCGAGCGGTCGAAGTCGACCGCCGCGGTGACCAGGGTCTCGACGCTGTCCCGCAGCTCCTGGGCGAGCCGCACGGTGGGCGCCGGGGCGCGGCCGTAGACGACGAAGCCCGCGGACGGTCCGGTGCGCCGCGGCCGGTAGACGTTGCCGAGCTGGGCGGTGAGGGTGCGCAGCGCGTCCACCTGCCGGCGGACCCGCTCGATGTCCCGGACCAGGAGGTGCAGGCTGGCCCGTGCCTGGGCGTCGTGAGTTGCGTGGTCGGCCATGAACAAGCCTCTCGAACCGGCGGTGAAGGGGGTGGGCGGGGACGGGGCCCGGGCCGCGGTGGCGGCCCGGCGAGGTCAATCTCTCTTGACCAACGCGGCACCCCGCCCGTCGGTCACGGTCCGGGGCGTGCGGGAGTCGGCCCGTACGCCCCCCCCGCGATCGCCGGACCATAGACTGAGGCGGCGTTTCCGCCGTTCTCCGCCCTGTACGCCCTGAATGAGAGGTAGTTCGCCACCCATGAGGCTCGTCTTCGCCGGTACCCCCGAGGTCGCCCTGCCCGCGCTGGACGCACTGATCGCGTCCGACCGGCACGAGGTGGTGGCCGTCGTGACCCGTCCCGACGCGCCCGCCGGGCGCGGCCGCCGGCTGGTGGCCAGCCCGGTCGCGGAGCGGGCCGAGGAGGCGGGCATCGAGGTGCTGAAGCCGGCCAAGCCGCGGGACGCCGATTTCCTCGCCCGGCTCACCGAGATCGCCCCGGACTGCTGCCCGGTGGTGGCCTACGGCGCGCTGCTGCCCAAGGCGGCGCTGGAGATCCCGGCGCACGGCTGGGTCAATCTGCACTTCTCGCTGCTGCCCGCGTGGCGCGGTGCGGCCCCGGTGCAGCACGCGGTGCTCGCGGGCGACGAGGTGACCGGGGCGTCGACGTTCCAGATCGAGGAGGGGCTGGACTCCGGGCCGGTGTACGGGGTGGTGACCGAGGACGTACGGCCCACCGACACCAGCGGCGATCTGCTGACCCGGCTGGCCTTCGCCGGGGCCGGGCTGCTGGCGGCGACGATGGACGGCATCGAGGACGGTTCGCTGCGGGCGGTGCCGCAGCCCGCCGAGGGCGTCTCGCTCGCCCCGAAGATCAACGTCGAGGACGCGGAGATCGACTGGTCGTCCCCCGCCCTGCGGGTCGACCGGCTGGTGCGGGGGTGCGCCCCGGCGCCGGGCGCGTGGACGACGTTCCGCGGGGAGCGGCTGAAGGTGGTCTCGGCGGCGCCGGTGGCGGACCGTACGGATCTGGCACCCGGCGCGCTCGCCGCGACCAAGAAGGCGGTCTACGTGGGCACGGGCAGCCATGCCGTGGAGCTGACCTGGGTCCGGCCGCAGGGCAAGAAGCCGATGCGCGCGGCGGACTGGGCCCGTGGGGTGCGGATCGCGGAGGGCGAGCGGCTCGGCGGCTGACACGACACGGCGCGCGGGAGCGGTCGGTCGTTGACTTGAACCTTGGTTCAAGTCCTACCGTCCTTGACACGTGCCGCCGGTCCGGACCCACCGGCGTAATCACCGTGGCGGCACCCCGAACCCTTCGGAGGTGCGCGATGAGCATGGAAGTCACCGCGTGGCATTCCCTGTACCAGGCCACACACGCCAGCGACGACCGGCGGCCCTTCTCCCGGGCGACCCTGCGCCGCATCGGGGCCTTCGCCCGCCCCCATCGCCGTCCGCTGCTGCTGTTCGTCGCCCTGAGCACGGTGGTGGCGGTGACCGCCGTCGCCACCCCGCTCCTCGCGGGCCGGGTGGTGAACGCGATCGACCGCCACGCACACCAGTCCACGGTGCTCGGTCTTGCCGGGCTGATCGCCGCGATCGCCGTGGCCGAGGCGGCGCTGGGGCTGCTGACCCGGCGGCTGTCCGCGAACATCGGGGAGGGGCTGATCCTCGATCTGCGCACCGCCGTCTTCGACCATGTGCAGCGGATGCCGGTCGCCTTCTTCACCCGCACCCGCACCGGTGCGCTGGTCAGCCGCCTGAACAACGATGTGATCGGCGCGCAGCGGGCGTTCAGCGACACCCTCTCGGGGGTGGTGAGCAACGCGGTGACGCTGCTGCTCACCTTCGTCGTGATGGTCGGCATCTCCTGGCAGATCACGCTGCTGGCACTGGTGATCCTGCCGGTCTTCCTGCTGCCCGCCCGCCGGGTCGGCCGCCGGCTCGCCAGGCTGCGGCGCGAGGCGGCGGCGCACAACGCCGCGATGGGCACCCAGATGACCGAGCGGTTCTCCGCGCCCGGCGCGACGCTGGTGAAGCTCTTCGGCCGCCCGGCCGAGGAGTCCGCCGAATTCGCCGCGCGGGCCCGCCGGGTGCGGGACATCGGCGTCCGCACGGCGATGGTCCAGGTCTCGTTCGTCACCGCGCTGACCCTCGTCTCCGCCCTGGCCCTCGCCCTCGTCTACGGCCTCGGCGGCTACTACGCGCTGCGCGGCAGCCTCGACCCCGGTGCCGTCGTCTCCCTCGCGCTGCTGCTCACCCGGCTCTACGCCCCGCTGACCGCGCTGGCCGGGGCGCGGGTGGAGGTGATGAGCGCGCTCGTCAGCTTCGAGCGGGTCTTCGAGGTGCTGGACCTGAAGCCGCTGATCACCGAGAAGCCGGACGCCCGGCGGGTCCCGGACGGGCCGGTGTCGGTGGAGTTCGACCACGTCGACTTCGGCTACCCGTCCGCCGACAAGGTGTCGCTGGCCTCCCTGGAGGAGGTCGCCCAGCTGGACACCCGCGGCGGCGTCCAGGTGCTGCACCAGGTGTCCTTCCGCGCCGAACCAGGCCAGATGGTCGCCCTGGTGGGCTCCTCGGGGGCGGGCAAGTCGACCATCGCGCAGCTGCTGCCGCGCCTGTACGACACCGACGCGGGCGCCGTCCGGATGTCCGGCGTGGACGTCCGCGACCTGACCGCCGCCTCGCTGCGCGAAACCCTCGGCATGGTCACCCAGGACGGCCACCTCTTCCACGACACCATCCGCGCCAACCTGCTGCTGGCCCGCCCCGAGGCGACCGAGGACGAGCTGTGGGAGGTGCTGCGCCGGGCCCGTCTCGACGGGCTGATCGCGTCGCTCGCGGACGGTCTCGACACCGTCGTCGGCGAACGCGGCTACCGCCTCTCCGGCGGTGAGCGCCAGCGGCTGACCATCGCCCGGCTGCTGCTGGCCCGCCCCCGGGTGGTGATCCTCGACGAGGCCACCGCCCATCTGGACTCCACCTCCGAGGCCGCCGTGCAGGAGGCGCTGGCCGAGGCGCTGGACGGGCGGACCGCGGTGGTGATCGCCCACCGGCTGTCCACCGTGCGGGCGGCCGACCTCATCCTCGTCGTGGAGGACGGCCGGATCGTGGAGCGCGGCACCCACCACGCGCTGCTCGCCGCCGAGGGGCGCTACGCGGAGCTGTACCGCACCCAGTTCGAAACCCAGGAGCCCGCGGGCCCCGGCGAGCCCGGAGACCCCGAGGAGCCGAGGGAGACGGCGGGGGTGCTCGGCTGAGCCGCGTACGCTGGGGGGCTGATCACCCCAGACCTTCCGGAGCACATTTCCCGTGAGTCCCCAGTCCGGCCCTCCCCGTCACAGCCGCCCCGGCAAGCCCTACCGCCGACCGAAGAAGGACCCCGTGCGGATCCTCGCCTTCGAGGCGCTGCGGGCCGTCGACGAACGGGACGCGTACGCCAACCTCGTCCTCCCGCCCCTGCTCCGCAAGGCGCGGGAGGACGGCGGATTCGACGCCCGGGACGCGGCGCTCGCCACCGAGCTGGTCTACGGCACCCTGCGCCACCAGGGCACCTACGACGCGATCATCGCCGAATGCGTGGACCGCCCGCTGCGCGAGGTGGACCCGCCCGTCCTCGACGTGCTGACCCTCGGTGCCCACCAGTTGCTGGGCACCCGCATCCCCACCCACGCCGCCGTCTCCGCGAGCGTCGAACTGGCCCGGGTGGTGCTCGGGGACGGGCGCGCCAAGTTCGTCAACGCCGTGCTGCGCAAGATCGCCGCCGCCGACCTCGACACCTGGCTGGAACGGGTCGCCCCGCCGTACGACGAGGACCCCGAGGACCATCTCGGCGTCGTCCACGCGCATCCGCGCTGGATCGTCTCGGCGCTGTGGGACGCGCTCGGCGGCGGCCGGGCCGGGATCGAGGACCTGCTGGAGGCCGACAACGAACGGCCCGAGGTCACCCTCGTCGCCCGCCCCGGCCGGTCCGACCCGGGCGAACTGGTCGCCGCCGTCGGCGAGGAGTCCGCGCTGCCGGGCCGCTGGTCCCCGTACGCCGTGCGGCTCACCGAGGGCGGCGAACCCGGGGCGCTGGACGCGGTCCGGGAGGGGCGCGCCGGGGTGCAGGACGAGGGCAGCCAGCTCGTCGCCCTCGCGCTGGCGAACGCCCCGCTGGACGGCCCCGACCGGCGCTGGCTGGACGGCTGCGCGGGCCCCGGCGGCAAGGCCGCGCTGCTCGGCGCGCTCGCCGCGGGGCGCGGCGCGGCCCTGCTGGCCGCCGAGAAGCAGCCGCACCGGGCCCGGCTGGTGGAGCGGGCCCTCGCCGGGAACCCCGGCCCGTACCAGGTGATCGCCGCCGACGGGACCCGCCCGCCGTGGCGGCCGGAGAGCTTCGACCGGGTGCTGGTCGACGTGCCGTGCACCGGCCTCGGCGCGCTGCGCCGCCGCCCCGAGGCGCGCTGGCGCCGCCGCCCCGAGGACCTGGCCGGGTTCGCCCCGCTCCAGCGCGGCCTGCTGCGCGAGGCCCTGGCCGCCTCACGCGTCGGCGGCGTCGTCGGCTACGCGACCTGCTCCCCGCACCCGGCCGAGACCCGCGCCGTGGTCGAGGACGTGCTGGGGGAGGCGCGCAGGGGCGAGGGGGCGACGGCCGAGTGGATCGACGCCCGCCCCCTGATGCCGGACGTCCCCGCGCTCGGCGAGGGCCCCGACGTCCAGCTGTGGCCGCATCTGCACGGCACCGACGCCATGTACCTGGCCCTGCTGCGCCGCACCGGCTGAAGGAGCTGTAGGTTCTCAAAGTGAGTGACCAATTCTCATTCCAGTTGGCCACTGTCTGGCCAACTGGCCAATGAAATGAGACGGACATTCGTTCGAGGCATCGCTCATGAGTATGAACCCTGTGGCCGCCTCTGTGTGTCTGCGTGCTCCCATGTAACCGTCAGAGGGACGGCCTGACGGCATCATGCTATGAGGCCAGCACATGAGTTGCTGGGGGACATGTGAGCATTGCGGTCGACTCTGTCTCGTTGACGGTACGCCGGAGTGACGGTGAGCTTGCGGCGGCGCCATGGCCGTATACGGACATTGAAAAAATGGAATCGTTGATTCCGTGGCGCACGTTCCGTTGGTATTACGGCCAAAAGCATTACTCGGGTTTCTACTGGTCCTCGACCATGCGTGCTCACGTGGTTTATGAATCGCGGCTGGAGCTGACGCGCCTGATCTATGCAGATTTTGCGCCCGAAGTTAGGTCGATTCATGCTCAGCCATTTTTGATTACGGCGGAGATCGACAGGGCTCAGCGACGCCATGTGCCTGACTTCTTGCTGCTTCGCGATGACTCGGTGCCTATGGTGGTGGATGTCAAACCGCGTGAGCTACTGACCCGACCGAAAGTATCCTTTTCGCTTGGGTGGGCTCGAGAGGTGGTCGAGTCCTGGGGTTGGGAGTATCAAGTATGGTGCGAACCGCCGCACGATGAGCGGGCTAATCTGCGATTCTTGGCCGGATATAGGCGCGACTGGCTGTTCCATGCGGAACTGCTGCAAGAAATGCGTAGTGCGGACCTAGATGGAGCGACCCTGGGTGATGCATTTCGATCATTCTCAAACTGGCCCAAAGAGCTTGTGCGCGCGAGCATCTTTCACCTCCTTTGGTCGCAATATATCTCCACTGACCTCAATGGGATCTTGTCCGAACGGAATTTACTGAGCAGGAAAGCGGCAACTGTTGTAGGTGCAGGGGTGAGTGTGATGCCTGATCCAATCGACGATCTAGAAGAGGATGACCGGGAAGCTGCCGTGTCCAACCACATCGATGGCTTGTGTGGCAAACGGAGAAGTGGACAGGGCGCGGCACGTGTAGGAGTGGGGGCACGGTTTCACTACGACGGTGAAGTCGTAACGGTAGTGGAGATGTTTGGCTCTTCCAGCGGAAACGAGATCCTCGTCAAGGACGGGCGCGGTCGCAGGTTCCGGCTCTCCCTAAGGGAGGTGCTGTCCTCGGGTCGTGCCCGTGTTATCGCGGAAAACCCGGGGCCCTCCCCAGAAGATCCGGGCGAAACAGCCTCGGTAACTCTTGCCTTGCTCGAGGATTCCGAGCTGGAGGTAATTCGCGAGCGGGCCGCGCACCTCAACGAGGTGCTCTACGGCTACCGCTCCGGAACGCCGGAGTTGGCGGCTCCGGAGGAACCACGGCCCCAGTACATGCCGGGTACGCCCAAGATGGACCGTTACCGAGTCAAGGCGGAGGAACTCGGAGTTAGCATGCGCACGCTCAGGCGCTGGGTCGCTGCCTTCCAAGCGGAACGTGAAGCCGCATTGGCGCGTGACTTGCCTGAGCGGTCCACCGACTCGGCGGGGGTGGGGCGGGCTGATCCCCGGTTGGTGGAAATGGCCTTGGAGATCATGGCGGAGCACGAAGATGACGCGACGCCAACCCAATCGAAGGTCATCCGAAGCATAGGCCCCCGCCTCGAAGCCCGCTACGGGAAGGGAGAGGTACCGCTTCCTAGCAGGGCGACGGCGTATCGATGGATTTCTGAGCTCGAGAAACGCCGGCCGACTTTCCGCCTCAGTGCACTGAGGAACCGTGACGTTGCTTCCCGGCCAGCTGGCGTATACGGAAAGCTGCGGCCGACGCGACCGGGTGAGTTCCTGTTGCTGGACACGAATCGGCTGGATGTCTTCGCGCTCGACCCGTTGACACTGAAGTGGGTGCAGCCGGAGTTGACCGCAGCCATGGACTGGTACGACCGCTGTATCACTGGACTGCGGCTGACTCCCGCGTCTACCAAGTCCGTTGACGTAGCCGCGACACTTTTTGAAACCTACCGTCCCCGCCCGGCGGGCAAGGATTGGCCGCGTCACGCAGTTTGGCCTGACCACGGCATTCCTCGGACAGTCCTGCTGGATCGGGATGCCATCGAGGGTCCCATGGCGGATGCCGCTGCCCGCGTCACAGGGCAGGGTTCGGCGGGGCCGGGCCTGGTTCCTGAGACGATCGTGGTGGACCACGGCAAGCCCTACGTGTCCGAGCACGTCACCAGTGTCTGCCAACGGCTGGGCATCTCCATCCAGCCGGCCCGTCTGCGTACAGGACGGGACAAGGGCCCTCTTGAGCGGTTCTTCCGGACAATTCGCGAGGGGCTGCTTGAGAACCTTCCCGGATACAAGGGACCAGACATCCACGGGAGGGGGGTGAATCCGGAAGGCGAGGCCTTCTTCTTCCTCAACGAACTGGAGGCGATCATCCGGGAGTGGGTGGCCTTGGTCTACCACCACCGTCCCCACGACGGCCTGGTCGATCCCCGGATCCCAGGACTGGAGTTGTCCCCGGCCGCAATGTTCGATCATGGGATCGCCCGCGCTGGCTACATCGAGGTCCCGCGCGATCCGGACCTCGGATTCGAGTTCCTCAAGACCGACTGGAGGTCAATCCAGCACTACGGCGTCGAAATCCGCGGCTGCCGCTACAACGGGCCGGGACTGAATGGCCTCCGCAACCAGACGAGCCCTTACACCTCACCCCGCGCCAAAGGACGCTGGCCTATTCACGTCGACCCAGACGACATCACCCGCGTCTACTTCCGCCGCCCTGATACCCGTAAGTGGTACCCGCTGGACTGGGAGCATGCTCCGGCCATGAACTTCCCGGTGAGTGAGGATGCCTTGGAGCTCGCCCGGAAGATGGCTCGGCACAAGTATCGCTATCCAGATGACGAGAACGCGCTGGCGCAGCTGCTGGAGCGCTGGAATCTCGGGCTGGGCCTGACCAGGTCCGAGCGGCGCGTTGCATTGCGTATGGCGCGTGAGCAGTCGGCTATCGACTTGCCCGCTACCGACAGCGAGGTCGCCACGCTGCCCTCCGTGGCAAAGGTAACGGCCGCGAACGTGGAAACAGCGCGGGACGAAGAGGAGCCAGAGCCCGAACCGTACGAAGGCGCCCAGCCGGGCGATGACGACGAGGACGACGAACTGGATGTTCTTGTCTGCCCGTCGGACGGCTCTGACGGCGAGGACGACTACTATGCGGATGCTCTGGAGGACGCATGACCGACGGACCGCCGCATGAAGTGCGCCTGCCGCTGGACAACCTGACGCTGTCCCGGAAGGAAGGGTTTCGCCAGCTGGCCGAGGCGCCGAAACGTATCCAGCCCGACCCGATGACTGTTCGGCAGCTCGCTCTGCTCGATGAGCCGGCACGCGCCGCTCACAACCGACTGCGGCGAGATTGGCACGCCAATCTCGGGCCGATCAAGACCCCGCAACTCGTTGCACTGCGAGACGATTTGTGGGACATCATCGACAGTAACGTACAGGATGGTGACAAGCCCAAGGGGGCAGTCGCGGTCGACGCGTTCCCAGGTCTCGGGAAGACCACCGCCGTCTTGCATTTTGCTCAGAAGTTCCATCGTCGGGAAATCGCGGAACTAGGGCGGCTGACCCAGGATGGCAATGAGCGGTGGCCGGTGTGTCGGGTGGGTCTCACCAGCAACATTGGCATGAAGGATTTCAATCGTTCCATCTTGGAGTTCTTTGCCCACCCGGCCCGTTTCCGGGGTACCTCAGCGCAGTTCCTGCAGCGGGCCCTTGACTGCGTCCTGGACTGCGAGACGCGAATTCTGATCATTGACGACCTTCATTTCCTGAAGTGGTCTGATCGGAACGGTCGAGAGGTCAGTAATCACTTCAAGCACATCGCCAATGAGTTTCCCGTAACCTTGATTTTCGTGGGTGTTGAACTGGAGGCGCGAGGTCTGTACTCGGAGATGGATGTGGGCGGGGACGTGACCCTAGCTCAGACCGCTCGTCGCACCACGCCCCTGACGATGGCGCCGTTCTCGGTGAACGACGATCAGTCTCGGAAGCAATGGCGGGGCCTGCTGCTCTGGCTGGAGAAACGCTTGGTTCTCGCGAACAAGTTTCCGGGCATGCTGGCCGATGAGCTGTCGGACTACATCTATGCCCGCACGACCGGGCACATCGGCTCGCTCATGACGCTGATCAACGGCGGTTGCCAGCGGGCAGTCCGGACCGGGGCGGAGCGGCTGGATGCCGACCTGCTCAACAGTGTCAAGATTGATGCCGCGTCAGAGCAGGCACGAAAGCAGCTTGAGGCAGGACTACGAGCCCGCAGTTGGACCTCAAAGGTCACCCTGGTCCCGTCCGCCACTGCCAAGAAGCAGGCAAGCCGTTGAATGTGGCGCGTACACTGCCGCTCCGGGTTCAGCCCGTGGATGGTGAGGCACTCGACAGTTGGCTTGAGGCGATCGCCCGCCGCAGCAGAGCACCCTTGACGCACATCACCGAGGCCCTGGGCCTCAGCGGACCGGAGAGTCGGCACTCCGCAGTGAGGCCGCCGTGGACCGTTGCACTGGCCGATGGGGAGGCGGAGCACCTCGTGATGGCCTCCGAAATAGACCGGGACATGCTGTTGAGCATGACGCTGGCTCGATGGCACGGGAGGGCACTCTTCATCGATTGGGATCGCCGTCGCGTCGACAAGAGACGGCTCTGGGGCCGCGCATGCGGTTCCCGCTACTGCCCGGAGTGTCTGAGGGAATCTGGTGGACGCTGGCAGTTGTCGTGGCGCCTGAGCTTCACTTTCGCCTGTACGCGCCATCACCTGCTGCTCGTGGATGCCTGCCCCTCTTGCGGAGAGATTCCGCGCAGCAGAAACATCTACTCCGGCACCGCGCCTGTACCAGGAGTCTGTCCGAGTAAATTGAGGAACGCCCCATCAGTACGATGCGGATACAACCTAGGTGAGGTGGCTACCCCTCAACTGGAGGCTGATGGGCTGATTCTTCTAGCACAGCAGAAACTCACCGGACTCGTCGAGGGAGAAGCACCAAATACGACGGACTTCGCAGGCGTCTATGGCCGCAACCCTGTCCCAATCGCGCGTGTATTGGCAGATTTGAGAACGCTTGCCTCCCGTGTGCTGGCGCTTGCGCAGGACGATGATTTGGCCCGTTGGGGTCCCACCGACCTTGTGCGCCGCTGCAATTTCTACCGTGAAGCCCCGCTGACTACTTACCGCGGCCGCAGGGAAGCACACACTCGCGGATCGTGGGTAGCGCCCACTGATGCCGCGGCAACCGGCCTGGCGCTGACGGCAGCGCTCGACAGTCTGAATGGTCCTGAGCCTGACACTGTCATCGACCGGATCGCCTGGCTCACTGATCGACTGCAGGAGCGGGGGGAGAGCGCTGCGCACTGCGACATTGATAAATGGAGTGCGGAAATCTCCCCGGACCTTGTCACCATTGTTCTGGGCGCCGTGCACCGTAGTCAGGGGCGCAGGGCGGTACGACTGCACTACCGGACGACGACAGGCCGGCCGCAGCGACCATCGAAGGGACTCGCCGTGCCGCGCGCACGTGCACAGAAGATGCCCGCCAGCCTGTGGGACAACTGGGCGTTGCAGATGATGCCCCTCAACGCTGGCGGAAACCTCCGTTGGGCCACCGTTCAGCAAGCCCTCGCGGTCAGTGTTCTCCAGGTCGGGACGTGGATTAACCTGCCGCAGGCCCAGCAGTTACTCGGTACTGATCTCAGCCGCAAGACTCTGTCCCGCACACTGGAAACCCTTCATGCCCACGAGGCCAGCGTGGAAATCCTGCGGGCCGTGACCATGCTGGCCGACGTCCTCGATCAATCAGGGTCCCCGATCGACTACGCACGTCGACGCGAAGTCTTCGGACGGCGGAGGGAGTTCATCGATCCTGAAGAATGGGCTGGGATCCGGAGACATGCCGGGCCCGTGCACGATGGGCAGGCCTATGTTCAGCAGGCGAATCGATGGATTTATCAACGCCTCACCGGAAATCCCATCCGGCAGTTTCCTCCGCCGTCCTGCCTCGATCCACTTGACACAGCAAAGAAATACCCACAATTCCTATTTGGACTGGATCCAGTCGAAATCGATGGGCTGGCCAAGATCGGCCGACAAGTGTTGTCCGCCGAAAGGATTGTAGAGCCTTTTGCCTGGGAGCCAGACATCCCGCATGCTGTGGCCGTTGACGTCAGACTACCCGGCGTCGTACGTGAAAGTATCCATCATTCAAAAGTTCACGATGTGATACTTGAAGGAGCCTTGAGTGCATCGGCGGTGGCCAGAAAGCTGAAAACGATCCCAGCCCATGTGCGATGCATCCTGGAAAGGCAACCGCTCAACAGGAGAAGCCCATTCGTGCAGCGCAACGAGAAATGGCGTCAATTGTATCTCGACGGACTCTCCGCAACTCAAATCAGTCAGGTGGCGGGCGGAAGCAGCACGAGCATCCTCAAGGAGCTAAGGCGTATGGGGGTAGAGATCCGTTCCAGGGCTCCGGAACGTGTGTATGGGCACCTGATTCAGGAGGTAATCCATCGGTACAGCCACCTCGGCGAGTCCCTTCAAGATATCGCCGATACGACAGGAATGTGCCGTGCCACAGTACGCAACATCCTGATGCGCGAAGGCGTACCACGTCGGCCGTGTGGCCGACGCCCTCAGGCGACTTGATGCATATTCACAAAATCTCGCTACCAGAGTGGTGATAGCAGCCGTTTGGTCCGATGTGCCAGCTCAGCTCTCCATCTTCCCGTACCGCCTGCCAGGTGGTGAGAACCCTGGCAGTTACCAGCTGATTCAGCAGAGGTGGAAGCGCGGCGATGGGAGACCCGCACTCCCGCGCCATCTGGTCCATCTCCGTTGTTCCCTGTCCGGTTCCTCGGTCGGTCCAGGCGATGGCGAAAAGGGCGGCGAGTTGAAGCGGCGGGGTCGATCCGGTGCGAGCAGGGCAGAGGCCGCGCATTGCCCAGTCAGCGGCACGGAGCCGGTCGGGTCGCGCGGGGTGCTGTGTGAGTAGACCCGCGTCGAGGATCTGAACCACCACCGCGCGCTCATCGGACGGCAGTGTGCGGATCAGCCCCGCGCCGCGCAGTTCACACCATGCGCCCGCAGCCGTTTCGAGGCGCAGGCTGCGCAGCACCCCGAAGCTGAGCCTGGCTTGAGCCGAGATATTCATGCGCAGTGCGCACTGGAGGGCGAGCATTCGTGCACCGGCACTCGTCTCGGCAGGCAGCGCAGCGGCGAAGTAGTTGAGCATCTCGCGGACCCGGGTCTGGCTGTCGGGTTCTTTCGGGTGTCGCCTGCGCCGCACGTTCACGTGTCCAGGGGACGCCGCGGCGGCGCCCAGGACCGTATCGGGAACGACGGCGGACTGGGAAGTGGACGCCGCACACGCGGTGCAAGCGTCGGTCAGGCGCCACAAGCGTCCACCCTGCTCCCGGACCAGAAGGAGCCGGATCGGGCCGTGGCAACCGCGGTGGCGGGGATGCCAGCTGCAGCCCCGCTCGTGACATTGGCAGATCCGCAGATGGGCAGGGAGCGGGTCTCGGCGAGCGTGCAGGGCCAAATGGGCCAATAGCTCTGTTCGAGCCGCGGAGCCGGCGAGTTGTCCCCCGTTGTGCGTGCACTGATGGCATACGAGGACCGGTCCGCCGGGCTCCGGTCGCAGTTCAACCGTCCAGGTCCGCCGGACTCCGGAACGCGCAAGACAGAGCCTCATGGCGGGCGTCTACCTCCCGTTATTCGCTGTGCCGCCCTCTGTCGGGCTGGAGCGCGCACACGCTAGTGCAGAGCTCTGCCCTTGAGTATGGGATGCCGCAGGCGAAATGGGGCAGAGGTCTGCACTGACAGGGCAGGTGTCTGCACCGTCGGATGGTCAGGTGACGATCTTCCCGCCCGACCCCGACTTCGAGGCCTTGCGTCTGGAACTCTCGCGGCTGCGGGCGGAGCATGGGTGGACGTATGACGAGCTGGCGGACCGCAGCGGCCTGGCCAGACGGACACTCATCGAGATCGAGCAAGGGCGCACAATCGGCACCCTCAAGACGTGGCATGCCCTCGCTCATGCGCTGAGCACTCCGCTTGACCAGCTGTTCGGCACCCTGTGTGGCGACCACGAGCCTCCCGGGCGGAACAAGGCCTGAGAGCCCACCCAGGCTCTACGGGGCGATCACCCAAACCGGCGACGGCATACGAAGGCATGAGCGGCCAATCGAATGTGCGTCGTAGCGATTGCGGCCATCCGGGGGATCAGCCCCGCCCGGCCGCAGGCCGTGCGGCGTGTCGCCTGACACCTTCGGGCGCATGCACTCCTCTCCACCGTTTCGTCGTTATGGGGACGGCAGCCCCATCATCAGCCGCCGCTCCCGTCCGCTGTGCGTCGCTCCCGACAGCCCGTCCCGGCTCCTCCGCTGCGCCCAGCGAAGCCGCTGCCGTGAATGCGGCAACCCCGTCGAGTGGTACCACCGGGTTGACGACCGCTCTGTCCGCCTGCATCCACACGAGCTGCCAGTGGCTGACGTGCCCGTCGGCTATCACTGGCACGTCAGCTCCGGCTTGGCGCATCACGCCGGGGATGGCAGCCCCTGGTGTCGGCTGGCCCATGGTGTGGTGTGCCCCGCTCACGCGGCCGATGCCGCCAATGCCCCCGAACTGACCAGGCTGCGTCGGGTGCTAGCGGTGAACACGCGTCGTCTGACCGAGGCCGGCGTGTTCACGCCGAATGCACCGACACGTGCGACGCAACAGCCGGACGATGCCTGTCGGCCTGCCAGACCCGTCGTCCAACTCCTCTACGTCCGCTACCTCGCCGCACGCCCTGTGGACGAGATCCAGTGCGTGGCCCAGACACTGCGCCGTGACCGATGCACCCACACGGTGCTCACGTCGGACCGCCTGGCGGGGCTCTGGAAGCTGGTTCCGGCAACGTCCGCCCGCGGCCAACTGGCTGTGTCCGCTGATGTGATGGCGTTGTACGACCTGTCCTTTCTCCCTTACGCCGAGCAGTTGCGCTGGCGCAGGCAGCTGCCCTCAGCACGCGGCCGCGCCGACCGCAGCGGACCCGGCCCTGACCGAGCGGGTACCCTTCGATCCGCTCATCCACCACGCGCACGCGCACCCTCGTCTTCCCACTCACATTCGTCGGCCACACGATGGCGGCCATCCGCGGAAGCGCCACAGCGGTGAGAAGGCAACATGCTGTAGAGATCATCCTGGTCAGGCCGGTCACCAGGGCAGAGCTTCACAGAGCCTGCCGAGCCGTATTGCTCGCGGCCAACGCCGATCGCACCTGCCTCAACCGTGCGGCGGGCCAAGTCACCGAGACATGCACTGCGGTCACTTCGCCGGGAACTCGATCGGCTGCTTCCCATCGATGTCCTGACGACCCACTACCCAGATACGTCGGACCACACCCTGCTCAACGTAGCCCTCCCTCCGGCCGTACGCTCGGCAATCGGCCAGGCCGCAGCAGCTCACGGGCAGGCTCCCCACGACTTCCTGGCTCGGACTGTCGTAGCCGCCGTTGAACGGGACGAACCGTTGCGTGCTCGGCAATTGACCGAGCAACTCCAACGTCTCCTTGCCGACAACGCGTTTGAAGAGGTACTTGCCTGCGCGGCCCGTCTCTTGCTCAACCATCGGCGCTCGGCTCCACCTGCTTCGCACAACGCGGATCGTCAGCGTCCAAATCCCGGCGACACGACCCCCTGATCCCTCCCCACATCGGAGTCTTTGTTGCACACGCCCACAGACGAACAGGCCCACGCCATCGACACCTTCCGTGACGGCCACCATTTGGTGTTGCAGGCCGGCGCAGGGACTGGCAAGACGAGCACATTGGGCATGCTTGCCGCGAGTACCGCACGCCATGGCCGCTACCTCGCGTTCAACAAGGACATCGCCAACGACGCTGCCAGCCGATTCCCACGCTCGGTCCTGTGCAAGACCGCGCATGCCACGGCCTATGCGGCGATCGGCTACCGCTTCGCTCACCGTCTCAACAGTCCTCGACGGCCTGCCTGGCGGATCGGGCAGGCTCTCGGCATCACATCCTCTGTCCGTATCGGTGATCACGAGATCAGCCCCAGGGTTCAGTCCCAGACCGTGTTGAGCACGCTCGCCCGCTTCTGCCAGTCCGCTGACAGGTTCCCGGCATCGCACCATGTTCCGATGCTGCGGAGGCTCGGAACACCGGACGAACGAGCTCAACTTGCCGAGACTGTCCTGCCGTTCGTCGAGAAGGCATGGAAAGACCTGCAGAATCCCGAGGACGGCGCGGTCCGTTTCGATCACGACCACTACCTGAAGCTATGGGCCCTGACCGAACCGAAGATCGAGGCCGACTTCCTTCTCCTCGACGAGGCCCAGGACACCAACCCCGTCCTTGAACAGGTGTTCGCCGCTCAACGCGGCCATGCTCAGCTGGTGATGGTCGGTGACTCCGCCCAGGCCATCTACGGGTGGCGAGGTGCCCGGGACGTGATGACGGGCTTCGACGCCACCCACCTCACTCTGACGCGTTCCTTCCGATTCGGCCCCCTCCTCGCCGAACAGGCCAACCAGTGGCTTGCGCTTACGGACGCGCCGATCCGGCTGACTGGTACCGACACGATTCCCACGAAAGTCGGTCTGGTCACTTCTCCGGATGCGGTGCTGTGCCGGACCAACATCGGCGCCATGACCGAAGTCATGCGGCAGCTGGGTGCCGGACGTCGGGTGGCTCTGACCCGAGGCGGGCAGACGCTGAGCACACTGGCGCTCGCCGCCCGCGACCTTAAGGAGGGCCGACGTACGGGCCACCCTGAACTCGTGCTCTTCGCTTCCTGGGGTGAGCTGCAGGACTATGCGGAGCACGATCCCGCAGGACGAGACCTCCAGCCGTTCGTGCAGCTTGTCGACACTCACGGACCCGAAGCCATCGTTGCCGCCGTCGACGCACTGATCGACGAAACTAAGGCCGAGGTCACTGTTTCCACCGCCCACAAGGCAAAAGGTAGGGAGTGGCCCAAGGTCAGAATCGCAGACGACTTCCCCCCACCGCCGGACAGCGACCAGCAGGACGACAGCGGTCGCCCGATTCCGGAACCCGTGAGCGATACGGACGCCCGGCTCGCCTATGTGGCCGTCACTCGCGCCCGGCGCCACCTGGACCTCGGCGGCCTCGAATGGATCGAGGCCTATCCGACTGCTGCCAATGGCGTGTGACCAGGCCGATCACCTCGAAGCACGCACGACCGACGACTTGATAATCGCTCTGCGTGCGGCGGGGGCGGCGAGCAGATTCTTGCTGCACATGGGTCAGCCGTGAGGGTGCGGCTTGACCAGGCCGCTCCAGTACGCGATGACGACGAGCTGGGCGCAGCCGCGGGCGTTCAGTTTGGTCATGGCGCGGTCGGAAGCGCGCGAGTTCGCGGATTCTGGTATGGGCCAACCGCTGAACTCGCGCGTCCTCGCCGGGTTGAAGACAGGAACGAGGGCGGGTTCGTCTATGCCTGCAGGGGATGGGTCTCCTGCGAGAGCCGTGGAGATCGGCGGCGTGCGGCGGCGGTGGCTGTTCAGGGTGCAATGCGTGCGGCGGCCACGGGGAGCCGCTGCACCTGGAGGCGGAGCGCCAGAGTTCGGCATGATGTGCCGGTGGACATGTGGAGGTACTTCGAGAAGAACCCCGAGATAGCCGCTGCCCTGGTGGCGGCCATCGCCGTCATCGCTGGCGTGGTCGGTGCGAAGATACAGGCGAATGGCGGTAGGGCTCAGGCGGCAGCAGCTCGTGAGGCGGCGGAGATCGCGGCGGAGGCTCAGCGTGTGGCGGCGCTGTGGACCGTCCGTCAGAAGCAGGTCGCCGAGTTGATGCGGAGCGCCAACAGCCTGTATCAGAAGTGCAGCCGCCTATGGAACGTTGAAAACGAGGAGCTAGCGGATCAAATAGGTGAGACCTCCGAGGAGATGTCCTTGCTGTGGGCGGAGGTGCGTCTCATCGTCACGAAGGACGTCGCTGAGGCAGCGGGCGAGCTGACGCACGCTGCGACCAACTTTGAAGTTACGACTCACCATTACGCCCCCGTCCTGCATGCCAGGCAGGCACTGGCTCGGCTCACCATCGATGGTGACGACCGAGCAGCCGAGATAGCCCGGATCCTTGGATGGGGTGAAGGAGACCCAAGCCGGTCGGAGGCGCTCAGTAATCTCGTGCCAGGGCTGTCTGACGAGCACGCCTATTACCTGGTTGCCAACCATGACAAGTCGGATGACTACATCCGAAACCTGCGGTCCAGTGACATGCGGAAGTTCTACACAGCTCTGAATACACTGGTTCACGAGGCTCGCACCATGCTGCGGTCCGAGGACGACGTCACCCCGGTCCCCCCTCAGTGTCGCTGGTGGCGGCGAGCGGCGTAGTCCCGCCCGGAGCCTCGCGCGTTCGGCATGATGTGCCGTTACCGTCGCCCGCGAAATGCGGAGGGCCGAGGACGGCATCGCCCCGGCAGCTCCAGCGCCCCCGCAGCGCCACCGATGGCGGCTGGAGTACTAGCCGGACTTCGCTGCTGCGACGAGCGAGTAGCGGGACATGCCAGGGCCGGTGGAAGCACCGCCAGCCGCCTCGCTGGTGCTGGCCTCAATTTGGCCCATGTTGGGCTGAAGCACGGGCACTCGCCGGTGTGCTGCGAGATACTCCAACTCCCCTGGTCGCAGGCGAGTTCTACGCGTTCAGGCCCACTTACCTAATCGGAAGGATCGGAGACTTCGTGGCATTTCAGCGCCGGAGTGGCAGCGGCCCAGTCACCCAAGCTGATGACCCTGAGCAGCTGTATCGGCTGCTGGCCCGGTCAAATAACGGACCGGACTCGGTTTGGGGCCACCAGTCAAAAGTCCTGGAGAGGTGGCACGCCGAGCACTACTCCGAAGCGGATGTGGCAATTGAGCTTCCAACAGGCGCGGGGAAGACGCTGGTCGGAGGGATGATCGGTGAGTTCCTCCGGCGCAGGGAGGGAAGCCGGGTCGCCTACCTTTGCCCCACCAAGCAGCTTGCCCGGCAAACAGCCAGCAGGCTCGCTGACTACGGAATCCCGCAGGTTCTGCTCACCGGACGGGTTGCGACTTGGAATCAGGCCGACCGAGCCCACTTTGACTCCGGGCGTGCCGTCGCGGTCAGCGTCTACAGCCACGTCTTCAACTCCAACCCAGCGTTGTCGGGTGCAGACCTGTTGGTCTTGGATGATGCCCACGCCGCGGAGGGCTACGTTGCTGGGCCGTGGAGCCTGGAGATCTCCCGTTTCCATCACGAGAGCGCCTACAAAGACGTGCTGTCGACACTCTCGTCAGCGCTGGACCCTTTGGTCTACAAGCGGCTCGTTACCCCCACGCCGGACAGCCAGTACCTGTCCAGTGTCTACCTCGCTTCGCCGCTCGGCGTTGCCGCCCAGTCCGCCGAACTCGAAACGGCGC
Source organism: Streptomyces sp. NPDC019937 (assembly GCF_040631655.1). NCBI lineage: Bacteria > Bacillati > Actinomycetota > Actinomycetes > Kitasatosporales > Streptomycetaceae > Streptomyces > Streptomyces sp. NPDC019937. The sequence continues at coordinate 53,067 of NZ_JBEYAL010000006.1, forward strand.
TGAGCAACGCTGTAGCGATGGGAAAGGTCAGCGAGGACGCAGCCCATGCATGGCGGTTCATCGAGGGCAGGGCGGCCAGGTGCATGGTCTATATCTCGTACAACCACGTCCTGATCCGACCATTGATCGCGCCCACCTTCCAGCACCCCGCGTTCAGCGAACCCAGCCGAAGGCTCTACATGAGCGCGACTCTGGGCGCCGGCGGTGAACTGGAGCGCAGCTTCGGCCGGCGGAAGATCAAGCGGATCCCCGTCCCGGCAGGATGGGACAAAGAAGGTACTGGCCGTCGGTTCTTCGCCTTCCCTGAGCTGGCCGAAGACCTCGCCTCAGACAACCAGAAGCTCGCCCCCTTTGTCGCTGGCGTCATCGCCAAGGCAGGCCGCGCCGTCGTCTTGACGCCGGACAGCCGCACCGCCGACACCTTCCGGGAACGCTTCCTCCCGGCCGACTACCTCACCCTCAATGCCAAAGAGGTTGAGGACGACCTGACTCGGTTCACCGCCCAGCCGGCCGCAGCCCTCGTATTGAACAACCGCTACGACGGCATTGACCTCCCCGATGATCAATGCCGACTGGTCGTCCTGGTCGGGTTGCCCGCCAAGGGAGATCTCCAAGAGCGTTTCCTCCATGGCTCTTTGGGTGCCGTGGAAGTCCTCCAAGAACGAATGCGAGCCCGGATCCAGCAAGGCAGCGGTCGAGCAACGCGGAACCTTCGTGACCACGCCGCCGTGCTGATACTGGGGAGGGATCTGACCTCGTACCTGACACGCCGTGAGACTCAGGCGGCCATGCACCCCGAGATCCATGCAGAACTCGAATTCGGGGTCGACACCAGTCTGGGCTTCTCTTCGACCGCGATGCTGGAGAATCTCGGCGTTTTCACCGAGCACGCGGAAGCATGGGCGGCCGTGGACGACGACATCGTCGCCGCTCGCGAAATATACAGTCGCGCCGAGGCTCCCGGCGTAGCTGATCTGCAGCGGGCAGTGCGACACGAGATCGTTGCCGCCGAAGCCATCTGGTCAGGCGATCAGTACTTCGCGCTCGATGCCATCAGGAGCGTCCTGGACAAGCTCCGCGGCGACCGCACGCCGAAACGATACGGGGCGCTGTGGAGCTACCTGGGGTTCAGCATCGCTCGCCAGCTCGCGGACAAGACCGGCGATCCCAGCTTCCGAGAATCGGCGGACATCTACCACCGGGAGACCTGGAAGAACAGCCAGGGCACTACCTGGCTGTCGCACCTTGCGGCCCCGGCCGAGCGCGACGCCGCGCCCCAGCCACCCGCACTCGCCCTCACGGACGAAGTCGCCATGCGTAATGTCCGTGCAGCCACGGATCTGGCTCGCGTCGAAGCCTTCGAGGACGTCCTCAGCGCGCGGGTCGGGCTGGAAGGCACCGAATACACGGCGTACGAAGCAGGACTTGTTCACCTCGGCAGGCTGGCCGGCGCGCAGCCCAGCTACGGCAACGAAGGCGACGAAGGCGACGCCCTCCCGGATGCTGTGTGGATCTTCAACGAGGCCCAGTGGGTTGTATGGGAGGCTAAGAGCCAGGCGAAGAACACCGGGCAGATTGGTGCTGACCAGGTCCGGCAAGCCGGCGCGCACCTGCGAACAGCAGAGAAAGAACAAGAAAAGGCCGCGCCAGGCGACTCGGTGTGTCTGCTCGCATCGCCCAAGAACAAGGTACATTCCAGCGCGTACGCGGTCGCCGAGGAGAACGTCTACTGGGTTCGCCCGCCTGAAGTCCTAGACCTTTTCGACCGCCTAACCCGTGCCTGGCAGACAGCTCGCGCACGGGGATTGGCGACGCTCTCAATTCCCGAGCTGGCATCCATTTTCAAAGCCGAGCAGGCCCTGCCTTCCCAGTGGCTGCCTGCACTGAGAAGTCACCCGCTTTGGAAGGGCCCCGCGTCATGAAACCATTCGTGTTCCAGCATGCACAGAATATGTGGCGCGAGGGCGAGACCTTGCTCCACGTCTACATCTGCCATCGCGAGCAAGACCGCGAGCTGACCGCGCTCGTCACGCGCGCGCACGACACGTTGAAGGACTTCCCGATCACGCCGGTTGCGCTTCCCTGGCTGCACATCACTGTCGACCAGATCACCGACAGCGTCGGAGCGGACATCTCACCGGCCGAACGCGACGTTTTGGTCGCAGTGTTGGGTAAGCGCCTCGCGAACATCGAGCCGTTCGACATCATGATCGGCTCGCTCATGTCGTACGCGACCGGAGTGATTGCCGGCGTCCACCCGACGAGCCCCTCAACGAACTCCACACCACCGTCCGCGCCCCGATCCAGGCCGTACGCGGGCCCGCTGCGACGGGCTACCCCACCAAAGTCCCGCACCTCACGCTCGCGTACGCGGCCGACGAATGCGACTCCGACCAGGTCCAGAGGAAGCTGCGCAACGGAGTACGCCCGGGACACGCCCCCATGAGGGTCGCCGCCGTTCACCTCGTGGACGTCACCGCGGACGCCCAGGCCAAGACGATCACATGGGACCACGTCGCGACGATCCCGCTCGGTGCGGGAAGCTGAGGTCGCCGTTCAGTTCGCCGGGTGTGTGCCTACCGGTCGCGCGGCGACGTCGGCCGCGTAAGCCGCCCAGTCCCCGCCACTGGAATCCTGCCACTGCACGGCAACCGAGCGGTGGATGCCCAGCATGCGTGCCAGGATCGCCGCCGGGACCTGAGGGGCCAGCGTGAACAGGGCAGTGCCCCGGTCCTGGCGCGGGTTGATGCCCAGTGCCCGGAGTCGCACGACGAGTTGGTCACTGCTGAGCGGCTGGCCGGACAGCCGACCGGGAAAGAGCCAGGTCCCTGTGCATCCACGAGCGTGTGACCGCGCCGACCGGCGATCAGTTTCTCCATCAAGCCGTCGAGAGGCTCGGGCAGGACGATCGGGCGGTCCCCGAGCAGGATCTTCGGCTTGTCGCCGTCGCGCTGGACATGGTCGACGGTGAGGTGGCGAATGGTGTTGACGTGCTGGGCGTAGAGCAGCAGAAGCAGGCCGGCGACCCAGTCAGCGGTCGGCGCGTCACCCTCGTGCAGGAGCCGGCGCGCGACCTCCCACCGTCGGTCCTCATCGTGCGGCCCGCTGGGGCCCGCCCACCGGGTGGCGGGAGAGGTGAGGTCGTGGGCGTGGCGGTGAGCCACGGCCCGGCGCACGAAGTGCGCTGTACGCGAGGGGTAAGTGGCGCGGTGGGCCATGAAGTCGTCCACGTCGCTCTGAGTGCACGCGTCCAGCAGGACGCCGCGCCCCGCCAGGTCGTCGAGGAATTGGATGGTGGCGTTGATGTGGATGCGGAGGTTCTGGTCCTGGTCGACCGTCAGCTGTCGTCCGCGCACGCGCTGCCGTAGCCGGCGAAGGTGGTGCCAGATCGCGTATCCGTGCAGGACCCGCCGCTCCGGGAGGTCCCTACGCCCGGCCAGTTTCTGGTTGATCCAGCTCTCCAGGTTGGCAAGACGCTGATCGCGGGTAGGGAGCGCACCGGTGGCCATCAGAAGGCCGCGCAGGTAGTTGAGGGTCTTGCCCGCCGGTAGGTCGTCGAGCAGAGCGTGGGTGACCGGGCGCGGGTCCTTGCCCAGCGCCGTCAACAGCTCATGGACCTTCGGCTTCGTCAGCCAGACCATGGCGTGGTCGGGGCGCTCCACGGCCACCAGGGCGCGCCGGAACGGCTCAAGTTCTTCCGCGACGGCGGCGCCGCCTCCGAGCAGCTCGGCGAGTTTCAGGTCGCCCCGGCACCACTGGCAGGGCTCGGTGCCGAACTGCCATGTCTTCTCGCAGCGAGGACAGCGGTCCCAGAAGTCAGGATCCGGGTTCAGATACTGAGCGCAGAGCGGGGCATCGAGCGTTCCTCCCTTGAGCGGCGCCACCGTCTCGCACGATGTGCACCGAATGTGCCGGACTCGGCAGTTGCAGCACCACGGCTTCCCGGTCGCCCGCGAGGTAGCGCACCAGGTGAGCTGCCCGCAGACGCTGCACTCCTGGTCCTCCCGCGGGCTGTACCTCTCGCACCACGGTCCCTCTGCCGTACGGGCTTTGATCTTCCGGCGGCGACGGCAGCCCGTACACGGCTCGTGGCTGGCGGGGTCGGCCCTCCAGCAGTCGGTGCATACCGGTCGGCCGTCGTCCTCCCGGCTGCTCACCTTGCGGTGCTTGCCGCAGCGCGAGCAGTCCTCGGCACGGGCCTCCTCCTCACAGCGCCAGCAGACCCGCTGGCCGTCCCTGCCTCGCACGCAGACTCTCGGTCGCGCCGCAACGGGCACAGCCCGGCCGCATCACCGCAGTGGCACCGGCATCCACGAGGGCGTTGATGAACGTGAGCACGGACGGCGTGGGCGCCGCGTGCCCGGCGCCGGTGAGCAGCTCGGGCCGGTCGAGGACGGCCCAGGCCACCCGCCAGCGAACGGCGCGCTGCAGTGAGCATGCCGCCAGTGCCCTGGCCACCATGGCCCGGCTCAGGCCGGGATCGGCGCCGACCACCAAGTCGATCAGTTCGTCCGTCGGGTCCTCGTCGAGGGACACCGCTGGCATAGAGGCCGCCCCTTCCGATCCCGGGTCCGGACGTACGCGAGCGTGCCGCAGCCGACGCACTCTTCCTTCGGGCGGGTGCACCCGCTGCAGCACCACAGTCCGCCCTTGCGGCTGCACAAGCTCACAATCTCGCGGTCGCAGCACCGCAGCTTCGCGAGCTGCTGGGCTCCCGCCTTCGCCAGCGCAGCCAGGCTGCTGAGGTCACCGATGCAGTCGGGAGGCTGCGGGAACTCACGGGAACATGGACATACCACGATCTGAACGCTGCCCACCGGGCCGACTCTGTGCGCGAGCGCCCGAACAGCACCAGCTTCACCGCTGGCTTGAGGTTGTCGTAGCGGATGTGGACGGTCGGGACACCACCCAGCACCTCGAACGCCTCGAGGTGCCCTTCGAAGAACGCCTTCTGCGAGGCGGTGGCGTAGACGCGGTGGACGGCCTTGCCCGAATACGACATCCGCAGCGTGAACAGCACAGACTTGCGCCGCTGCCCGGCCAGGTCCAACCACACATCCGCGAAATCGACCTCGGCCTCCTCGCTGGGCCGCTTGGCCTGCGGGACCGTCCCCTCCCCATGGCGGCGCCCCTCCTTCGCCTCCAACGTCAGCTCCGGGCGCCGCCTGGCGACATAGTCACGCACCGTGGAGTAGGCCGCGAGCTCGAAATAATGTTCCCGGCCAGCCGCTGAACAATCCGGTCGACGGTATGCCGCTGCTTCCTCGGCGCGTCCAGATCCGCACGCAGCATCGCGTCGATGAACGGCTTCACCGGCTCCAGCACACTCGGCCGCGGCGGCGTCTTCTTCCGCTTCGCTGGCACCGGAGACGCCAACGCCTTCGCCACCGTGTTCCGCGACACCCGGTACCGCTGAGTCAACGCCCCGCCCCGACACCGTCGGGTCCAGCCGCCGGTCCCGGCGGATCCGCTCAGAGATCCACTCACGCGACCTGTACACACGGGTCTCCTGACACCACAGCGTGAGCGGCCAAACAGCCCAAAGTCCTGATTACTCCAAAAGCAGCATGTACACCATCACACCAGGTGGATCCCATTCCCGCCGCCGAACCAGTGGCTTCCGAAACCGCCGCCTTACCGGCTCTACCTCACCCCGCGAAAAACACCGGGCTGCTAGCGACATCGAGCTTGGCCGTTGAAGCGACACCCATTACCTAGTGACAACGGGAAGCCGCACCAAGCCGCTGGCAGGTTGTGAATACCGCGACTGATTCGGTGATCCTGCTGCCGTCCGCGGCGCCACAGCGGACAGCAACAGCGTGCTCGGTGCTGGCAGGGCAGTGGAGAGCTACCCGAGGGCTGAGTTGGTGTTGGTGAGTGAGTGCACAGCAGCGCCAGAGTCAGTTGGTCGACTCCGACTCGAAGTGGTTAGTCGGCATGGTCTACTATCGCTTCATGACTCGCTCAACCATGAAGCTGCCCATCTCGGTCAAGGGCATCGTCTTCCAGGACGGCAAGGTTTGGCTCCGACGAAACGAGCGCCAGGAGTGGGAGCTCCCCGGAGGCAAGCTGGACCCTGGAGAGCAGCCCATTGAAACTGTCGAACGGGAAATGCTCGAAGAACTCGGCATGCACGTACGAGCTCTCACGCCAGTCCACGCACACCGTTACACCATTCCCAGCTCGTTAGATGAACAGGGCGGAGTATTGGTGCTTTCTTACCTTTGTGAAGTCTTGGCAAGTACAGGGCAGTTTGAGTGGAAGGGGGAGGGAGGGTTTGCCGATTTCGGTAAGTTCTCGGTTGAGGAGCTGGACGACCTCGAGATTCCCGAATTCTACTGCAGCGCGATCAAATCGGCGCTCGCCGAACCAGTAGCGAATTGAAGTCTCTAGCACTCACAAGAATCATTTCGCTGAACGCCTACCCTTCCAAGAGTCGATGGTACGTTTGTAGGCATGCGGCATTTTCAAGGCTGGGATTTCTTCATGCTTGAAGAGTCCCAGTTCCTTGTGCTCGTTCGAGAGCCTTGGCTGCCTTGAGCCTACGTACTCGGCTCCGTAGCTGACCACGAATACATGCCGATGGCTAAAGATCTCGTAGACCCAGCTGTCCACGATCTGCAGACCTACGAGCTTATCGGCCTCCAGCCCTAGCTCCTCCTCCACTTCACGCAGAGCAGTCGATTCTGGCGTTTCACGCAGCTCCAGTTTTCCCCCCGGGAGTTCCCACTCGTCGCGCTCGTTCTTGAGTAGTGGGATCGCTCCAGAAAGTTCAATTACAAGTTTCACGGAGACCGGAAGCTGATACTCGAAGTACCCAGGGTTGCGTTCAACCAGGTAGGGTTGATGTTCGGCGTTCACGTAGATCCTCCTTGATTGATGGAGAGACATCGATTTCAGACTTGGATGAGCAATGCTGTTACATCATCCGACTTTTTGAAATGCCCAGGCTTGCCGGCGGTGCCTTCCTTGGAGGTTTCATTCTCATGCGACCGAATTCGATCAACCACAGATGACAATCCTCGCTCCATGGCTGTTTCCAGGAGCGCTGTCCAACTCGGGTAGAGATCGTAGTCAACTACGGCCCGCGCGAATCCGTCGCTGCACAGCAGTACGTGCTGATGTTGTGCCGCCTCCACTACCGTGGATTCGATGTGAAGGAGTGCTCGAGGATGTCCGGAGAAGACAGACTCTTTCAACTTCCCTTCGATGTACTGCTGACGTCGCTCCATGATTCCTCGACGATTCTCTTCTTGGCTTAACCCGCCAGATTTCGATCGGCTTACCGCCTGAGCCTCGCGGCGTCCAAAAAAGTCAGTGGACAGTTCCACAGTTTCAGCGCCGAAAGCCAAGCAGGTTGGGTCCCCAATACGAGCCAGCTGCAGGTCAGGAGTCCCGGCAATGAGCAGCCCAATCGAGCAGGTCGGGTGTATGCGGCCTTCGGGGAAACCCAGCTCTCTGATGTCTCGTTCTATACGGGAAGATAGACACTGCAACACCTCCCTCGCATCCGCCGCCAGGGAGACTGCGCCGGCCTCAGTGAGAAGTTCACCGAGTCGGTCTACCAGCCATTGCACATCTGATTCGGCTGGGAGGAAGGATTCAGCGGAAAGATCTGTAGCTCCGTCGATTACCCAGGCGAAATTACCTGAATAGCCAAGACGGTCTTCATTGGCGTGTCGTCCACCCTGTGAAGTGACCTGGTCCACGATCATCATGGTCGATGCACCAGCCAATCCGGAGCCAGCAGGCCAATGCTGAGAAGCAGCGCGCCCACTGAGGTGGAAATAATGCTTCTCCTCCAATTATTTCCACCGCCCATCCAAAAGAACGACGAAAATACCACGATCAACGCTCCTGACATCGCAGTTATTAGCCGCACGCCGGTGGCGCCGGTAACTTGACTCGCAATGTTTGCAGTGCTCGCAACAAAAGCCACAATTCCAGCGAGGAGCCCGAGTAGCTCAAGTTGCTGAGTTCTAAAATGACCCATCTCCTGGCGGAAGTCATCCCTAGCTTTTAGCCAATCGGCACGCTGGGCGAACACGTCGATCTTGACTCTTGTAGTCTGGTATTGCGAAATGCGTCGAAGGTAATCTTGCCCTTCCTTTGGTTCGAGTTCGATAGCTCGGCGCACAAGGCTGCGCGCTGCCTGAAACTCGTCCCGGAGGCAGAGAATACGTGCCTTCGTTTCGAAATAATGAGCCACACGTCCATGAGTCAGAGTGATAGCCCGATCCACGAGCCCTTCAGCTTCCTCCAGCTCGCCAGATCGTGGCGCGCTTTCACGCTGCTCCATGTACTCGGCGATGAACTCTGCGACCTGATGTTGTACGCCAGGGATTTCGGGAAGTAGGCGTGCCGCCTCGCGAGAATGCTCGATGGCTTGCAGGAGACTCGCCAGACTGCCCTCCAGGCGTAGGATTACGGCACGGAAGGTATGAAAATACGGTTCACTTCCAAACTCTTCCTCATGTCGGCCCACCATTTCTGTGTAGTCCGTCAGTCTTTCTTCTCTGCGCAGCCGGAGAAGCACGGCATATAATGCGGCAAATCGAATATGTCGAGGGCGAGAAGCGTCCTCGCAAATTCGACGAAATACCTGCTCGGCATCCCTTGTGCGGTCGATCACACGACGAATGTCCTGCAGGAAAGATCTTTCTGTGGCGTTCGGCAAGTCGGCTAGGGCTGATTCGACCTGCTCACGATCGGCGTAAAATGGTAATCTTGGCACTTGCCTTCTCTCTGTTGGCTACTATTGGTGAATTGAGAAGCCTCGGTTCATCCACCTATACATCGATTCATCGGCCACGGTAGCCAACAGTCGCGCACTCGTGCGAGGGCCCGTGAATTTCGTACGCCCGTGGAGGAATCGATGATTATGTATTACGTAACCTTGGCCTGGGTGTAATTCGATATGCGCTGGATGTCTTATTTTTTGCTGAAGTTCATCAAATAAAAACTGGGCGCGCCTCGATCTCGCAACGGGAACTGCTACGCGGTCGGCTCGGTATCGATTCATGCAGAATATGTCGTCGATCGTAAGTATCTGCTGCCGTATTCCTCCGCGAGGATCTTCAAGTAGCAATTCGCTCTGTATGGTTAATAGCTCTTCGATGTTGAATCTGCGGTAAACGCTGGCTGTGTCAACTAGCGTCGTTATTCCGCCTGATGAAGGGCATTCCATAAGCAGAAAACATAACAAGGAAGGGGGGGTGTGGAGAAGGCTGCGATCCGTGTGAGGTGGCAGCCCGGCGTTGGTGAATCCCATTTCGTCTATCGCTGCACTAGTTTTCCTTAATGGGTGCAGAAGTGTCCATCCGTCGTCTGCTGCGTGCGGGTGCGGGAAGATTGTCAGTAGTGATGAAAGGTGTTCCATGAAGTCTCTGCGGTCGGTATCAGAAACGTGAATGATGCCATCCATGGCCAAAGTGGGCATGACCTGAGGTCGCGTCAGAACGTTGCCCAAGTAGTCTGTGATCTTCATGGCTCCACCCTTCGCTGGACCGGAAAGTTTAAGGTCAGTTCGGGGGCAAGATCGATATTTGCAGTGCGTGTCGTTCGATTAGTCATGCGCGACGCTTCGCCGAATGGGCAAGCCACTCATTCTGGGAGGCATGGCCTGCTGAAGACTCAGCGTAGGCGGATCGGGGCGGGGTCGTTGTCTCCATTGACGCAGATCAACCGCCCTTAGCTGGCGAGCTTGTTCGCGACTTGGGTGCCGCCCCACGCCACAGTGCTCTCACAACCGCCTCCAGGTGTCCTCCCGTTGGCTGTCACTGTAGAAGGCCAGAGGCCGAAGCTTCCAGCGTGGCAGTGAACGCAGTCGGGCAAGTTCGCTCTCGGCGGCACTGCGAGAGCATGCCCCAGCGGGCTCACGCGCCCCCGCTCTCTCGTGATCAACTGGACTGCTCGGGCTGCGTGTGGAGGAGGTGGTCCGCCCTCTGGCGGACTGCTGCGGAGAGTGTGGCCGTCCAGGAAGAGGTCGACAGGCCAGGCACGGCTGACGAGGTCCCGCAGGACTGACCCATCCGAAGGGAATGCGAGGACGTCTCACTGGCCGCTCGGATAGTGCAGAGGTCTGCACTGACAGGGCAGGGTCCTGCACCGTCGGATGGGAAGGTGACGATCTTCCCGCTCGATCCCGACCTCACTGCGTTGCGCCTTGCGCTTGCGCGGTTGAGGGGTAAGCGCGGTTGGACCTTCGACGAACTCGCCGAGCGCAGTGGCCTGGCCCGTCGCACTCTCATCGATCTTGAGCGCGGCCGCACTACCGGATCCGTCACCACTTGGCATGCCCTGGCCCACGCCTTCGGTGTATCCATCGATCAGCTTCTGGGCAACCTGCGTGAAGGCCACACCCCACCCACCCCGCCCGAGGCCTCAGCGCAATGAGGTAAGTGACTCCCTTCGCCACGCATGCTCCACCCGATTGGGCGGCCGAAGTCGAATGCACGACCTCGGGCGGAGGCCAGGAGCGCCTGTGCCCTGTGGGTGTCGTGCGTGCAGTGAGCGCTGCCACGCGTACCGCTCACTGCACGCCGTCAAGAATCTGCCAGACCTTCCGGGAGGCCCCCGCCCCTCAGTGGTCCGCGCGTTCGTCCGGTACGCGGACTGCTACGTCAAATAATGGCATCTCGTCGGTGAGTGGACGAGGGATACGATGTCCTGCGGTCACCGGCGTGATCGCACCGTTGACGGGGTGGCGAGGTTAGCGAGGAGCGATGGAGAAGGACCGGTGGACGACCGTCACCGAGTCTGAATACGGGCACGAGAAGCGGGGCCTGGAGTCGATCCGCAAGCAGCTCCCCGACGGCAAGCCGTGGCGAGCCTGGTCGAACTTCACCTTCACTGCCAATTCGGGTCATCCTCGCGAATGCGACCTTCTTATTGTCGCTCCCGGCGGCGTATGGCTGGTCGAGCTCAAGGACTGGGTCGGACGCCTCGCGGCCCCGTACGGCACCTGGGTGCAGACGAAGGGCAACGGTGAAGAGGTCAACCACGGCAATCCGCTGCACCTGCTGAACAGGAAGGCCGCGCAGCTGTCGGGGCTGCTGGAACGGGCGGCCGGGCCCAAGGCCCCCAAGGTGTGGATCCGGGAAGCCGTCTGCCTCACCAATCCCAAGCTGCGCGTGGAGCTGCCGCAGCACGAGCGGCAGAACGTGTTTACCATCGCCGAGCTGGTCAAGGAGCTGGGCCGGCCGCCACGTGACGAACGGTTCAAGATCAACGAGGGCCGTTCGGACAACATCGCCAAGTGGCTCAAGAAGGCCGGTATCCGTCCGAGCGAGGCCGAGAAATGGGTCGGCGCCTACCGCCTGGACAAGGAGATCGCCTCCGGCCCGACCTGGGTGGACTACGTCGGCCACCACAAGGAGCTTTACGAGACCGTCCGCGTGCGCGTCTACCTGCGCGAGCGGGGCTCAACCGACGAGGCGCGCGAGTCCGTAGAGCGGGCGGCGCGCCGCGAGGCGGCCGTGCTCAGCCGCTTCAAGCACCCGGGGGTCGCGAAGTACAAGACCTTCGAACCGGCGGGCCACCCCGCCGGGCCCGCCCTGCTCTTCGAGCACGACATGCGGGCGATGCGCCTGGACGAGTACATCCGCCGCCACGGGGGCGCACTCACCATCCAGGCCCGATTGGGACTGCTGCGGCAGCTCGCCGAGACGATCCGCTCGGCGCACGCTGGCCTGCTCCACCACCGGGCTCTCGCCGCCCGCTCGATCGACGTGATCCCGGGCCCGCGCAAGCCCGGCGAGGAAGAGGAAGAGGCGTGGCTCCGTCCGCGTCTGGAGATTGCCGACTGGCAGGTGGCCAGCGCCCGCAGCTTCGGTTCGAGCAGCGGGGCGCGCGCCGCCGCTGCCCTCGCCCCGACAGCGCTGTCCGCCACGCACGTGGCCGAGGGGGCCGGGCCGTACCTGGCGCCGGAACTGACAGCCACCCGGCCCGACCCGGTGCTGCTGGACGTCTACGGCCTGGGCACACTCGCCTATCTGCTGGTCACCGGCCGCCCTCCGGCATCCAGCCAGGCCGAGGTCCTGGCGATGCTGCGCGACGGCGACGGCCTGACGCCGTCGGCCGTGGTCGACGGTCTGACAGACGACGTCGACCTGCTGGTGCACGCTGCCACGGCCTACAAGCCCTACCAGCGGATGTCCTCGGTCGACGAGTTCCTCGAACTCCTCGCCGATGCCGAGGAGTCGGTGGACATCCGGCATGCGCATCCGGCCGAGCCCGCGCCCCCCGCCCCTGCGGCCGGACCTGCCGAGGCCCAGTCCGAGCCCGAGCCGCAGGAAGAGCCCGATCCGCTGGAGGCCGAGCCCGGCGACGTACTGGGCGGCGGTCGCTGGCAGATCCGTCGGCGCCTCGGCACGGGCTCCACTTCGCGGGCCTTCCTCGTCCGGGATCTGCGCGCGGAGGAGTTCCGGACCCGGCCGCTGGCCGTCCTCAAGGTGGCCGTCGCGGACCGCAGCGCGTCCATACTGGACGGCGAGGCGCAGGTGATGCGTCGGATGCGCGCCGACTCCCGCGTGATCAACCTGGTCGTGGACGAGCCGCTGCGGCTGGGCGAGCGCACCGTCCTCGCCGTCGAGTACGTCGGTCATGAGAAGGCGGAACTCGCCGACGACGACGGCGTGAGCGGCAAGATCCGCGCCCGCGAGGAGACCCTCGCCCGCTGGCTGCGCGAACTCGGCGCCATGGGCACGGAGTCCCTGGAGAAGTACGGCGACCAGCTCTTCGGCGCTATCGACTTCCTCCACGGCGAGGGTGTGTGGCACCGGGACATCAAGCCCGACAACATCGCCATCCGCAAGCGCCCCAACGGCACCCGTGAACTGGTCCTGATCGACTTCTCCCTCGCCTCCTACCCGGCGAGAGAGACCGGGGTCGGCACCCGGGGGTACATGGATCCCTTCATCGGCGGCCCGGTGAACAGGCGGGCGGTCTACGACGACCAGGCCGAGTGGTACGCCCTCGCGGTCACCCTGCACCAAATGGCCTCCGGCGAGCTGCCCCGCTGGGGTGACGGCTCGGTCACACCCGAGATGACCGACCCCGAGGAGATGCCGCACCCGGAGATCGCCAAGGACGCGTTCGACGACCCGGTGCGCAAGGGCCTGTGGCGGTTCTTCCGCAAGGCCCTGCACCGGGACGCCGGTAAGCGGTTCGCCACGCTCAAGGACATGCACGACGCGTGGAAGAAGGTCTTCCTCGACGCGTCCCAGCAGGCTGTCCCCTCGTCGCACGACAAGGGACACGGTCTCGATGAGGCGGTGGACTCCGAGGCGGTGCGCGACGAACGGGCCGCCACCGCCCAGCTCGACACCCACCTGTCTCTGTCGGGCCTGACCGCCGCCGCTGAATCCTTCCTCTACGGCCTGGGGATCACCGAGGTCGGCCAGCTGCTGGACCGCAGCGAGCGCGATCTGATCAACAAACCAGGTCTGGGCGCCAAGACCCTCGCCGACATCCAGCGCCGAGTCCGGGAATGGCGGCGCCGTCTGCGCGCCGCGGACCTCAACCCGCTCACCGGGGAGGGCCGCAAGGCGGCCAAGGCCGAACTGGACGCGGCCAAGGTTGAGTCGGGCCTCGAGCGCAAGGTCAGCGACCACCTGGGCCTGGTTTCGGGCGACCGTTCCGCGCTGCGGCGGGTCTCCCTCGACGCGCTCGCCACCCGTCTGGTGCCCGAGCTGGTGCCCGGCCAGCGGGGCCCGGTGGGCAGCAACGAGACCCGTGTCGCCGTCGCCCGTGCGCTGCTGCGCCTCCCTGGCGACGATGGGCGGCTGCCGCAGCTGCCCAGCTGGCCCACGCAGACGGACGTGGCCAAGCTGCTCGACATGACCCAGGGCGGGGTCAACCCGCACATCAAGGGTCTGCGGGAGAAGTGGAGCGAGGAGCAGGTCCTCAAGGAGCTGCGCGTCGAGGTCCTGGAGATCCTGGAGCAGTCCGGCCGCCTAGCCTCCGCCAGCGAGATCGCCGACGCGTTGATCCTGCGCCGCGGCACCGACCTGCCCGAGCTGTACCAGCGCCGCGCCCTCGCCCTGGCCGCTGTACGAGCCGTCGTGGAGATGGAGGAACGCGCCTCGATGCCGGCCTTCCTGCACCGCATGAGCCGGCAGGCCACCGACGACGCCCTGCGCCCCGGCCTGCTTGCCCTGCACGCGCGGGAGGGTGTCGACAGCCCTGACACCCCGTCGGCCCCCGGCCTCCTCGACTACGCGATCAGACTGGGCAAGCGCGCCGACCGGCTCGTCCAGGCCGAGACCCTGCCCACGGCCGCCGCCGTGCTGGCCGACCTGACCCGGGTGGAGCCGCCCGAGGGCACCTTGGACTGGGACGAGCGGCGGATGGTCGACATTGCCGCGGCGGCCTCCCAGGATGCGGCGGTCTCCTCCCGCCTGGAGCTGTACCCGCGTGGGCTCGGCCTGGTGCGGGCACTGCGTTTCACGCAGGCCGGCATCGTCAGGATCATCCCCGGGATGCCGGACGACGAGCAGCCGGGCCTGACCGTGGCCGCCGTACACGAGCGGGTCCGCTCCCGCTTCCCCGAGCTGCGGACGGGCGAGGGCGAGGACGGACACGGACTCCCCACGGACTCCCCTCTTACCGAAGCTCTGCGCGACGCCGGCTTCCCGCTCATCCTGCGCACCCACAAGGACGGGCGGCATCAGCGCTACCTCCCCGAGGGACTGGAAGACGCCAGCCACTTCCGCTCCGGACTGGACGGCACGTCTATCGGTACCGTCTCCGCCGCCGCGTGGTCGGAGGACGCCGACCTGGCCGCGAGGGCCCGCGCCGAGGACCGTCTGCTGGCCGCGGGGCGGGGCGACGGCTACCGCGTGCTGACAGTCCGCGGTGGCCTGGCCGAGCGGGCGGTGCGTCATCTGGCGGACGCGCGCTTCGGCGGGGGAGTGGTGGCGGTCTCGGCGACCGCGCTGTTCCTGCGGCACCTCCAGGACGAGCAGAAGACGAAGGCGGCCGCGAACCCGAAGGGACTGCCGCGCTGGGAGACGCTCCTCAAAGCCGACGCGGCGGAGGCGGGGTCCACGGCGTCTGTGAACTTCGCCCGCTTCGCGCGGAACGCGTGCGACCGCATGCGTGAGGAGATCAGCGCGTTGCTGTGCGACGGCGAGGGTCCGCGCCCACTGCTGCTGACGGACGCGAGTGTCTTCGCCCGCTACGAGTACGTCGGCGGGTTGGACGAACTCGCCCGGCAGGCACGGGAGGGGGAGGCCAAGCGGCCCTTGTGGCTGCTGGTTCCGCAGGCCGATCCTGGCAGGGCGCCTGTGTTGGGCAGGGCCATGGGGCCGGATGGCGTACGGGACGTGTACGCCGCCTACCAGGAGCCGCTGGGGGAGTGGATCCCGTTGCCAGAGTCGTGGGTACGGCAGCCGCACCGCGCACAGACCGAAAGCACTGAGGAGAACGCCGGATGATCGACCGCAAGGCCCTGCTGGACGACCTCAAGCCGCAGGTAACCGCAGCCAAGAAGGACCTTGAGCGGCAGGTCGACGAGCGTCCCGAGGTGGGTGAGCGGTACCAGATCGAGTACCAGCAGGCTCGTGAGCTCGGCCGTACGGCGGATTCGCCGAAGGCCTGGCTCGACGAGCAGCTCACGCAGGTGGCGGTCGCGTGGGTGCTGGCCACTGTCTTCGTACGATTCTGTGAGGACAACGGGCTGATCGACGAGCCGTATCTGACATCGCCGGACATCGACCGGCGGGAGCTGGCGGAGGCCCGGTACGACGAGTACAAGTCGACGTCGGCAGATCCCACCTGGCGGGGTTGGCTTCTTAAGGCATTTGCGGAGATCGGGGACGGACAGGCGGGACGGCTTCTCTTCGACGAGTGGCACAACCCGCTGTACCAGGTGCCGCTCTCGCATGAGGGGGCGGGTGCGCTGGTCGCCTTCTGGGGGCGGCGTGGCGAGGATGGCTCGCTCGTTCACGACTTCACAGACCCGTTGGACGAGGATGACGAGGACAAGCTTCAGGGGTGGGACACGCGCTTCCTCGGTGACCTGTACCAGGACCTGAGCGAGGACGCCCAGAAGCGGTATGCACTGCTGCAGACACCGGAGTTCGTGGAGGAGTTCATCCTTGAGCGGACGATGACGCCGGCGCTGCGGGAGTACGGCTTCAGGGGCCTCAAGATGATCGACCCTACGTGCGGGTCGGGGCACTTCGTGCTGGGCGCGTTCAAGCGGCTGGTGGAGGAGTGGGCGGAGAAGGCCCCGACGGTGGATGTTCACGAGCGGGTGCGGGCGGCGCTCGACTCGGTGCACGGCGTGGACATCAACCCCTTCGCGGTGGCCATTGCGCGGTTCCGTCTGCTGGTTGCGGCCATGGCTGCCGCGAATGTGCGGACGTTGAGTAAGGCGGCGCGGTACGAGTGGCCGATCCATCTGGCGGTGGGCGACTCGCTCATCAAGTCCCGCCAGCTGGAGCTGACGCTAGACGGGGAGGCGGCGGAGGACCCGCTGGCCTCGTTCGCGTATCGCACGGAGGACTGGCTGGAACACCCGGACATTCTGAAGCCGGGGCGGTATCACGTGGTGGTGGGTAATCCGCCGTACATCACGGTGCAGGACAAGGAGCTCAACCAGCGGTACCGGGAGATGTACAAGGAGGTGTGCCATAAGGAGTACGCGCTCACCGTGCCGTTTGCGCAGCGGTTCTTCGAGCTGTCCAAGAACGGTGACCCCGAGACTGGCCGGGGTTACGGCATGGTCGGGCAGATCACTTCCAACTCGTTCATCAAGCGCGAGTTTGGTGTGCATCTGATCCAGGCGTACTTCGGCCACCAAGTCGAGCTCACGGAGGTCATCGACGCATCCGGTGCGTACATCCCCGGTCACGGCACGCCTACCGTGATCCTCATCGGGCGGCGACGGGGTGGTCGGCACCGGACGTCGACGGTGCGTACGGTGCGGTCGGTGCAGGGGGAGCCGGGCGTTCCTGACGATGCGGCCAGGGGGTATGTGTGGTCGGCGATTATTGACCAGATCGACAAGCCAGGTACTCCAGGCAAGTGGGTGTCGGTCGACGACCTCGACCGGAAGAGGTACTTCGCGAAGCAACCATGGGTGCTCGCCGACGGCGGGCAGGAACTGATCGAGGGACTTGAAGCGGCAGGAGGCCCGAAGCTCCGTAACCGGGCAAAGCGCTTCGGGTATACCGGGCAGACCAACGCCGACAGCATCATGATCAGCACTCGTGCCGCCTGGGTGCGTCGTGGGGGCGAGGAGCAACTCGGCCGCACGCTTGTGCTCGGTGAGGAGCTTCGTGACTGGAGCCATTCGGAAGGAACTTTTACTTTCTTCCCGCACAAGGAGGCTCCGAAGAAGTTCGAACTGCTTCATCTGCCAGAGGACTCCGGTGCTTACAAGTGGATGTGGCCCGGCCGTACGGTGCTGGGGCATCGTGCGACCTTCTCGAAGGGCACATACTTCTCTGATGGAAGATCCTGGTACGAGTGGCACCAGGTAACTTCGAGCCCTGAGTGCCATCCGTGGTCGATCGCATTCGCAGAGATCGCCACGTACAACCACTTTGTACTGGACCGGGATGGCAAGGTCTTCAACAGAACCGGGCCAGTGATCAAGCTGCGCGAGGAAGTCTCAGAGGAAGAACACCTGAAGCTGCTCGGGGTCCTCAACAGCTCCACTGCCGCTTTCTGGCTCAAGATGGTGAGCCAGGGCAAGGGCGGCAGCGGTTTGGGCAGGGGTATCCAGAGCGAAACTTGGGAAGAGCGCTATGTGTTCACCAGTACAAGGCTTCAGAACTTCCCTCTCCCCCCGGCGTACCCCACTGCCCTGGCCACCGAACTCGATGCCCTCGCCCAGAAGGTGGCTGCCAGTACTGCAGCTGCCGTGGCGGCCACCAATACCCCCACCGCCCCCGCCCTCCGCGAAGCTCAAACCCGCTACACCCACCTCCGCGCCCGCCTGATCGCCCTACAAGAAGAAGTCGACTGGCAGGTCTACGCCCTCTACAACCTCCTCGACGACGACCTCCGCCCGGTCCCCCGTAACGGCGACGACTTCGCAGACGTCCCCGAACTCGCCCTCGGCCAGCGCGCCTTCGAGATCGTGCTGGCGCGCAAGGTCGAGGCCGGTGAGGCATCCGACGAGTGGTTCCGGCGTCACGGCTCCACGCCCATCACCGAGATCCCTACCGAGTGGCCCGCCCCCTACCGGGAGATCGTCCAGAAGCGCATCGACGCGATCGAGTCAAACCGCCAGATCGGCATGGTGGAGCGGCCCGAGTACAAGCGGCGCTGGGCTACCGAGGGGTGGGATGCGCTCCAGGAGAAGGCCCTGCGCTCCTGGCTGCTCAACCGCATGGAGGACCAGGCCCTTTGGTTCGACGCGGAGGGCAGCCCGCTGATCCGCACGCTCAACCAGCTGGTTCACGACCTCGAACAGGACGAGGATTTCGTCGCGGTCGCGGAACTCTTCGCACCGGGCCAGGAGTTCCCGAAGACCGTAGCCGCCCTCCTCTCTACCGAGCACGTACCGGCCATCGCCGCTCTCCGCTACAAGCCGTCCGGCCTGGACAAGCGCACCGACTGGGAGCGGGCCTGGGAGGAGCAGCGCAAGGAGGACGCCGAGCAGGACTTCATCGCCAAGAAGAAGATCCGCGACGCGATCCCGGTCCCGCGGCCCTACACCAGCGCAGACTTCCTCCGCAGCTCATACTGGAGCCTGCGCGGCAAGCTCGACGTGCCCAAGGAGCGCTTCATCTCCTACGGCACGGAGAACCTCCAGTCACCGCCCCTCTATGGCTGGGCCGGCTGGGACCACCTCCAGCAGGCCGAGGCGCTGATCGGTCACCTCCACGCCCATGGGCATGAGCTGTCGGACGGGGAGTGGCCGCCGCTGCTCGCCGCCCTCCTCGAACTGCAGCTGTGGCTGGACCAGTGGCACGGCGAGATCGACCCCGCGTACGGCACCTCGCCCGCCGCCGACGCCCTTGCACAGCGCCGTTCCCTTCAGGGGGACCGTCACCTCACCGACGAGGACCTGAAGGCCTGGTGTCCGGCCCCCGCCCGTCGCGGACGCGGGGCGGGCGTGAAGACAGCCAGGAGCAGCAAGAGCACCGCGAGCACGACAAAGACGACGAAGGAGTCCTGACACCGATGGCCGCCCCCGCCCGACAGAGCACGGCACCGCTGCTCAAGGACCTGATGAACCTGCCGGTGTCCGTCTCCACGTCCTCCTACGTGCTCAAGCTGTCGGAGGCGGTCACCGAGGAGGGTGCCCGGAAGGCTCTGGACGATTACGTCCTCACCGGAGAACTGCTGCGGAACTTCCGCGACGCCCTCAACATGATCTCGACCGCGCTGGACACGCAGAGCTCCAAGGCGGCGTATCTGCACGGCTCGTTCGGTGCCGGTAAGTCGCACTTCATGGCCGTACTGCATGCGCTGCTGTCCAACAGCGAGGCGGCCCGGGCCCGGCAGGAGTTCGACCCGCTGTACCAGGAGTTCGATTGGCTGCGTACGGGCGGCAAGAACTTCCTGCTCGTCCCGTACCACATGCTGAACGCCGAGAGCCTGGAACATCGCGTACTCGGTGGCTACGTCGACTGGGTGGCCAAGGTCCGGCCCGGATCCTCCCCCCCGCGCGTCTACCGGACCGACGCCCTCTTCGACCAACTCCGGGAAATGCGGCAGAACTTCGGGGACGAGCAGTTCCTCGCCCAGCTCAACGCGGGCGCCTCGGAGAAGGTCGACGAGTGGGGCAACCCCGCCGCTTTCTGGACCGCAGAGCGGGTCAACACCGCCCTGAACGCGGCTGAGATCCACGACAAGTACGTCCGGCTCGACGTGCAGAACCCCACGACTCCGGCGGAGTTGCGCGCGCGTCTCACCGAGGACGCGCTGAAGACCGTGGCCCGCGGATACGGCAGGATCGCGGCGCAGGCGGACGGGTTCATCCCGCTCGACGAAGGCCTGTCGGTGATCGCCGAGCACGCCAAGTCCCTCGGCTACGACGGGCTGGTGCTCTTCCTCGACGAGCTGATGCTGTGGCTCACGATGATGATGCAGGAGGAGAAGCAGGTCCTGCGCGAGTCCGCGAAGTTCACGAACTTCGTGGAGGGCGGCGACAGCCGGCGCGCCATCCCTGTCATCTCCTTCATTGCCCGCCAGCGCGACCTGCGGGAGATTACCGGTGAGGAGATGCACGGCACCGGTGAGGCGGCCATGCAACAGAACCTCAACTACGCCTCCGGCCGCTTCGACTCCATCAAACTGGAGGACCGCAACCTGCCGGAGATCGCCCACGAGCGGCTGCTCAAGCCACACTCGGCCGATA
Source organism: Streptomyces sp. NPDC019937 (assembly GCF_040631655.1). Classification (NCBI taxonomy): domain Bacteria; kingdom Bacillati; phylum Actinomycetota; class Actinomycetes; order Kitasatosporales; family Streptomycetaceae; genus Streptomyces; species Streptomyces sp. NPDC019937. The sequence continues at coordinate 73,387 of NZ_JBEYAL010000006.1, forward strand.
CCCAGCAGACGATCCAGGCGGGGCTCGACCGGCTGCTGGCCGCCAACCCCGGTGCGGTGCGCGACACCTGGCTCGGTGACGACAAGGCCCTGGTCGGCGCGGGCGAGGAGCCGCTGCGCAAGGCGTACCCGTTCACGCCGGCGTTCATGGACGCGCTGGTCCAGATCTCCTCGGCGCTGCAGCGCAACCGCACCGGTATGAAGCTGATGGGCGAGATCCTCGCCGACCAGCGCAACCGGCTGCGCCTGGGCGACCTGGTGTGTCTCGGCGACCTCTACCCCTACCTGGGCAAGGGCGGCAACAAGCCCTTCCAGGATGCGACCCGGGTGGTGTTCGACTCGGCCGAGCGGCTCTACAACACCAAACTGCGGCCGTACCTGATGACCACCCATGATGTCAGCGAGGAGGAGATCGACGCCTACGCGAGCGACCCCGAATCCGTGCCTGTCGAAAGGCGGCCGTCGCTGGAGGTGTTCATCGGTGACGACCGCATCATGCGTACCCTCCTGCTGTCCGCGTTGGCCCCCGGAGCGGTGTCGCTGCAGAACCTCACCGTGGAGCGGCTCCTCGCCCTGAACCACGGCTCGATCAGGAGCCGGTTCAAGGGTGGTGCCGTCCAGGCCCTGGACGGCAAGCTCCAGCAGTGGGCGGGCAAGTTCGCCGAGATCAAGGTCAGCGGTTCCGGAGCCCAAGCCTCCGTGCTGCTCGAACTGACCGACATCGACCTCGACTCGATCCTCGCCAACGCCAACACCTACACCCAGACTCGCTTCCAGCGTGACCTCGCCGAACGAATCCTCCGCCGCCTGCTCGGCACCACCCAGCGCACGGGCTACGACGAGCTCGCCCTCGTATGGAAGGGATCCCCTCGCACGATCGAGGTGAACTTCGCGAACGTCCGCGACAAGGACCGGGTCGGCGACGAGCAGCTCAAGCCCGCCACCGACGGGCTGTGGCGGATCGTCGCCGACTTCCCGTTCGACGACGGGAACTACGGGCCGCGCGAGGACGCCATGCGTATCGACGGCCTGCGGTCGCAGTCCGCCCCCGACGGTCCCGCCCTCACCCTCGCCTGGCTGCCTACCCACCTGTCCCAGCAGGCGCGGGACAGCTTCCGGCGGCTCACCGTCATCGACAGCGTCCTCTCCGACGAGGACCGCTTCCACGGAACCTTCGCCAAGCACCTCAGCCAGGACAAGCGCGTTCGCGCCTGGCAGCTGCTCGAAGCCCAGCGCGACACCCTGATGCGGGAGGCGGAGAAAGCGTTTAAGCAGGCGTACGGACTGGCCGACAAGAAGGAGACCGAGGTCCAGCTGGGCTTCGAGGACCACCTGACCCCCGTGCATCCGGTGCCCGGCCTGTCCCTTCCGATCGGTGCCTCCTTCGAGAAGGCCGTCCGGCTCATCGCCGCCCGCCTCCTGGAGTGCCAGTTCCCGGCCCACCCGCAGCTCGACCCGGAGAACACCGGCCGGGCGATCACCACGTCCGATGCGAAGAAGGCGTACGACCTGGTGCGGCGGGCCTCGCTCGCCCGGGACCGGCGGGTCGAGGTGCCCTCCGGCGAGCGCAAACTCATGACCCGGCTGGCGCAGCCCCTGCTGCTGGGCACCATGGGGGAGGCGTACTTCGAACTGTCCTCGCACTGGACGGACTTCTTCGACGACCAGACCCGCGCCGACGAACTGCCCGCAGGCGACGACCTGACGTACGTGCGGCTGACGGACTGGCTCGACCGGCCCGAGCCGCGCGGGCTGCACGAGACGGCCCGACAGCTCGTGATCGCCGGATTCGCGGAGATCGCCGACCGGGTGTGGGTGCGGGGCGGGGCCATCCAGGACGTGTCGCTCGCCCTCGTGGCCCGGCCCGGAGACGCCCTGCGCACCCAGCCCCGGCCCTCCGAGTGCGACTGGGAGGAGGCACTCGACCGCTACGAGTCCCTCTTCGGGGAAAAACCCAAGTCTCGGCTCTACCGCGGGCAGATCATCAACCAGTTCGCCACGGCGGTGCGCGAGCAGGCGCGTACGTGCGACGAGGCCGCCGGTGAGCTGGTGCGACGACTGGAGGACGCCCAGGGGAAGCTGGGGCTGGAGGAGTCGGACCCGGCCGGGCGGCTTGCTCTCGCCCGCCGGTCCCTGGCCCTCGTCAAGCAGCTCATCGACACCGCCGAGGCCGGGTCGGCCGCAGCCCGCCGCACGGTCGAGACCCTCGCCGGATTCGACCTGCGGGGCGTCTCCCCCCTGCGCTACGGCACCTCGCTCGCTCAGGCCCGCAGGGTCGCCTCCGCGCTCGCCCAGGCCAACGCCGACTGGGACACCCTGGAGCTCGCCGAGGGCCTCGGCCCGGAGGGCCACTCCATCCTGGAGCGGCTGAAGGCCGCCGCCCGCGGCGACCAGCAGACCGCCGACCTCGCGGGCGCGCTGGAAAGGGCCCGGCGCGAGGTGATCGCCCTGCTGAAGGCCCGCCAGACGCCGCCGACCCCGCCCGAGCCGCAGCAGCCCACCGGTCCCTCCGGCGCCGACGACATTTCGCTGAAGGGGGACGACGCGGAGCCGTCCGTGCCGTCCACGCACACGGCCACCCCGGGTTCCGGTGGTGTGCGGCGGGTCGGCGGCGGACGTACCAAGGCCCGGGCCGCCGCTGTTGAGTTCGCCGCCGAGATTCGCGCCTTGGCCGAGGCACAGCCCGACGCCGAGATCGAGATCACCTGGCGGGTGGTGGGCGAGTGACCACCGCGACCACAGCCGCCGGCCTGGCCCGGCTCACGCTTTCGCTGCTCGTCCAGTACCTGTCCGCCCGGCCCGGACTGGACGGGCGTACCCGTGCCGTCGTCCTGCTCCGCGCCCAGCCGGAGTGGGACGGACCCGACACGCTCACCTACGGCGGCGGGCAGCGGGCAGCCGTCGCCGCCGCACCCTCGCCGCTCGCCGTGCACGAACAGATCCTCGGGCATCTCCACAACGCCGGGGACGGAACCGGCCCGCGTGTCCTGGTCGTGCTCACCGACTGCGAGGAGTCCATGCTCGACCCCGGTCTTCTCGCTTGCGCGTGGCACAACGGTGTTCGCAGCGTGGACAACTGGGAAGTCGTCCGCACCTCCTTCGGAGCCGGTGCCGTCGACCACCGGCTGCAGGTCTCCGACGGAGGCTGGGCCGCCGAGGCCCTGCTGGAGGCGGCACCGCTCGACCGCTGGCCGAAGATCGCGGGCGGCACACTCACTCGCGACCACGCCCTCGTCCAGCTCGCCCAGCGGCGCCTCGGCCTCGGCCGGTACGCGGAATCGGCGGACGAGACACGGGACATCGCCGACGACCGCATCGGCCTCACCGCTCTGCTGCGGTGGGCCGTACGGCCCGGAGCCGCCGAACGGTTCCTCGCCCTGCGGGACGCTGAACGCGACGGCCTGGCCGCCTTCCTCTGCGAGAAGGGGCAGGCCGGACCGGCCGCCACCATCCTCTTCGGCCTTGTCCGCGAAGGGCGCGGCACGGACGCACTCGCCTACGGCCTGGTCACCGCCGCCCTGTGGAGCCACACCGCTTCTCCCGGTCCCGAGGTATATCGGGCCCGCGGCCGGGCCGAGCTGTGGGCGGACGGCCAGGGCGGACTCACGCCTGAGGAGTCCGACGCCCGCTTCGCCCAGTACGGCACGGTGGCCGAAGCAGCCGTGGACACGCTCGTGGCCAGGGACGACCGGCGTGTGCTCATCCCGCTGCTGCAGCGAGCCGACGTCCTCGCCCGCCAGTTCGGTGCCGAACAGGCCGCAGCCGCAAGCCTCTTCCTCCCCCTCGGCTTCGAGGCCCGCGCCGCCGATACCGGTGCCGCTCTGGCCACCGGCGAGCTGGACGGCATCACCCAGGCAGTACGGGCATGGAGCGAACACCGGCACGCGGTGCGCCCAGAGGGCCGCGCCCGCGTCGAGCGTGCCCGCATGGCCCGGCGACTCGCCGCCTGGCTGACCGACCGGACAGAGCACCCGCAGTCGGTGGAGGACTGGTTGAGGCTGCAGGTCACCGACACCGCCTGGGCCGACTTCGCCCTCGACCGCATAGAGGCGGGAGGCGAGGATGCCCCCGCCCTGCGGAACGCGTACGACCGCCTCGGAGAGCAGGTGCGCGAGCGCAGGCGCGAGATGGACCGGGCCTTCGCCCAGCGGCTCGCCGTCTGGACGGAGAGCGGCGGTGCACCCGGCTCCCTGCTCACGGTCGAGGACTTCCTCGACCGCGTCGCCGCCCCCGCCGCCAGGGGCAAGGACCGCCGCCGCCTGCTGATCGTCGTCGTCGACGGCATGACCTCCGCCATCGCCGCCGAGCTCGGGCAGGAGCTGCGCAAGCGCTTCAGCGAGTACGACCCGTTCCCGGAGACGGAGGGACGCCCCCGGCGCAGGGCTGTGGCCGCCGCGCTGCCCAGTGTCACCGCCGTCAGCCGCACCAGCCTGTTCGCAGGGCGGTTGCTGCGCGGCGCGCAGGCCGACGAGAAGCGACTGTTCCCCCAGCACCCGTTCGCCGGTCCCGGGCGCGCGGCGGCCGTCTTCCACAAGGACGACCTGCGCGCCGAACGGACCGGCAGCCCCTTCAGCGCACCGCTGGAGGCCGCCCTGCACGACGGGCGCACCCATGTCGCGGTCGTCCTGAACACCATCGACGACCGGCTCGCCAAGGAACAGCGCCTGGGCGCGCCCCGATGGTCCGTCGACGAGATCGGTTTCCTCGGCGAGCTCCTCGACACCGCCGCTGCCGAGGGCATGGCCGTCCTACTCCTCTCCGACCACGGGCACGTCGTCGACCGGCGTGACCGCCGGGTCTCCGGACCCGAAGCGGCGGACCGCTACCGTCCGTACGCCGAGGGAGAGCTGGACGAGCGGGAGATCCCGCTGCGCGGACCGCGTGTGGTCGCCCCCGAGCCCGGGGGAGCCGTCATCGCTCTGTGGGACGCCGACTCCCGCTACACCGGACGCAAAGCCGGCTACCATGGCGGCGCGTCCCTCGCGGAGATCGCCATTCCGCTCCAGGCATACCTGCCGTTCGGCGCCACGCCGCCCGAAGGATGGCGGGAGCTCGGCGATCCCGCACCCCCGTGGTGGTCGCCCGACCGTGTGGCCGAAGCCCCCGCCGCCCAGGTTCCTTCCCCGGCCGTGGCCGCGGCGCCCACTCCGGCACGCCGCCGCCCCTCGAAGTCGAAGCAGGTCACCCAGGAGGAGAGTCTGTTCGCCGAGCCCGCGGTGCAGGCCGTAACGGCCCCCGCCGTGCCCGTCCGGCAGGCCGAAGCCGCTGTGCCGTCCGATCCCCGTACCGCGCTCGTGGACGGGCTGATGTCCTCGGAGATCTTCGAGGCGCAGCTGAAGCTCGTGGGCCGCACGGTGGATTTGGACAAGGTGCGCGCCGCCGTACAGGAACTGCTCGCATCGAGGACCTTGCCGCTCACGGCTCTGGCACAGCGTGCCGGGGAGCGGCCCGTGCGCGCTGCCGGGTTCGCCGCGGTACTGCGGCAGCTTCTCAACCACGATGGCGAGCAGGTGCTGGAGATCCTGCCGGACAACCGTACGCTCCGGCTCAACGAGTCGTTGCTGAAAGCTCAGTTCGGTCTGTGAGAGGGGCGGTCGTGTCGTCCCGCCCGGAGACGGATCGAGCGGGACGGCGCCCGTGGGAAACTGGCAAGGTGAGTGAACAGCCCGCCTCCGCATTTTCCGTATCCGCCGCCTCCGGCGTCACGGTGTCGCCGGCGCGGCGACGGGCCGTCGTCGACGCGCTGCGGCGCGGAGCCGTCCCCGACAGCGGTCTCGATCTCCTTGCCACGGGACTCGTCCGGTTCGAGGCGGCCGTGGACGGCGAACTCGACGCCGTGGCCGCGGGCGGATCCGCCTTCAAGGCCGTGCGTGGTGAGTACGGCAGCGGCAAGACCTTCTTCGCCCGCTGGCTTGGCGAGCGCGCCAAGCGCCGCGGCTTCGCCGTCGCCGAGGTACAGGTGTCGGAGACCGAGACGCCCCTGCACCGGCTGGAGACCGTCTATCGTCGGGCCACCGAGCGCCTGGCCACCGCGAGCTTCCAGCCGTCGGCCCTCCGACCGGTGGTCGACGCGTGGTTCTACGCGCTCGAAGATGACGCCCTGGCCGCCGGCGCTGAAGACTCCCGGCTGGAGCAGGCCGTCGCGAAGCTTCTCGACGACCGCCTTTCGGAGGTCTCCCGTGGCGCCCCCGGATTCGCCGCCGCACTGCGCGGCTACCACTCCGCGCTGGGCGCGGACGACGAGGCCACCGCTTCGGCCGTTCTTGCGTGGCTCGGCGGCGAGCCGCATGTGGCGGCTGCCGCCAAGCGCGCTGCGGGGGTGCGCGGGGACCTCGACCACTTCGGAGCCCTTGGTTTCCTTCAAGGGCTGCTCGCCGTTCTGCGCGACAGCGGACACTCCGGGCTCCTTCTCGTCCTCGACGAGGTGGAAACCCTGCAGCGGGTGCGCTCCGACGCCCGGGACAAGGCGCTCAACGCCCTTCGGCAGCTGATCGACGAAGTCCATTCCGGCCGCTTCCCCGGCCTGTACCTGGTGATCACCGGCACTCCGGCGTTCTATGACGGTCCACAAGGCGTCCAGCGTCTCGCGCCGCTCGCCCAGCGCCTGGCCACCGACTTCTCTACCGACTCACGCTTCGACAACCCCAGGGCGGTACAACTCCGGCTTCCCGGATTCCAGTTGGAGACGCTTAACGAACTCGGCCGGAAGATCCGCGACCTGTACGCAATGGGGAGCACCGACCCGCAGCGGGTGCGCTCCGTCGCCGACGACGCGTATGTCGCCGACCTGGCCCATGCAGTCGGGGGAGCCCTCGGTGGCAAGGTCGGCGTCGCCCCCCGCCTCTATCTGAAGAAGCTCGTCGGCGACGTCCTCGACCGCATCGACCAGTTCCCCGACTTCGACCCGCGCGCCGACTACCGCCTCACCGTCGACCGCACCGAACTCACCGACGCCGAGCGTCATGTCGCCACGCTCCCGGTTGCTCCCGCCGCCTCGGCCGACGAGGTGGAGCTAGACCTGTGAGCGTGAGCGGAGCAGCGGACGCCGACCCTGTCGACCGGCTCGATCCAGTCCTCCTCCACCACATCGTCAACACCCTCGGCTGGCCCGGCCTCAGGCCCCTGCAGTCCGTGGCGATAGGACCGCTCCTCGACGGCGAGGACGCGGTACTGCTGGCGCCGACAGCAGGCGGCAAGACCGAGGCCGCCGCATTCCCCCTCCTCACGGCCATGGCCCGGAACGGCTGGTCCGGCACCTCGGTTCTCTACCTCACGCCTCTGCGCGCCCTGCTCAACAACCTCCAGCCGCGCCTGCACGCCTATGCCCAGTGGTTGGGGCGCACGGCGGCGCTTTGGCACGGGGACACGGCCGAGTCCGAACGGCGGCGCCTGCGCCGCGAGCCACCAGACATCCTCCTCACCACACCGGAATCCCTCGAAGCACAGCTCATCAGCGTCAAGACCGACCACGCCCTGCTGCTCGGCGGGGTGCGGGCGGTCGTCGTGGACGAGGTGCACGCCTTCGCCGGGGACGACCGCGGCTGGCACCTGCTGGCGGTGTTGGAGCGGCTTCAGCGGCTGACCGGCCGACGGTTGCAGCGCATCGGCCTTTCCGCCACCGTCGGCAATCCGAGCGAGCTCCTCGCTTGGCTACAAGGCTCCGCCCGCGGTCGAACGCCCGGTCAGGTCATCGCCCCCGGCGTCGACACCGGCCCCACAGCCACGACAACGCAACCTCAGCCGCACCCAGCTGAACCCCCGCCCGGTGAAGTCGAGTTGGACTACGTCGGCTCGCTTCCGAACGCCGCCACCGTCATCTCCGCCCTCCACCGGGGCGAGAAGCGTCTCGTCTTCTGCGAGTCCCGCCGGCAGGTCGAAGAGCTCGGGCAGGCACTCCGAGCACGTGGCGTGACCGTCTTCCTCTCGCACTCGTCCCTCTCGGCGGTAGAGCGTCAACGCTCCGAGGAAGCCTTCGCGCAGGCACGCGATTGCGTGATCGTCGCCACCTCCACACTCGAACTCGGCATCGACGTCGGCGACCTCGACCGTGTGATCCAGATCGACTCTCCCGCGACCGTCGCCTCCTTCCTGCAGCGTCTGGGCCGTACCGGACGCCGGTCCGACAGCATCCGCAACTGCCTCTTCCTCGCCACCTCCCACGAGAGCCTCCTCCAGGCAGCCGGACTGCTGACCCTGTGGGGCAGGCACTGGGTGGAGCCCGTCGCCGCACCGCCGGGGCCACAGCACCTCGTTGCCCAGCAGCTGCTCGCCGTCGCCCTCCAGCGCCACAAACTGCCCGCCGCCGACTGGCACGAGGAGTGGAACGGCCTTGCTCCGTTCGACGCGTCCGCCCGACCCGTCCTCGACCACCTCCTTGCCGAAGGCTTCCTGGAACAGGACAGCGGCATCTACTTCATCGGCGAACAGGCCGAGGAGCGCTTCGGCAGGCGGCACTTCATGGACCTCACCGCGTCGTTTACCGCACCGCCCCAGTTCACAGTCCTGCACGGACGTACGGAGATCGGGCACACGGACCCCGCTCTGCTGGTCGAGGAACGCGAGGGGCCTCTTCGGCTGCTGCTCGCCGGACGCAGTTGGCACGTGACGTACGTGGACTGGCGTCGGCATCGGGTTTTCGTCGAAGCCGCCGAGTCGGGCGGCATCGCCAAGTGGCAGACCGGCACCGTCCGTGGCCTGTCGTACCAGCTCGCCCAGGCGATGCGCGAGGTGCTGCTCGGCGCCGACCCCGCAGTCGACCTCACCCGACGCGCACAGGCCGGTCTCGTGGAACTACGCGAAACGGAAGGCCACTTCGCTCACCCGGAGGCCACCCTGATCACCCGCAACGGACGCGACGTACGGTGGTGGACCTGGGCCGGCTTCCGCGCCAACGCGACCCTCACGGCGTGGCTGGCCGACGCGGTTGACCCGCTGCAGCGGCCCGCGGACTCCTACGTCCGGCTCCGCCACGACCTGGCCCGCGAGGAGTGGGACCAGACGCGAAGGAAGCCACGGAAGGAGGAGCTCCCACAGGTCTCAGCAGCCGCCGTACGTGGACTCAAGTTCTCCGCTGCCCTCCCCGATGGCCTCGCCATAAGCGTGCTGGCCGCTCGTCTCGCCGACATGGATGGGGCCGATGCCGTGCTCTCCCAACGTACGCGCTGGGGGAGCGAACCGGTCTGACAACGGCGCCGGACCCGGCACGCAGCACACCCGGTGACCGGACTGCGCCCTTTCGGTGTGCATTACCCCAGCTCAGGCTGGTTCCACACTGTCGCAGGACAGTGTGGAGGGGGCCGCCATGTCCGGACCGCTGTACGTTCCAGTCCCTCCAGCGCACGCCCATGCCGTGGCCGCGGTAAAGGGCCTCGCCCCAAGGATCCGTGATCGAGTGGCCCCGGTGTGGACGTTGCCGATCATCGCGGGCGAGGACGCCGGTCAGCTTGAAGAGGCGGTGGACAAGGAGCGCTGAGGCGCGTCACGGGCGTCCACAAGTACACGTCGGCATGGCCGGACGCGCGTACGCCGCCCTCGATGAGGCCCCCTACGGACACCTGCTCCCCTTCTACTGGTCTAACGCGGCGCTTCGGCCCGTCACCGGTCCCGCCCTTCCCCCGTCCCACCAGGTGGCCATGGAGTCTGCCGGTGAGGGCGGTGCCGGCCTCGGAATCCGCATACGCGTGCCCGGCGCCTGGAACGAAAAGTTTCAGCGGGTGGACGAAGACGTTCACCGATCCCCGGCTCTGCGCGGCCATCGTCGACCGGCTGACCTTCAACGGCGCCATCATCCAGACCGGCACCGAGGCCTACCGCCTCGCCCACACGAAAGCCCTGGCCGGGGTATGACCGAGATGCGCGCCAAAGGGGCAACGGGATGATCTTGAAGCTCTGATCCGCTCGGATTTGGGGTGCTGGTAAGAAGCCTGTCACCAGCCGCAAACGGCGCTGATCAGTCCTCTGCCCTGGAGGGCCGGGGCAGTTCTGCCGGGAGGTCCATGGATTCCGGCCCCCTCGCGGTCGCGGAGCACGGCATACACGCCGACCGCTAGGCCGACGATCCCGCCCGGGGTCGTCGTCACGATGTAGTTGGCCGTGTCCGGGGCCTGATACTGGTGGACTCGCGTATTCAACTGTCGCGAGTCCACCAGTATCAGGCCCCTGTTCGCATCGATCACTCTGGAGGCCAGCAGGCTGGTCGAGACGCCCGCGCCGAGGAGGATGAGCAGCGCACATCCCAGCAGCAGAAGCAGCAGGGCTCAGTCTGGAAGACGGGCTTCTTCTTGCCTCGTTCTTCCTCATCTGGCCTCGCCGCTGCGACAGACTGCCGCCATGAACCATCAGGAAGCCCGCGAGGGATTGGCCGAGGCGGTCGCCGACATCAAGCACACGGCCCTGCGCGTCGACGACCGCCTATGGCCGGACATCGGCACACCGGACCTGACACTGGCAGTGGAGGACCTGCTGCGCTCGACCGCGCCGGACGAGCAGGAGGGCATGGCTCGGCGTGTGTCGGAGGCATTTGTCGTGCACCCCGGCCAGCTGTACGCGCACGGGATCGACAACCTCTCGTTCGGCATCGCGATTCTCTCGCTGCGGCTGGCGCTGGCCCACCTGGACGCCGTGCAGCGCCCGGAGTAGGGACCGTGTCGTCGCGCCGTCCGCCCCGGGAGCCTGTGGGCCGGGACCTGTTCGGGGATCCGGTGTACCGGCAGAGGCAGGCCGGGACGCCGCCGCTGCCGTCGTACACGAGCGAGACGCTGCCCGCATACCTGTGCACGCCGAAACAGATCCGCGCGGAAGGGCTGGAGCCGACCGGCCCTCTCGTCGGGATACTGTCGTGGACTCCGCAGGGCTCGTACGTGCCGGCTCAGTGCCCGGTGTGGGACATCCGCAAGGCGGTCAGGACGCTCGACCCGGGCCAGGACGGTTTGCTGTGAGTGGTACGGACCGCGTCACGTGGCCTGGATCGAAGCGCGGCACCCGTCCGTGAGGTCACGCAGCCGTTTCTGCAGAAGGTCGTGCTGGTCGATCAACTCGGCTCGGAACCGAGTACGGACACCGCGCAGAGGGCCGAGGCGCTCGGACGCGGGGACGTAGTCGCTGAAGTACACCGCCGTTTGCGGCTGGTGACAGGGTTCTTACCAGCACCCCGATTTACGTGCAGCGGGGTCACGTTCGGCGACGTGCCGAGCGACCGAGTCGACGCCGGGGCGGGAGTACCGCCCCAGGGAGAGGACGGAGGCGTGGCGGGCGCCGGCCAGCAGCATTGGTGGCGAGGTGCCGTCCTCCGTGGGCGTCGGTGCTGTGCCGATGACCGGCATCGGATGATTCGGCCAACTGGTCCGCATAATCAGTCAGCCTGTTCCAGCAGCGCCTTCGCCCCCTGTCGGAATTCGCGGAGCGCCTTGAAGTAGGTCCGTACCTCCTCGTTGAACAGGTCCCGGGCGCCAGGGCCCGCGGGTCGGCCGTCCTCGTCGAACTCCTCGTAGTCCTTCTGCTCCATCTCGAAAAGGGGCATGCCGGTGAAGATCCGATGTGCCGTGGTGACGACGGAGTAGGCGACCTGCGCGATCTCCGGCGGCCCTTCAAGATCCACCCCGTCGTACGCCGCCGTCAGGTCCTGCAGGAGCTCGGGAGCTGCCTCCTTCCACTGCTCTCCAGGCTCCGTGACCTCTCCAGACAGAAGGGCTTCGTGCCAGGTCTCGTACAGCGCTAGCTGCTGTACACCGTCCGCAGCGGGCTCCAGCTCAGGCACGGGCGTCGTCGCGTTCGCGGCATCCGCGCGCGCGAAGAGGAGGAACAGCTCCTCGGTGAGGGGAACGAACGTACGGGCGGCCTTACTGAAGGCCAGGTAGGCATCGCGTCGGCGGTCGTGCGTCCACTGTGCCCGCTGCGACAGCTCCTGACGTCGCTCGGCCCTGGCGTTCGTCCAGAACGTAGTGCCCAGTGTGACCAGCGCTGCTAAAAGACCCGTGATTAGCCCGATCATGGCTTCGTTCATATCGGAAGTCTGCCGAGCCCCCGGATCCGGCAGGGGCCGAATGGGAGATATTGCGAGGTACTCCTTCTTACTGGCCCGCGCCCCCACGCCTCCGTCCTTTCCCTGGGGCGTACGCCCGGCACGTCGCCGAACGCGACGCCGCTGCACGTCGCCGCACGTAAATCCGAGCGGATCAGGGCTTCAAGATCATCTAGTTGCCCCTTTGGCGCGCATCTCGGAACCGGCGCGTATCGCATCTGATGCGAACTGACCTCACCTTGCGCCGCATTGGTCAGGCGGCGCTGGGAAGCCGCTGATCAGCAGCTAGACGGTTCTCCAGGGCCTGCTGGGACGGTAACCGACAGGACGGGTCCATGTCGTTCCGCTTCGCTCGATCGGATGGCTGACCTGCCGTTCCGCTCCACGCTTCGCATCTGATGCGAGATTCTCGCGGCGAATGCGATCTACGGAGCGTGACGATGTGGTGAGCAACAACAGGGCGGCGCCGGGGGCCGCACGGCTTCACCTGGCCGACGGAGTGCCGCTGCTCCGGCCGGACGAGCAGGTCTTCGAGGCGATGCTGGACGGCTGGCGCAACCAACAACTGGCCCGGAACCTCGCGCTGTCGACCATCAACGGCCGCGAGCGCAAGGTGCGGGCGTTCGCCGCTCACGCCGACGCCTTTCCGTGGAACTGGTCCTCACCGCTGGCCGACGAGTGGTTCGGCGACCTGCGGTCGGTCCACGGCTGCGGACGCTCGACGCTCCGCGGCTACCAGGAAGCGGTACGGCTGTTCTGCGACTACACCACCGACCCCGCCTACGAGTGGACGAGCGAGTGCGAACGGCGCTTCGGGACCCATCCGATCCAGGTCTGCCACGAGTGGAACACCGCTGTGCACATGCAGGAGTGTGAGGCAGAAGCCCCGAAACGGGCCTTCACCCGGGACGAGCTGCAGACATTCTTCGACCACGCCGACGACCAGGTCGAGCGCGTCCGTGGACACGGCCGCAAAGGCTGGCTGCCCGCCTTCCGCGACGCGATGTTGTTCAAGACCGCTACGCATTCGGACTGCGCCGCAACGAGACCCGGATGCTGGACACCGCTGACTTCGGCCGCAACCCCCAGGGAACTGAGTTCGGCGAGTTCGGGATCTGCTACGTCCGCCATGGCAAGGCCAAGAAAGGCTCGCCACCCAAACGCCGCAGCGTGCTGACGGTATGGGAGTGGTCAGCCGAGATCCTCGACCAGTGGACGAGCGAGGTCCGGCCCGCCATGCGGCACGCGGACGGCCCAGCCCTGTGGCCTTCTGAACGAGGGAGGCGAGTGGGCCTGCAACGGCTGGACTCCCGCTTCGCCGCCTACCGCGACGATCTCGGCTTGGACCCGGTTCTGGACTTCCACTCGCTACGCAGGTCCTACGTCACCCATCTGATCGAAGACGGCATGGACCCCCTGTTCGTCCAGCAACAGGCCGGCCACGACCACGCGTCCACCACCTCTATCTACACCTGCGTGTCCTCAGACTTCCGCACCCGCACTCTGCGGCGGGCGTTGGACGCCACCATCGAGGCCGCGCTCAAGCCCGCGAGGAGTGCTCGATGAAACGCCAGGTCAGCTACCAGTGGCGACTGCGCGAGAAGATGGCCACCGCCGGAATGTTCACCACCAGCGAGCTTGCCCCGCCCCTGGCCGAGCGTGGCATCAACCTCTCGCTCTCCCAGGTCCACCGGCTCGTCACCGGCACCCCCGAGCGGCTGTCGCTGCCGGTCCTGGCCGCGCTCTGCGACATCTTCGACTGCACCCCGGCCGACCTGATTGCCACCAGGGCCGAGAACGCCACCGTCCGCAGGGTCGCCACCGGCGATGCGGTCGTCGACCTGTCGGCAGTGCGGCCCAAGCGTGCCCGCATCCGGCCGGAAGGATGAGCCGCACCCGCGTCCGCGCCGAGGACCTGTTCTGCACTCGCTGTGACCGTGCACTGCGGCTGGGGGCGAACCACTGGCCCGAGGGCTACGTCTGCCAGAGCTGCATGACCAGAGCTCTGGAGACCTACGGGACCTGCACCGGATGCGGAGTCGAGCGGCTCACTCCCGGCCTCGCGCCGGACGGCGGGAAGCTCTACACCGACTGCGCCGGCGGGATCGGTGACTTCTTCTGCGAGCAATGCGGCCAGGAGGCCAGACGATACCGGCGCGGGGTCTGCGGCCGATGCGTCCTGACCGAGCGGCTCCGCGAACTCCTCGACGACGGCTCCGGCTCCGTCCACGCTGAACTGCTCCCGCTGTTCGACGCTCTGCGGCAGATCCGCCGCCCGTGGGGCGCCCTGACCTGGACCAATAAGTCCCACACCCAGCGCAACTTGCGTGCTCTCGCCTTGAAAGAGGTTCCGCTCACGCACGACGGCCTGAGCCAGCTCCACCCCTGGCGATCGGTCGCCTACCTGCGCGACCTACTCATGCAGAGCGGCGTCCTGCCCCCGGCCGACCGGCAGCTGCTGCTGTTCCAGCGGTGGCTCGCCGAGAAACTGCCCGAGGTCGGCGACGCCGGGCACCGGCGGCTCCTGGAGCTCTTCGCGACCTGGCACGTTCAGCGCCGTCTGAACACCCTGGCCGACCGCGGCCCGCTCACCAGTAAGCAGGTTCAGCAGGCCCGCGACGAGATTCGTCTCGCGACCGCCTTTCTCGATCACCTCGCTGAGCGAGGGCGGGCCCTCGCCGAGTGCACACAGGCCGATGTCGATACTTGGTACGCGGGTGGCTACACCGCCCGGCGCCTGACCCACGCCTTTCTGCGATGGGCGATGCGGTCCAAACACATACTCAAGGTTGCCGTCCCGCATCGCTCCACGAGCAACCCCGCCCCGCTCGCCCAACACCAGCGGCTCGCCCTGTTGCGGCAGGCCGTCGACCAAGGCGACATTCCGCTCCAGGACCGTGTGGTCGCCGCGCTCGTCCTCCTTTACGCGCAACCGCTCACCCGGATCGCTCGGCTCACCACCGACGATGTTCTTCACGAGGACGGCGAGGTTCTGGTCCGGCTCGGCGATCCTCCCTCGCCCGTCCCCGAACCGCTTGCCGGAGTGCTGCTGACCTATCTCGACCAACGACCGAACACCATGACCGCCACCAATCCCAACGCCCGGTGGCTCTTTCCCGGCCGCAGGGCTGGACAGCCCATGACCCCGCACACGCTCGAACTCAGGCTTCGCCACCTGGGCTTCCCCACCCAGCGAGGATGCACGGCGGCCATCCGCCACCTCGTTCTCCAGGCCCCCGCACCTCTGATCGCCCGCATGCTCGGCTACCACGACGACACCACCGCCCACCTCGCCGCCGAGGCAGGAGGAACCTGGCGCCACTATGCCCCCGGCGACCACACACGGTGACACCAGCGCCGAAATGACCAAGGAATAGGCGCCAGTCGATTACGCGAGGTCGCCAGTTTCATGCCGCTGGCCGAGCAGACCGCAGCCGGCTGAACGACGCCGCACGGCCGACCCCGGAGCCAACGGGGTCGGCAGCAGGGCGAGATCAGCCGCTGACTTCCCGCGCCTCGCGCTCCAGTCGGTTTCGGTGGCCCTCCCACCACGCCGGATCCCCTGGTGGCATGTTGTCCTTGCCTTGCAAATATCCGACGGATCCGTCGATGAGCTCTCGCACGATGTCGGCGTGACCAGCGTGTCGCTGAGTATCGGAGATCACGTGCACCAAGACGTTGTGCAGCGTCACGTCGCGACGTTCCTCCGGCCACCACGGGACGTGACCGATCGCGTCAAGCGTCAGCGTCGCGATCGTGCTGTTGGAGTGCTCCCACGCCTGGCGATACAGCCCAACGATCCATTCCCGCGACTCGTCTGCGGTGGCCCACATGTCCGAGTTGGGTTCTGCGTCCTCCGTATACCACCAGGGCGGCGGCTCCTTGTCGAAGAACGGCCGCCCGAACGTGTCGCCGAAGTACCCCAGCTCCACGCCGGCAACATGCTTGACCAGCCCTAACAAATTTGTGCCCGTGGAGGTCAGCGGACGTCGGATGTCGTACTCCGAGAGCCCATCGAGCTTCCACACCAGGGCGTCGCGCGCCTCTTGCAAGTACCGGAGAAGGTTCACTTTCGGGTTCGGTTCGACCATGCCGGGAGTCTCCCACTCGGCACTGACAGGCGGCAGTGACATCGAAAGCCACTGACATTGATCTTGCCTGCCTCCACGAAACGACTCCCCAAGTCACCTCGAAACGACTCCCCGCGAAAGTGATACAGCCAACTTTCAGAGGCTGCTCAGCGACTCACGCAGATCGTGCGTGAATGCCTGCAAGGTTGCGTAACTGCCTTGGTCTTGAGGCGGACGGTCCTTACCGCGCTGCCGTTGTTCTTCGATGTGAAGGGTGACTCTGCTCAGCAGCAGGCAGCTCGTCCGGTCTCGCGCTCACCTGAGGGAATCCTGCTCCTTGGATTGCTCGGCCGGTTACACGGCGTAATCGTGGCCGCTGCCGGCCCAGCGACCGGTGACGCGCCACAGTTCATAGTGCAAGAGCCATTCCGAAGCCCACGGCACGATCGTGCGCGACAGGAACATGTGCTCCTTCCACTCTCCCGGCAGGTGCAGGCACAGGTCACCGCCGGGGTAAATGTGCGGCAGGGCCGTGGCGCGCGGATGCAGGGGCAGGGGCGGGCCGGTGATCGTCACGCGTGGCCGGTGCCGGTGCCGGTAGGTGATCCGCACGAGGTGGCGCCTACTAGCGGGGGTGGGCTGCAGGGGAACAGTGCAGACCAGTTCGCCGCCGTGCACGGTTCCCTGCGCCTCGGGAAGAAGTGCCTTGATCGAGGCGAGCTGCAGGCCGAGGTTAATCGCGCGCGGCGGAATGCTGGCCATAGAAGGTGTGGTCCCGCTTACGGGGACCCGTCGCGTACGGGGAGAGCAGTCCGGTGTTGCCCATCCGCTGGTTGGGGGCAGCGCCCATGCGGTCCGCGTATTTTTCGAAAGAGCGCAGGACGGGGGCGTGGTCGAAGGACTTGGTGAGGCGCTCGAAGACCGCGTCCAAGCCCTTGCCCTTCATGCCGGCGAGCTCGTTCACGGTCGCGTTGATCTCGTTGAACCAGGCGAAGAAGGCCTCACGGCGCTCGGGATACTCGTTCCACTTGTCGGTGAAGTTCTCCTTCTCGTGCGCCGGGTTCGGCACCCACCACTCGTCGCCGTCCTTCTCGATGAAGCTGGTCATGTTGTCCAGCACGCTGCGTACGGCGGTGAACAGGTCCTCCTCGCCGGTGTAGGCGCGTCCTGCGAGTGTTGTGATGAGGATGGACGGGGGTCGGTTGTCGGTGTCATCGGCGAACATGATCATGCAGTGCCACTTAAGGATCTGGACGACCCGCTGCAATGGGCTCCGGGTCTGCCAGGTGGGGACGTCGGCGACGTTGGCGTGCCGCTTGTCGAGAACCTTGCGGGACAGCTCTGATCGCTTGTGGAACCAGGCCGCGTATCCGCGGGGGTTGCCGCGCTGCCACTCCCGCAGCTCCTTGTCAGTCAGGCGGATTCCGGTGGGCGGGTGCTTCTCGTCCGGGATAGCCGGCAGGACGTCGAGGTGGAAGCCCGGGTACTCCAGGGTCCAGCAGCGGCGGCGGGGTTCGAGGCTGTCGGGGCCATCGGTATGGCCCTGGTCCTTCTTCCACTGGCGGTAGGCGGTCAGCTGATCACCAACCCGCTGCTTCAGTCGCTCCTGCGTCGTGCTGTCCGGATGCAACGGCAGCTGGCAAACCAGGTCGATGTCGTACTCACCGGTGGGCGTGCTGGGGCGGACCACGGTCCCCAGGATGAATGAGCCCTGGGGATAGATCCGCCATCCCGGCCTGCCGTTCTCGGCGAGCCAGGTTCCAACCTCCTCGTAGCGTTCGACGGCGCTATCGTGCAGGTCGGGGGAGATGTCGAGCACCTCCACAGCGCCGTCGAGGAGCATCGACAGCATGTCATCGAGCGTGTCCACGTCAGTCCTCACGTACGGGATAGAGCGGAGCGAACACCGGCGCACGGTGATCGCAGAACATGCGCTCAACGGTGGGCGACACGTCGCGACTGACGTGTCCAGCCAGTCCGTTGAGGGTTTCGGCGTTGACCTTGTCCAGCGCGACGGCGCCGGTGGGCACCGTCGGATTGAGGCGGAATGCGTTCTCCTTGCCGACGAAGTGCCGCACCTGTTTGGCGGCGCTCTCGCTCTGCGCCCGCATGAGGACCTCCACGGCGTCGCCTGCCCACGGCAGGAGACCACCGCGATCCAGACGGCGGTGGCGGCTACGGACATCGATCGTCGTCCCGAGGCTGAACACCCGGATCGCATCGAGCGGGATGGAGAGCGGCCCCACCGCCTCCGTCAGGGCGACCATGCACGGGTTGTTCGCCCATACGCCGCCGTCGATGAGCCGTGCCCCGTCCAGGGGCATCCCGGGAAGGTAAGTCGGAGCGGCGGAGGTGGCCAGTGCAACGTCCACGGCCTGTTCCCGCCAGTCGCGCTTGAGGGCGGGCAGATGCGGGGTCCGGAAGAGGTAGACGTCGTCGGCGGCGACGTTGTACGAGGTGATTACCAGTCGCTTGGTGCTCTCCCCGAAGGTCCGCTCGCCGAACACCTCGGTCAGCGCCGCCCTCAGCGGCCCGTTTCCGTACTTCGCGCGCCACAGGTGCCGGACGCCGCGCATCCGGCTGCGGTCACGGAAGATCCGGGGGCCGTGCTCGGTGTAGAACGTGAGGATCTCCCGGGGCGTCAGTCCGAGCCCCAGGCCGAGCGCGATGATCCCACCGGTCGAGGTGCCTGCGATCAGATCGAAGTGATCGACGATCCGGATGCCGAGATCCTCCTCCAGGCGGGCCAGTACCGCCGCTGAGAACATGCCGCGAAACCCCCCGCCGTCCAAGGCCAGGATCTGGAAACGCCCTGTCACTTCAACCGCCCCCGTACTGCAGCTCGAAGAAGACCCGGCCTGCCTGACCGGATCTCCACTAACGATAGTACTTAACATCACGGCATCGTTTTCGGTGTGGCCTTCTACACTGTTATCTCGATGCCCTGGTCTGAGAGACCCCCTGGGGCATGGGTGGCGTCCGCAATCCGCGAAGATGTGGAGACCAAGATCGAGCAAGGTCAGACAAAGGGGAGAGATGAGCACGCCGGCGTTCGAACGAGCTCGGCTTCGAACCGCCCGTGAGCTGGCCGGGATGAGCCAGGCGCAGCTGGCGCGCGAAGCCGGGCTCACGCCCGCCGCGATCAGCCAGTTCGAAGGCGGTGCGGCACGACCGAGCCCGGAGACGTTCGCGGCCCTGGCAGAGATTCTCGCGGTGCCCTCCGGGTTCTTCCGCGAGCCAATGGCCGAAAGCCATGACGGCTTCTTCCGGTCGCTGCGCCGTACGTCGGTGGTCGATCGGCGCCGGGCCCGAGCGATCGCTCACGTCGCCCATGACCTCGCGGTCCGTGCATCAGGCGCACAGTGGTTCTCTCTAAGTGATGTGCCGGTGCTCCCCGTGAGCGGGCTGGAGACCCCGATCGCTGAGATTGAGCAGGCCGCAGCCAGGGTCCGCTCCCTGTGGCGTATTCCCTCAGGCCCTGCCCCGAACGTCGTCGAACTGCTGGAGACTCACGGAGTCGCCGTGATTCGACTCCCGCTCGACAGCGCGGACGTTGACGCGTTCTCCCTACCCTTCCCCGACCACCCGGTTGTGGTCCTGGGCACCGACAAAAATGACCGTGCCCGTTCCCGGTTCGACGCCGCGCACGAACTCGCGCATCTCGTGCTGCATGGCGAGCAGATCTGGGGCGTCAAGGAGGTCGAGACACAAGCACACCAATTCGCGGCGGCCTTCCTCATGCCGGCCAGCGACATCTACAGCCACCTACCGACCACGGTCGACTGGTCGACCTTGTTCGACCTCAAACGGCACTGGCAGGTATCCCTCGCTGCCCTTCTCATGCGCGCCCGGACCTTGGGCCGGATCAGCGAAAGCGCATATCTGACAGCTATCAAGACGGCGTCCGCCAGAGGGTGGCGCCGTGTTGAACCGGTCCCCCTCGGCCGACCGGAGCAGCCAACCAAGCTCCTCGACTACCTAGCATCGCCCGACAGCGGTCCCGCCCGAACCGTCCTACCGTCGCAGATCGTGGACAGCATCGAGACGGCGTCCGCGGCCTAACCGCTGAAGAAGGTTCCCCAGTGGCCAAGATCGTGAGACGAACTACTCATGGCCACTACTGAGACGCGACTGATCAGTGCAGGTAGGCGAGGTGCGATTGGTCAGAGGATTCGAGAACCTACAGGGGGCATTCGAACGTGAGCCGGTAACGGGATATCTTGATGTCGAGCAATGTTGCAGACGTGGAGCGGAGCACCCGGTGACTGACTCGACCATCATCTATACGCACACCGACGAGGCCCCGGCCTTGGCGACGTATTCGTTCCTGCCCGTGGTCGAGGCCTACGCCTCGACGGCCGGGGTCTCCGTGGAGCGGCGCGACATCTCCCTGGCCGGGCGCATCATCGCTCAGTTCCCCGAGCGTCTCCAGGAGAGCCAGCGCATCGAGGACGCCCTCGCCGAGCTGGGCGAGCTGGCCAAGACGCCCGAGGCCAACATCATCAAGCTGCCGAACATCTCGGCCTCCATCCCGCAGCTGAAGGCGGCCGTCGCCGAGCTGCAGGAGCAGGGCTACGCGCTGCCGGACTACCCGGACGACCCGAAGACCGACGAGGAGCGGGACATCCGCGCCCGCTACGACAAGGTCAAGGGCAGCGCCGTCAACCCGGTGCTGCGCGAGGGCAACTCCGACCGCCGCGCCCCGGCGTCGGTCAAGAACTACGTCAAGGCCAACCCGCACCGCATGGGCGCCTGGTCGGCCGATTCGAAGACCAACGTCGCCCACATGACCGGTGACGACTTCCGCTCCACCGAGAAGTCCGCGGTGATCGCCGAGGACGGCACCCTGCGCATCGAGCTGACCGGTGACGACGGCTCCACCACCGTGCTGCGCGAGTCGGTGCCGGTGCTCGCGGGCGAGGTCGTGGACGCGTCCGTGATGCGCGTCGCGGTGCTGCGTGAGTTCCTGAAGGAGCAGGTCGCCCGGGCCAAGGCCGAGGGCGTGCTGTTCTCGGTGCACCTGAAGGCCACGATGATGAAGGTCTCCGACCCGATCATCTTCGGCCATGTCGTACGGGCCTTCTTCCCCAAGACGTTCGCCGCGTACGGCCAGGCGCTGGCCGCGGCCGGGCTCACCCCGAACGACGGGCTCGGCGGCATCCTCAAGGGCCTGGAGTCGCTGCCCGAGGGCGCGAAGATCAAGGAGTCCTTCGAGGCGGAGCTGGCCGAGGGCCCGGAGCTGGCCATGGTCGACTCCGACCGCGGCATCACCAACCTGCACGTCCCGAGCGACGTCATCGTCGACGCCTCCATGCCGGCCATGATCCGCACCTCGGGCCACATGTGGGACACCAAGGGCGAGGAGGCCGACACCCTCGCGGTCATCCCGGACAGCAGCTACGCGGGCATCTACCAGGTCGTCATCGACGACTGCCGCGCCAACGGCGCCTTCGACCCGTCCACCATGGGCTCGGTGCCCAACGTCGGTCTGATGGCGCAGAAGGCCGAGGAGTACGGCAGCCACGACAAGACCTTCGAGATCCCTGCCACCGGCACCGTGCGGGTGACCGACGGCCAGGGCAACCTGGTGCTGGAGCAGACGGTCAGCGAGGGCGACATCTTCCGGATGTGCCAGACCAAGGACGCGCCGATCAAGGACTGGGTCAAGCTCGCGGTCACCCGCGCCCGCGCGACCGGCGACCCGGCGGTGTTCTGGCTGGACGAGGGCCGCGCCCACGACGCCAACCTCATCGCCAAGGTCAAGCAGTACCTCCCGGAGCACGACACCGAGGGGCTGCGCATCGAGATCATGTCGCCGGTGGAGGCGATCGCGTTCTCCCTGGAGCGCATCCGCCGCGGTGAGAACACGATCTCGGTCACCGGCAACGTGCTGCGTGACTACCTGACCGACCTGTTCCCGATCCTGGAGCTGGGCACCAGCGCCAAGATGCTGTCGGTCGTGCCGCTGATGAACGGCGGCGGGCTGTTCGAGACCGGCGCCGGCGGCTCCGCGCCCAAGCACGTGCAGCAGCTGGTCAAGGAGAACTACCTGCGCTGGGACAGCCTGGGCGAGTTCCTCGCGCTCGCGGTCAGCTTCGAGCACCTGGCGCAGACCACCGGCAACGCGCGGGCCCAGGTGCTCGCCGACACCCTGGACCGGGCGACCGCCACGTTCCTCCAGGAGAACAAGTCGCCCAGCCGCCGGGTCGGTGGCATCGACAACCGCGGCAGCCACTTCTACCTGGCGCTCTACTGGGCCCAGGAGCTGGCCAAGCAGACCGAGGACGCCCAGCTCGCGGAGTCCTTCAAGGCGCTCGCCGCGACGCTGACCGAGCAGGAGCAGACCATCGTGGACGAGCTGCTCGCCGTCCAGGGCTCGCCGTCCGACATCGGCGGCTACTACCAGCCCGACCCGGCCAAGGCGTCGGCCGTGATGCGTCCGTCGAAGACCCTCAACCAGGCGCTGTCCGCCCTGCGCTGACGGTCACCCCGGTAGCGTCCCGCCCCGGCCGGAGCACCGGCCGGGGCGGTTCCGTATCCGCGCACGGGGGTTACGGCACCGCGGGCATCGCCTCCCGCGGGGCGCGGGTCGGGAGGTACGGCTCCGCCGTGGCCGCCGCCGGATCGAGGTCCTTGTGGACCGCGCGGGCCACGGCCTGGATCGTGTCGACCCCGTCCCGCATGCGGGCGCTGTCCTGGGTGAGCACCGTGAGCGTGTAGTCATGGCCGCGCCCGGTGAACGCGCCGACGCTGTGCACCCGCCAGCCGTGGGTGGCGCGGGACAGCCAGCCGTTCTTCACCTGGATCGTGGTGCCGCGCGGCGCGCCCGCCGGGGTGCCCCAGCGCTGGGACGGGATGACCTCGCGCATCAGCTTCAGAACGTACGCCCGGGACTGGTCGCCGAGCAGCGGGTTGCGGTGGGTCACCAGCTCCAGCAGCCTCTCCTCGTCGTTCGCGGTGATCTGGGTGAGCCCCCAGTAGCCACCGCCGCCGGGCACGGTCCGCGTCATCCCGGCGGCCCGCAGGAACGCTGTCACCCTGGCCGTCGTGAGCTGCCGCCACAGCGCGCTGGTGGCGTCGTTGTCCGACTTCGTGATCATGGCGGTGGCGAGCCGGGACTCGCGCGCGGTCAGCTTCCGGTGGTGCTTCTCGGCGTCCCACAACAGCGTGGCCAGCACCGTCACCTTCACCACGCTCGCGGAGTCGAACGGCCGGTCCGCGCGCAGCGCGCAGCGGGTGTGCGTGGCCGGGTCGCGGAGGCTGACCGCGGTGGTGGCGGACCGGCCACGCAGCGCCGCGGTGATGTCCCGGGACAGCTTGGCGGCCTGGCCCGCCCGGTCCGAGGCGCACACCGTCCGCGGGGTCGCGGCGGCCGTGGCGGTCTGCGCGCCGGCGAGCGCCGGGGCGAGGAGTCCCGCGGTCAGCGCCAGGGAGAGCGCGGCGCGGGGCCGCGGGCGTATTCGCTGTCGGGTCATGGTCGGTCGCCTCTGTCCTTGTGTGTTCCCGCCCGTCACACGGGCATCCTTGGTCACTCACCCCTCATGACCCACAACCGACAGTGCGGGTTGCCCGCAGAGGCTCCATGCTTTGATCACCATGTTTTGATCACCGTCTTGATCACCCCATCGCGGCTCCCGCGCGGCGGCAACCGGGGCGGGCCGAAGGGGCGTCCGGCCGGGCGGCGACCGGATCGTGATCATCCCGCGTCCATGGCCCGGCGGCGGGCGTGGCAGGCTGGTCCCATGGCCGTGCAGATCAATCCCAGCATCCTGTCCGCGGACTTCTCCCGCCTGGCGGACGAAGCCAAGGCCGTCGAGGGCGCCGACTGGCTCCATGTCGACGTCATGGACAACCACTTCGTGCCCAATCTGACCCTCGGCGTGCCGGTGGTGGAGGCGCTGGGCAAGGCGACGGACACGCCCATGGACTGCCACCTCATGATCGAGGACCCGGACCGCTGGGCCCCGGCCTACGTCGAGGCGGGGGCGGGCTCGGTCACCTTCCACGCGGAGGCCGCGGCCGCGCCCGTACGGCTGGCGCGCGAGATCCGCGCCAAGGGCGCGCGGGCGGCGATGGCGCTCAAGCCCGCGACCCCCATCGAGCCGTACGAGGACCTGCTGCCCGAGCTGGACATGCTGCTGGTGATGACCGTGGAGCCCGGCTTCGGCGGGCAGGCGTTCCTCGACATCATGCTGCCCAAGATCCGCCGCACCCGTGAGCTGATCTCCCGGCACGGCCTGGAGATGTGGCTCCAGGTGGACGGCGGGGTGTCCGCCTCGACCATCGAGCGGTGCGCGGAGGCGGGCGCCGATGTGTTCGTGGCGGGCTCCGCGGTCTACGGGGCGCAGGACCCGGACAAGGCCGTGCGCGAGCTGCGCGCCCTGGCCGAGAACGCGGCGGGCGCCGGCGGGCTGTGCGGCCACGAAGCTACCGGTCGGTGAACGTCAACGTAAAGCGCGAACCAACTCAGCCGTTTCTGACAGGATGAACGGTGAGGCCGGAACATTGACAAGTGAGGAGACCGCGGTGTCGACGGGCCGTTCAGCCACGCGGATGGGACCCGCCGAACTGGTGCAGGCGGCGGCCATGGCGCGCCGCTTCTACCTCGAGGGCAAGTCCAAGATCCAGATTGCCGAGGAGTTCGGGGTCAGCCGCTTCAAGGTCGCGCGGGTGCTGGAGACCGCGCTCGAACGCGACCTGGTGCGGATCGAGATCCGGGTTCCCGCCGAACTCGACGCGGAGCGCTCCGACGCGCTGCGCGCCCGCTACGGGCTGCGTCACGCGGTCGTCGTGGAGTCCCCGGCCGACGCCGAGGCCGACACCCCGGACCCGGAGAACCTGGGCGAGGTCGCCGCCGACCTGCTCGGCGAGCTGGTGAACGAGGGCGATGTGCTCGGGCTGGCCTGGGGCCGTTCCACCATCCACATGGCCGCGGCGCTGCACCGGCTGCCCCCGTGCACCGTCGTCCAGCTCACCGGCGTGTACGACGCGGGCACGGCCGAGCGCGGCTCGGTCGAGGCGGTCCGGCGGGCCGCCGCCGTCTCCGGCGGCGAGGCCCACCCGATCTACGCGCCGATGCTGCTGCCGGACACCGCGACGGCCGACGCGCTGCGCGGGCAGACCGGGATCGCCCGGGCCTTCGAGTACTTCGACAAGGTCACCGTGGCGTGCGTGTCCATCGGCTCCTGGGAAGCCGGGATCTCCACCGTGTACGACATGCTCACCGAGGAGGAGCGGGCCCACTACGAGAGCCTGGGCGCCGCCGCCGAGATGTCGGCCCACCTCTTCGACGCCGAGGGCCGCCGCATCGGCCGCGACCTGGGCGAGCGGTGCATCACCGTGGAGGCCGACCGGCTGCGCCGGATCCCCGAGGTGGTGGCGATCGCGGGCGGCCGCCGCAAGGCGGCGGCGATCGGCGCGGTGCTGCGGTCGGGGCTGGTCACCAGCCTGGTGACGGACACGACGGCCGCCGACCACCTGCTGCTGGAGACGGACCCGGGCCCCCGCCCGGCCCTGGACCGGGCCGACCCCGACGGCGTATAGGGCGCGCCCCGGCGCCCGCGGGCGCCGGGGCCGCTGTCGTATCACGGTTTGTGTCACGGGTCGCGTGGGACACTGAGGTACGTGCGTTTCCTCAATGATCAGAAGCCGCCGTACGACCTGACGTACGACGATGTGTTCATGGTGCCGAGCCGCTCCGCGGTCGGCTCCCGCCAGGGCGTCGACCTGGCCTCACCCGACGGCACCGGCACCACCATCCCGCTCGTCGTCGCCAACATGACCGCGATCGCGGGTCGCCGGATGGCCGAGACGGTCGCCCGGCGCGGTGGCCTCGTCGTCATTCCGCAGGACATCCCCATCGACGTCGTCGCCGATGTCGTCCGCTGGGTCAAGAGCCGCCACCTGGTCCTGGACACCCCGATCGTGCTGGCCCCCTCCGGCACCGTCGCCGATGCCCTGTCGCTGCTGCCCAAGCGGGCGCACGGCGCGGGCGTCGTGGTGCAGGACGGCCGCCCGGTGGGCGTGGTGACCGAATCCGACCTGGCCGGGGTGGACCGGTTCACGCAGCTGTCCGAGGTGATGTCCCGGGAGCTGCTGCTGCTCGACGCCGACATCGACCCCCAGGACGCCTTCGGTCGTCTCGACGCGGCGCACCGCAAGTTCGCCCCGGCCGTCGACGCCGACGGCAGGCTGGCCGGGATCCTGACCCGCAAGGGCGCGCTGCGCGCCACGCTCTACCAGCCCGCCGTGGACGGCGAGGGGCGGCTGCGGATCGCCGCCGCCGTGGGCGTCAACGGCGATGTGGAGGGGCACGCCAAGGCGCTGCTCGACGCCGGGGTGGACACCCTGGTCGTGGACACCGCGCACGGCCACCAGGAGTCGATGATCACCGCGCTCAAGGCGGTCCGCGCGCTCGACCCGCGCGTCCCCGTCGTGGCGGGCAACGTGGTCGCGGCCGCCGGAGTGCGCGATCTGATCGAGGCGGGCGCCGACATCGTGAAGGTCGGCGTCGGACCGGGCGCCATGTGCACCACCCGCATGATGACCGGGGTGGGCCGCCCGCAGTTCTCCGCGGTGCTCGAATGCGCCGCCGAGGCACGGAAGTTGGGCAAGCACGTCTGGGCGGACGGCGGCATCCGGCACCCGCGCGACGTGGCGATGGCGCTCGCGGCCGGGGCGTCCAACGTCATGGTCGGCTCGTGGTTCGCCGGTACGTACGAGTCCCCGGGCGACCTCCAGCACGCCGCCGACGGGCGGCCGTACAAGGAGAGCTTCGGCATGGCGTCCGCGCGCGCCGTGCGCAACCGCACCAGCGAGGAGTCGGCCTACGAGCGGGCCCGCAAGGGGCTGTTCGAGGAGGGCATCTCGACCTCGCGGATGTTCCTGGACCCGGCCCGGCCGGGGGTGGAGGACCTGATCGACTCGATCATCGCGGGGGTGCGCAGCTCCTGCACCTACGCGGGCGCGGGCTCGCTGGAGGAGTTCCACGAGCGCGCGGTGGTCGGCGTGCAGAGCGCCGCGGGCTACGCCGAGGGCAAGCCGCTGCACGCCAGTTGGGAATAGGGACACCGCACGTGGGCCCCCACTCTGCTCGGGTGAGTGGGGGCCCACGTGCGTGCGCCGGCGTCGTCGTGCGTCACCGCATGACGCCGCCGCGGGGGTCACCGCCCCGCCGGGGCAGGGCGTGCCGGGGCGGGCTGGTGAGGGTGATCTGCCGTACCAGCTGGTGGAACGAGACCAGCGCGGCGACCGGGGGGAGTCCGGCGACGGCCATGCTGGGCGCGTTCTTGGGGGCGTGCGCGACGCACAGGAACACCGCGATCGTGGAGAAGAGCACCACCACCGCCCATGAGTGCGCGGCCCCCCGGCGGTGCAGCGCGGCCCGCAGCACGGACAGCGAGGCGACCAGCCAGGGCCCGTAGACCAGCAGGGGCCACCACGCCGCCATGGACTCCGAGGTGCTGGGGGAGGCCAGGTAGCGCAGCGGGCGGTAGGAGATCATCCCGCCCAGCACGCTCAGCATGGCGACGATCACGGTGGTCATAGCCGCGAAGATCAGGCTGATCAGCTGGAGCCACGGCATGGTCGGCAGCCGGAAGCGGACCCGGCGGCGCTTGCCGCGCCCGCGCACATGGGCGGGGGAGGGGGACCGGACGGGGATGGGACCGGTGGCGTGCACCGGGTCCTCGACGGGAGCGGAGACGGGCGCGGAGACGGGCGCGGAGGCGGCGACGGGAGGGGGGACGGTGGGGATGGCGGAGCTGGTCTGGAGCAGCCGCGCCAGGTCTCCTTCCAGGTCCCAGCGGCCCTCCAGGGAATCCGGGTCCGGCAGGGGGAAAGGATTCCTCTCGTAGTCGACGCCCATGTCGAACCGTTCGGACGGGTTGGGCGGCGGGTAGTGGCCGGTGGGAGGGGGCCCGTAGCCGCCCGGCCTCGGCTCGGTGTACGTCATGCCTGGACGCCCGCCTCGACGCCCGGCTCCGCGGCACCGGAGCGCTGGAGGAAGTCGTCCTCGATCCTGCCCAGGGTCGTGAGGAAGTCCTCCCAGACCCTCGAGCAGTATTCGAGGGGGTGGTCGTGCGGGGCCCGCTCCTCCTCCATCCCGTGATCCCGGGCCCGGAACACGGGTTCGGCCGTAAGCGGAGCGTGGTCAGGGGGCTGCAGCCTGTCAGTCGTCACGTCCCCACCAACGACCGCCAAATTGGTGCCGTATCGCGGCATTCGGGTGAACCGGGGGGTGACGCGCGCACGGGTGTCGCAATGATTCCCTGGCGAGCGCCCCCGCGCGCAACGTTCGGACACGTATGCGCAAGGATGGTGCATTACGGCCGTGGCCGGACGGCTCGTAGGGTCTTGCGCTGACGCTGAGTGGCGAAGACCGACTGCTTGGCGATTCCCACCTGCGGATTTGTCACCGGGCATCCCTATGCCCGCGTTCGGTCGCCACCACCTGAGATACCCACGCCCGATGGCAGCGATTAAGGAGCCACCCACGTGTTGGAGCACGGCGCAGCCCCTCCCACCGCCCAGCGACCGGAGGGCAAGCCTCCGGCCGGCGGGCTCGGCGCCCGGCTGATGCGGCGCAAACCGGTGGAGCGGCTGGTCGCCGAGGGCGGCCAGGGCGAGGGCGGGAGCCTGCGGCGCTCCATGGGCGTCTGGCAGCTGACCATGATCAGCATCGGCGCGACGCTGGGCACCGGCATCTTCGTCGTCCTCGGCGAGGCGGTGCCGGACGCGGGCCCCGCGGTGATCGTGTCCTTCGTCATAGCCGGGCTGACCGCGCTGTTCTCCGCGCTGTCGTACGCGGAGCTGGCGGGCACCATCCCGGTCTCCGGGTCCTCGTACTCGTACGCCTACGCCACCATGGGCGAGCTGGTCGCCTGGGTGTGCGGCTGGTGCCTGATCCTGGAGTACGGCGTCTCGGTCGCGGCCGTCGCCGTCGGCTGGGGCCAGTACCTCAACGAGCTGCTGGACGGCACGCTCGGCGTCACCATCCCCGACGCGCTGGCCGCCCCGCCCGGCGACGGCGGCGTCTTCAACCTGCCCGCGCTGCTCGTGGTGCTGCTGGCCATGGCTTTCCTGCTGGGCGGCGCCAAGGAGAGCGCCCGGGCCAACGCGATCATGGTCGGGGTGAAGATCGCCGCGCTGATCCTCTTCTGCGCCGTCGCCTTCACGGGCATCCGGGCCGGGAACTACACGCCGTTCATGCCGCTGGGCATGGCGGGCGTCAGCGCCGCCGGGGCCACCCTCTTCTTCTCGTACATCGGCTTCGACGCCGCCTCCACCGCCGGTGAGGAGGCCAAGAACCCGCAGCGCGACCTGCCCCGCGCGATCATGCTCTCCCTCGTCATCGTGACCGCGCTGTACTGCCTGGTCGCGGCGGTCGCGGTGGGCGCCCTGCCGTGGAAGAAGTTCGCGGGCACCGAGGCCGCGCTCGCCGGGATCATGCAGGACGTCACCGGCCAGAGCTTCTGGGCCGTCGTGCTGGCGGCCGGCGCGGTCGTCGCGATCGCCTCCGTGGTGCTGACCGTGCTCTACGGCCAGACCCGCATCCTCTTCGCGATGTCCCGCGACGGGCTGGTGCCCCCGGTCTTCTCCAAGGTCCACCCCACGACCGGGGTGCCGCGCGCCAACACCGTCCTGGTCTCCCTCTTCTGCGGCGTCCTGGCCGCCGCGATCCCGCTCGGCCAGCTCGCCGACGCCACCAGCATCGGCACGCTCTTCGCGTTCGCGCTGGTCAACATCGCCGTGATCGTGCTGCGCCGGACCCGGCCCGAGATGACGCGGACCTTCCGGGTGCCGCTGTCGCCGCTCTTCCCGCTCATCGGCTTCGGGCTGTGCCTGTGGATGATGAACAGTCTGGAATTCGTGACCTGGGTGGTCTTCGGCGTCTGGATGGCCATCGGGCTTGTGCTGTACTTCGCATACGGCATGCGCCGATCCCGACTGGCCACATTTACCAGGTCAGACAGCGAATAGGCGACCGGAGAAAATACAGGAGGGGGTTCTGAGGGGGTTTCGATCGCACCTCGCGTCAAGCCGCCTCGGAACCCTCATCATCGCCCCGCAGCCACCGTCCCAACGCCGCGATGCCCGCTTTCCCCGATCGTGGCATGAAGTGGACATACGTCCGCAGCGTGAACGCGGGGTCCGAGTGCCCCAGCCATGCCGCAAGCTGAATGATGGTCTCTCCACCATGCAGCACCACTGACGCAAACGTATGGCGCAGCACATGGAAGCCATCCTCCCGCGGCATCGCCCAGCGGACCCGACGCAGGGTCTTCTTACCCGGACGCCGAATGATCTCTTCCTCGGGCGGCGGGAGCACACCCGCCGCCACGAGGGCCGGCTTCCACTGCCGGTCATCGAATGTCTGAGGATTCACTGCCCCGCCGGGCCGCTTGCCGTGGCCCGGCGTGGTGACCAACAGCCGTACCGTGACCAGGGGACGGTCCTCCCACGCCATGGTGGGCCGATCCGGGTCAAGCCACGGGAGCGTCACGTCGACCGGCGGGAACTGGTCCATGTGCGCCTTGACGGCCTCGGCCAGCTCGGGTGGGCACGGCGCTCTCCGCTCCTTGTTGTTCTTCGGAGGCGCGAAAGCCAGCTTCCCCCGGACCTTCGTCACCTGGCGCACGACATGGATCTCGTCGCCGTCCAGGTCGTCGGGCGACAAGCCGAACGCTTCCCCTTGACGCAGCCCTGCGAGCGCTGCTTCATCCACAAGGATCTTGTACTGCTCAGGGAGAGCGGCCTGCACCCCGGCCACCGTCTCCCGCGGCCACGCCTTGGCCTTCGACTTCGGTCGAGTCGGAGCCTTCAAATCCGGATCCCGGAACGGGTTTTCGACGATCTTCTTAGCCGTCTTCGCCGACTGCATGATCTTGGAAAAGTGGGACCAGGCGACGCGGACGGTTCCTGCGTCGATGCGCTGCTCCGCCTGGACAGTCCACCACTTGATCTCGTCGGTGCCGATGGCGTTCAGGCGGTGGTCTCCCATGTAGGGGAGGATGTGGTTGAAGATCCGCCACTCCATCCCCGCCTTCGTGCGTGGCGCAGCCCGAAGGGCAGGCCACCACGTCTCCTCGACATACTCGCGAAGCGTGATGTTGCCCGAGCGCGGATCGAAAAACTCCCCGGCCATCACCGCGGCCTGCGCCTTCGACTTCCACGCCTTGGCGTCATCTAAGACGTCGAACGAGCGCGCCCGCACGCCGGGGATGCCGCACACCTTGTACCGGGCGGTCTTCGTCCCCCAGAGCTTGGTGCGCTCGCGCTTCCCGGTGACGGGGTCCTTGCGCTTCTTCAGCCACCGATCTTCGATCCACCCTGCGGCTGCGGCCATGGCCAGCCCTCCCCTGTGAGGTCGTGCAGACGGACTTGGAGCATGCGCTCTGTGACCTGCAGCTCCTCGGCAGCGGTGTGGACATCAGGAGCCCACTGGGCGACGGCGGCGAGGTCTGAGATGGCGATGAGCTTACGGGCGGCCTCGCGGTCGGCGGCCCTTTCCAGACGTATGGCGAGCGGGCCCCAACCGCAGGCAACATCGTCCGCTAGGACGTGCTCGACTTCGTGTGCGAGGACGCATCGCTCCTGCACCGCGCTTAAGTTGGCCGCGACCACGATCGTCCTGCGGTCCTGGCACCAGGCACCCCAGGTGTCCCGCAGCCACGTGCGCTTGACTCGGATACCCAGGTGGTCGAGCACGATCGCCGGTCTGTAGGCCAGGCCGACGTGCGCGAGCAGCAACGCCTGACTCAAAGACATGCACTCCCCCTGAAGTTGGCTTGTGGGAAGCGCGCTTGAGCCATATTTACCCGAGTGCCCATAGGCAACGGAAGGAAACGACAGGAAATTTCGTAAGGAGTTCCCCGGGCTGACGGTCCTGAGCTTCAGTCAGCTTTCGTCGTCCGCAGCATCCATGATTCGCGCCGCGTCGTCGTCCGCCACACCCTCGCCCACGGCATGAGGGCGGTAAGCGGCGAGGGCGTAGCGCCGGCGCTCGCTCCCGCTGGGCAGCGAGTCAATCAGCGCCTGGAGTGCCTGGTCGAAGGTGTCTCGGGCGCGGGGGGGCGCGCCGAGCGCTACGCAGTCACGGCTGAACTGGTAGATGCGGGGGAGGAATTCGAGCACGCTCTCTCTGCTCAGCGCGTCGGCCTTCGCTACGGCCTCTGCCGCCTCTGCCGCCTGGCGGGCGGGTCGGTGCGGGAGGACATCAGCCGGGTCTTCGCCGTTGAGAATGCGGTGGGCCCAGCCGAGTCTCCAGCCCAGGGCGGTGATGACCACCTCGGCCGTGGGTGGCAGCTCGCCGGTGCGGGGCACGATGCCTCTCTCGATGCTGCCGATGCTGCGGTCCGAGGCGCCGCCACCCTGCTCCTTAATCCGCTGGGCCAGGGCCTTGCGGGTCTTGAAGCCCTGACGGAGCCGGTCGGCCCTGACCGCCCTGCCGAGGGCGGCCCACGCTTCTGGATCGCGGGTCATGGCCTGGTCTCCACTCGGTCCGTAGGCAACAGGAAGCAACGGTAAGCAACACGCTACCAAGGCACGCCTCACCGGGGACAGGTCGGTTTGAGCCTCTGACCTGGCGTTTCCTATTGTTGCCTCTTTCTTCCCTCGTAGGGCTTGCCTAGCTGCCATTTCTTTCCTAATCTTTCCATTGTGCAAGCGCGGGGAGAGCGGATCCGGCGCCAGCGCGTGGGGAGCGGCTACGGCCTACGGACCTTCGCCAAGAAGATCGGAATCTCCCCCTCGTGGCTGTCCCGGATCGAACGAGACGAGAACGCCAATCCCAGCCCTGACCTGCTGAGACGCATCGCTCTCGAACTGGAGCGAGAGGCCCCAGCCAGGGCCGCGATCAACAAGATCGCCCAAAACGAAGAAGACGAGGGACCCGATGAAGATCCCCCAGACGAGTGAGTCCCCCCACCTCACCGTCCCGCAACTCGCCGAGCGGTGGCAGACCACACCGCAGGCCATCTACATGGCTCGCCACCGCCGGAAGGCGCCGAAGGGCTTCCGGCGCGGCCGGGAAGTGCTCTTCCCGCTCGCCGAGGTCGAGGCGTTCGAGGCCGCCGCGGTCGACGCCGACCCGAAGTCCGGCACGGCGATGGACCCGACGCTGCGGCCGCCCGAGCCCGCGAGGCCGAGGCGCCGGCGCCTGGCGCGCACCTGACGAACTGGAGCGGGGCCGAACCGGCTGGACCCCGGAACGACCCCTACGGCTTCACCTCACCCAAGAAGGAGGCTCCACCGTGAGCACTCAGATTACCGACCGCCCGCCCACGGAGATCACGGCGTTCCGCCGGGAGTGCAACGCCCGTCGGCACAACGAGCTCGAGTTCGAGGGGACCGCGAACCTCCGCGATCTCCCAAAGGGCAGCTACCAGGCCGAGGCCGACGCGGTGCACGTGATGTCCACGGACATCGACGTCCTGGCGGCGTGGCTGTACGAGATGGGCGGCACGGTCACCACGACCGACACCGGTCACGGCGTGACGGTGTGGACGCTGCACACGCGGACGGACGTCGACCCGGGGCGCGTGGCGTGCCCGGTGCGGGTGTCGGTCCCGCTGGTGACCGGCTCGCCGGTCATGCACGAGATCGCTGCGGCGGTGGCGGCATGACGGACACGACGACGGTGCGCGAGCTGGCGACGGCGATCCGCCAGGCGCAGGAGAACGGCCAGCGGACGC
The DNA here is from genome assembly GCF_040631655.1 of Streptomyces sp. NPDC019937. Taxonomy (NCBI): domain Bacteria; kingdom Bacillati; phylum Actinomycetota; class Actinomycetes; order Kitasatosporales; family Streptomycetaceae; genus Streptomyces; species Streptomyces sp. NPDC019937. The sequence continues at coordinate 107,168 of NZ_JBEYAL010000006.1, forward strand.
CGCTGGCGCTGGCGCTGGCGATCGAGTCGGCACGGCTGGCGGTGACGCCCCAGGTGACGGCCGAGCTGGAGTTCCTGCGGAAGGACCGCGATGCGTTCCGTGCCCAGCGGAACGGGGTCTTCAAGACCAACGAGCGGCTGATCGGGTCGTTGCAGGAGGAGCAGGACGCGCGGCTCCGGGCGGAGAACGACGTCCGGACGCTGACGCGGGAGCGAGACGGGCTGCGGACGCGGTTTGCCGACTCTGTGGCCACGGTCGCTCGCCTGGAGCAACTGCGGGTGGAGCGGGAGAAGGTAGAGAACGCGCTACGGGCGCGGGTCGCCGAGCTGGAGGCGGAGCAGGGCAACAACGACAGGGCCAAGGCCCCGTGGGGCCGCGCCGAAGACGGGCGGCCGTACCTCCCGGAAGGAGCGGACTGGACCGACGTGCCCGAGTTGGTCGACCGCACCGTCGCTGGCATCCAGGCGCGCGTGGATCAGGCGCAGCCCGGCCACTGGTACACGGCCCCTGCCACCGAAACGGGGCTGGCGCCGGGCATGGTGCGCACGCGAGTCGACGGCTACCCCCGCACAGTGGGCCAGTTCACGAACGTGCTGCCCGCAGACCTTGAGCTGATCCTCCACGCATACGTCGACCTCAGCTGGTGCCTGGAAATGCTCGCCAAGTTCCGGGCGCGGGTCGCCGAACTGCTGGCCGAGCGGCACAGCACGAACGCGGCGCTGGTCGACGTGACGGTGGCGATGCGGGCAGCCGAGTCCGGGCAGGCGCCGGGCGGCTACCCGCCGGCGTTCCCGTGGGCGCGGTGGCTGGACGCCGAGGATCGGGCCGATTTCCTGGACGAGTTGGCGGCGGCCGCGATCGCCAACGTGGGTGGCGCTGAGGTGCTGGCCGAGGTCGAGGAGACGTGCGCGCGGTGGCGGGTGATCGCCGAGGCGACGCAGGCGCACCTGACCGCTCCGGGCCCGAACTGCACGTGCCAGGAGCCGGTGGCCGACTGCACGGGCGTGTCGTGCGGGTGCCCGGTGTGTCACCGCGCGGTGGCCGTGCCGGACGCCGAGCTGGACGGCGCCGCGCCGTCGCAGGTGCTGCCGCTGGCCGTGGATGTCCCGGTGCCGGTGGTGCTGACGGAGGACGACGGCCCGGCTGTGGTGACCTCGTCGGCCCGCCAGTCGGCTGCCCGGCTGCGGATGCTGCTGCACCCGCTCGACCCGGGGGTGCGCCCGTGATGTGGCTCGTCTGCTTCGCCGGACTGGACGCCGCCTGGCTGACCTTCTGCAAGGCGATGGACGTCCGCGCCCGGACCGCCCCGACCTCGTTCGATCCCTGCGCGGAGTTCCGCGCCCGCTCCTCGGCCCGCCGCGCCGAGGGCGCCCAGCTCCCCGGAGGCACTCGATGACCGATCACTTCCGCGAGGCCGAACGCCTCGTCGCCCGCGCCCACCACTTCACCTACGGCGACGGCGCCGACCCGGTCACCGGGGCCGCGCTCGCTGCCGAGGCCCAGGTGCACGCCACTCTCGCCACCGTGCCGGCGCGGGACGGCGTCGACCTCGACCAGCTCAACGAGCTCGTGGCCGAACTCGCCAAGGCCCAGAAGCAGATCGCCGAGCTGGAGGAGCGATCCTCCCGCCTGGCCACGGTGGAGTACATGGTCGAGCGCGGCCACAACAAGGGGTACACCCCCGACATCGAGGAGCTGGCCGAGGCGCTGGGCCTCACCAAGGACGGTGCCGACCGTGGCTGACCGCATCCGCCGCGCGCTCGCGCGCCTCTTCCGCCGCCCGGCCGTCGCCGCTCCGGTCCTCTACGTCCGCCGCCCGTCCGGTGGCGTGCTCGACGTCGAGGCGTACGCGACCGGCCTGGTGGTCGACATCATCGACAACCACCTCGACCGCGTGCTTGAGATCGCCGCCGAGCGTGGTACGGCCCGCGAGTACGACGGGCACGTCCCGGAGTCGCTGGCCGTCGAGCAGCTGGTGGCCGACCTCGGGTACGAGATTCGGATCACTGACGCTCAGGCCGCGCGGCTGTCTGAGCAGATGCGGCCGGGTGACCGGGCCGGGTGGCTGTCCGCACAGCGCGCCGCCGAGGGTGGTGCTGCCGCGTGAAGACGACCTACCGCGATGAGTGGCGAGTGATGGTCACCCTCAAGCCGCGCCGTCCCGCTGACCTCGGGCTCACCGGGCTCGACGACCTCGCGGAGTTCGTCGCCCCGAGCGGGCCGATCACGGTCGCGGTGCTGCCGCGCCGCCTCGGCAGCCTCGGGTTCGGCGCCCTGTCCATGAGTGACAGTCTCGTGAGCCGCGACGTCGACGGCGACTACCGGCGCCGGTGCGAGGAGATCGCGGCCGAGCTGCGGCAGCGCCCGCAGGTCGACGAGGTCACGGTCACCTGCACTGAGACGCACACGTGCTCGCACTGCCGACTCGGCTGGGAGGTGCTGACCGCCGACCAGGCCGCCGACCCCGAGCACCGGCAGGACGAGCACAGCATCGAAGGCGAACCGGTCTGCTGCGACTGGGCGATCGACGAATTCCGCGCCGAGCGCGGCATCCCCAGGCTCGACGAGGGCGTCGTCGCCTACCGCAACCCCGACCGGCCCGGCGTGCTGCTGTGCCGCGAACACGGTTACGCGTGGGCCGGTCTGGTCCCGCTCAAGTCCGACGATCTGCCTGACGGCGGTCTGTGCACGTACGGCGATCCGGCTGCCCCGAACACTCAGTGCGGCCGGGACGTGCTGATCCAGCCGTCGCAGGCCGAGGCGGGTGGTCAGCGATGAGCGAGCCGATGACCGTGCAGGAAGCGTTGACCCGACTGCGCCAGTACCAGGAGCGCCCCGCCCCGACGTGGTCCACGGCTTCGTACGGCAACAGTGCAGCGGAGAGCACGCTCGCCGAGATCGGCCGGACGCTGGCTGCTGAGGTGGACCGGCTGCGCGCCCCTCGCGCCGCCCGTGATGCCGAGGTGCTGCGCGAGACGGCCGACACGGTCGATGCGATGAACGAGGGCTGCAGCGGACCTCGTCCGTGCGCGAGCTGTGATGCCCATGAGGATGTCGCCGTCTGGCTGCGGGAGAAGGCCGACCGGCTCGGGAAGGTCACCCCCACCGGGGGCGAGATCACCCAGCCCGCCGACTTCTTCCAGCCCGGCCGCACCTACGCCTACGACGCCAGCGGCTTCACCGCTCCCGAGCTGCTCACGCTGTTCCGCGTCGAGCACATCACGCAGCGTCCCAACACCGGCAAGCGCATGGCGTTCGGCTGGATCCGTACCGCCGAGTCTGAGGCGTGGTCGCCGTACGCCGAGCCCTCGGACGAGTGGCCCTCCTGTTGGACCGACATCACCGACAGCGAGCACGTCACCACCAGGGCCGGGTCCGGCCAGCCCACCGAGCTGATCATCTATCACGCCGCGTACGAGCACGAGAAAGACCCGCTCGGCACCTACACCAACCCCACGGCGGCCCGTGCCCACTGCGAGGCTCACGTCCGCCGCGAGCAGCCGACCGCCTCCCTCGACTGGATCGAGGACGAGGAGGACGGCGTCGCCGAGCTGGTCGCCACGGTCGACGGCGAGGAGAGCCCCACCGGCTACCTCGTGACCGAGGTGACGGTCGCCTCCGAGTACGTCGAGGAGGCCGACGAGTGAAGACCATCGACCTCCTCGACGCCCTCTACTCCGTCATGCGCGACCAGGGCGGCGTGTGGACCACCCGCCGCGTCATGGACCTGCCCGCCCCGCTCGGCACCGATCAGCGGTCCGTGGCCCGCCAGCGCCTCGATGCGCTGGCCGAGCGCAAGCAGCTGCTGCCGATGCCCGGGCACGACCGCGCGTTCCGGGTCAACCACGCGGGCGGTGAGGAGCGATGACGAACCGCGAGCCCAGCGACACGTTCGGCAAGCGCTACTGGATCCGCCCGCGGAACGACGGCCGTGGCCGCGACCGCGGCGAACTGCGCGACCGGGCCCACTTCGACTACCAGCCCAAGCGCGGCCTGATCGCCCGCCTCCTCAAGGGGAACCGCACATGACCGACACCGTGCAGGCCGGGGCTTCGGTCCCGGCCGCCGGCCACCGGCCCACACCGGGCGGCAAGTTCACGGGCGCCGAGGTCCGCCGCAACTATCTCCTCGCCGTCGCACGCCACACCGGCACGCCCCTCACCACCGGCCTGGCCCTGCAGATCTACGCGGTGTCGCCGTGGCGCACCGCCGCCCGGAGCACTGCCCGCCGCGACCTGAGGGACCTCGCCCGACGTGCCTACCTCGTGCCCCACGACACGGAGGCGGGCCGCGTCTACCGGCTCGGCAGCGACCCCAACCCCGTCCACCCGGTCCGGCGCGTCAGGCAGTCCCTGCTGGAGGTGATCCGCGGAGAGGGCGGCGAGTGGACCGTCGGCCGCCTGAAGCGCGCCTGGCATCAGGCCACCGGCACCCACGTCCTCCGGATGTCGTGCCGCCGCTTCCTCGCGGACCTGCACCGGGACGGCCACCTGGACCGGCACGGCGACGGCACCCCGCGCCGCTTCTACACCTACCGCGAGACCGGAGGCGACGCCTGATGGCCACCGTCGCACAGCGCCAAACCGCCGAGCAGATCACCGAACCCGGCATCTACCAGCTGTCCAACGAGGACTACCACGCCGACTGCGGCAGCCTCTCGTCCAGCGGCGCCCGCATGCTCCTCCCGCCGTCCTGCCCCGCCCTGTTCCGGCACGCGCAGGACACCCCGCAGGAACCGAAGAAGACCTTCGAGCTCGGCAACGCCGCGCATCGGCTCGTCCTCGGCGAAGGCCCCGACCTCGTACGGGTCGACGCGGAGAAGTGGACGACGAACGCCGTCAAAGCAGAGGTCGCGGCGATCCGCGACCAGGGCGGCATCCCGCTCAAGCCTGCCGAGTACCAGCAGGTCCACGACATGGCCGACGCCCTGCGCCGCCACCCGGTCGCATCCGCCCTGTTTGACCCGGCCCGAGGCAAGCCGGAGCAGTCCCTGTTCTGGCGCGACCGCCCCACCGGCGTCATGCGACGGGCCCGCTTCGACTGGCTGCCCGACCCCCGCAGCGGGCGGCTCATCATCCCCGACTACAAGACGTGCCGCTCGGCCGAGCCGCAGGCCCTGGCTCGCGCGGTGCAGGAGCTCGGCTACCACCAGCAAGACGACTGGTACCGGGCCGCGGCCCGCGCGCTCGACCTCGCCGACGACACCGCGGCGTTCGTCTTCGTCTGCCAGGAGAAGACCGCCCCCTACGTGGTGACGGTCGTGGAGATGGACGCCGAGGCCCGCCGGATCGGCGCCGCCCGCAACCGGCGCGCACTCGAAGTCTTCGCCGAGTGCACCGAGTCGGGCGTCTGGCCCGGCTACAGCGACGAGATCGCCTACCTCTCCCTGCCCGCGTGGGCGGCCATCCGTGACACCGAGGAGTACCTGTGAACTACCCCGCCGAGCAGCGCATGAGCCCGGCCGCAGCCCCGGCCCGCATCGGGCAGGGCACCGCCGTCGAGCAGTCCCGCGCCGTCGCCGAGGTGCAGGCCGCGATCGTCGTCGCCCAGCAGTGCCCGCGCGACATCAACGCCGCCATCGCTGAGATGCGTCAGTCCTGCACCCAGCCGTTCCTCGCCGAGCGGGCGTTCTTCCGCTACTCCCGTGGGCAGGGGACCATCACCGGCGCCTCCGTCCACCTCGCACGGGAACTCGCCCGCTGCTGGGGCAACATCCAGTACGGCCTGGTGGAGATGCGCCGCGACGACGAGTTCGGGCAGTCCGAGATGCAGGCGTTCGCCTGGGACGTGGAGAAGAACTCCCGCAACTCCTCCACCTTCATCGTCCCGCACAAGAGGGACCAGAAGACCGGGCCGAAGCAGCTCACCGACATGCGGGACATCTACGAGAACAACGCCAACAACGGTGCCCGCCGCGTCCGTGAGGCCATCTTCGCGATCCTCCCGCCCTGGTTCGTCGAGGAGGCCAAGCAGCTCTGCAACAAGACCCTCCAGGACGGCGGAGGCAAGCCGCTCCCTCAGCGGATCGCAGACGCCATCCGCGCGTTCGAGGGGATCGGCGTCACGCAGGACCGCATCGAGACGAAGCTCGGGCGTCCGTCGGGGAAGTGGACGGAGCACGACGTCGCTCAGCTGCTGGTGGCGTTCCAGTCGATCAACCGCGGTGAGGTGACGGCGGACGACGAATTCCCGCTGCCGCGGGTGACGGTCGATGAGATTCACCAGCAGGCGGCAGCTCCCGCGCCCGCTCCGGCCAGTGAGCAAGGTGAGCCTGGTTCGTCGGAGTGGCCGGCGGCCGCGCAGCCCGGATCGGGGGCACGGCGATGAGCTGGCACCTGAACCGCATGTGCGGCTACGACCTGGAGACCACCGGCCTCGACCCGGAGACCGCGCGCATCGTCACCGCGTGCGTCGTCCAGGTCGGCGGCAACCAGCCCACCCAGTCCGCGAACTGGCTGTCCGACGTGGACGGCGAGGAGATCCCCGCCGAGGCCGCCCGCATTCACGGCGTGACCACAGAGCGGGCCCGCGCGGAGGGCGCCGACCTGCGCGAGGTCGTCGAAACCCTGCTCGCCGCTCTGTCGCAGGTGGTGCTGTCCGGCGTGCCGATCGTGGCGATGAACGCCCGCTATGACGTGACCGTGTTGGACCGCGAGGCCCGCCGGTACGGAATGACGCCGCTGACCGAACGCCTCGGCGACGACCTGCGGGTGGTCGACCCGTTCGTGATCGACAAACAGATGGACCGCTACCGTCCCGGGAAGCGGACACTCACCCACCTGTGCCAGCACTACGAGGTGCGGCTCGACGGCGCGCACTCGGCCGACGCTGACGCGATCGCCGCGTGCCGGGTCGCGTGGCGCCAGGGCCAGCGGTACGAGCGGCTGGCCGCCATGACGCTCGACGAGCTGCACGCCGCACAGGTCGAGTGGGCCGCCGCGCAGGCCGCCTCACTCCAGGAACACCACCGCAAGACGAACCCGAACGCGTACTGCGCGCCGGAGTGGCCGCTGGTGCCGCACCAGGCCGAAGCGGGTGACCGCTGATGTGGCACCCCTGGAAGCGCCGCATCACCGAGCTGCAGGCCCGCGTCGCCGAACTCGCCGAGCAGCGCACTGAGCTACGGGCCGAGCTGGCCGAATCCCGCGCCGCTGTAATCCGGCTCGCCGGGCGTAACGACGAGCTGTCGGACCGGCTGGAGCTGACCCGCGCCGTGCGCGGCAAGCAGGCCAAGCAGCTGCGCGCCCGCCTCGACCGTGTGCTCCGAGCCTGTGCCCGCTACCGGCGCGAGGGCGCCGAGGACCAGGCCGCGGCCATGACCGCCCACCAGGCCATGAAGGACGCGCTCGACGCCGCGGACCGGGCCCGGGTGGCTGGCGCCGACGCGCTTCGGCGGCTGGAGCTGAGCGAACGCGCCCGCCGCGACCTGGACGCCCAACTCGCTGCCGAGCAGAAGTCGAACGACTTCATGTGCCGCGAGCAAGTGACCGCAGCCGGAACGCTCACCACCCCGCCGGCCGATGCGGACAAGTCGAGCGAGGTGGCCCGGTGACCGACACGATCAGCGCGCTCGCCGTCGCCTCCGTCGTCGCCGCGGCCGCCGTCCTTACCTGGGCCGTGGAGACCCGAGTGCGCGCCCTGCGGGCCCGCCCGGCCGGCACCGCCGCCGAGGATGCGGCGGCCCTCGAGGAGCAAGACGCCACCGAGTTCGCCGCGCTCATGACGACCGCGGACCTGTGCGAGTCCCGCGTGTGCCCGGACGAAATGCGCGTCCGGTACCACGCGGTCCGCGCGGACGGCTCCCGCCGCTGCTGGACGTGCGGATGCGAGACGCCCGCTGAGGAGGCCGCTGATGGCCGCTAAGGGATTCGGGGCGCTGTGCACGGCCCGCGAGATCACTGCCGAGGAGCACGCGGACGCCGTCGCGATGGTGCAGCGCCGCGCCGTCTCGCCCGAGGACGAGCAGCAGCTGCTCGACGCCCTCGGCCTCACCACCACCGACACCACCCTGGGGGACCCGGCATGAGCTACACCACCCGCGTCACCGGCGAGTTCACCATTGCGCCACCGCTGACCTGGAACGAAATCAAGAACAGCCCGTTCGAGCCGATCGGCCGTGGGACGTACGGCGCCGTCGACATCGACCTGACGTTGCGCATCGATGAGTCCTCCGTCGACACCGATGAGGGAACCCTCGTCCGCCGCACCGGCACCGCGCTAGTCATGCGACAGATCGACGAATACCGCGCCCGAGGTCTCGTCGAACAGGTACAGCGCTGCCTCGACCTGTTCCCCGGCCACACCTTCACCGGCCGCCTGGAGTGCGAGGGCGAGGAGAACACGGACCTGTGGCGCGTCGTGATCCGCGACGGGCGCGCCGTCCGCGTCGAGCCCCGCATCGTCTGGCCGGACGAGGAGGGCCACGATGCCTGAACTGACCGAGGCCCAGCTTGACCAGCTCATCGAGGACATCGGCCTCAAGGCCCCGCGCCGTACTCGGCCCCTCGCCCCCTGCGGAACGCTGGCCGCCTACCAGCGGCACATGCGCAAGCACGAGCCCATCGACGACGCCTGCCGCCAGGCCAACACCAACGCCAAGCGGACGCAGTCCGGAGCCGGGAAGACGCTGGCGCCGATCACCAATCACGGCACGACCGGCGGCTACAAGCGGCACCTGTACCGCGGTGAGGCGGCCTGCGCGGACTGCCTGCGTGCTGAGCGCGAGTACTCGCAGCGCGCGAACAAGATCCGGCGGTCGCGGGCACGGCGGAACGGCGGCGCATCGTGACCGCCCCGACCCTGCCCGGCTTCACGCCCGCGCGTCCCGTCCCGGCTCCGGCCGGGGCGGGCCCCGCCCCTCGCACCTACACCGTCACCCTCAAGACCGGGCTCAAGCTCCTCAACGCCAACCAGCGCCCGCACTACCGGCAGCGAGCCGAACGCACAGCCGCCATCCGCGCCGCAGCCATGGAAGCCGTCAGCGAGTCCTCGACCCTGATGGACGCCCTCGCCGAGGCCAAGCCGGACGCGCTGTTCCAGCGGGCTCACGTCCTCGGCGTGCTCCACCCGCCCACGAATGGCCGCCGCGACCCCGCCAACTGGTACCCCTCCTTCAAGGCCGCCGTGGACGGGCTCGTGGACGCCGGGTTGCTGGAGGACGACGACCACACCCGGCTCCTCGGCCCCGACATGCGTCTCGGCCACGTCGTCAAGGGCGGCCAGCTCGTGCTGCACATCCGGGAACTGGCGCCCGGCGAGCAGTGGCCCGACCTCGGGGCGGTGACCCGATGAGCATCCCCGAGAGCACAGGCCGCGCCATGGCAGGCCGCGGTTGCCGCTGGTGCGGGCCCAGCGTCGAGACCGTCATCTGCGAAGTCCGCGACCCCGAGACCGGCAGCCACGGCGACGAAGTCATGTGCTGCACCTGCGGCAAGCAGCAGTGGCGGTGGCTGGTCGCCGCGGAGTACTGGGAGGGCAAGGAGAAGTGGCTCCGCGAGTTCCATCAGGAGGTCATGCGGCACGTTGCGGTCACCGCGTGGATCGCCGCACGCCTCATCCAGCTTGCGGAAGAGAGGGCACCGAAGCCCCAACCCGCTCCACACGGTGAGGACGGCGCTCAGCTCGACCTCTTCGGCCAGGCGGTGGCCCCATGAAGATCCGCGCCGACATCGCCGCACTCCTCCACCAGGACCTGCCCGACCACGCCATCGTCCAGCAGCTCCACGTCAGCAGCCGCACCGTCGCCCGTACGCGCGCCGCCCTCCGCCTGCCCAAGGCCAAGCCCGGCACGAAGGCTGCCGCCACCCTGGAGGCCGCCTTCCGCGCCCGCACCGAACCGGTCGCCGGCGGGCACCTCCGCTGGACCGGCCACTGGACGAAGAACAACGTCCCCGGACTCCGCTACGGCGGGCACTTCCACACGGCCCACCGCGTCGCGTTCCGCATCCGCACCGGCCGCGACGCCGAGGGCAACGCCCGGCCGGAGTGCGACTACGAGGGCTGCGTCGACCCGGCACACGTCCAGGACGCCCGCGAGAGGGAGCAGGCGCGCGCCACGTACACCGCCATCTTCGGCAAGGAGACGAACGCATGACCACCCTATGGATCACCGGACTCCACACCGAGGACAACGACCGCTGGCAGATCCACGGGGCCTGCGCGGATGAGGAGGACCCCGAGCTGTTCTTCCCCATCGGCAACACCGGCCCGGCGCTCCTGCAGATCGAGGAGGCCAAGGCCGTGTGTCGCCGCTGCCCGGTCCTGGAGATCTGCGGGCAATGGGCCATTGAGCAGCGGATCGATCACGGTGTGTGGGGCGGCTGGAGCGAGGACGAGCGCCGCGAAATCCTCCGCCGTCGCGGCCGGGGCACCGGCCCCGGCCGGAAGAAGACGGCATGACCGGCTCGGCGCCGCTCCTCAACTGGCGGTCCTCGGCTCACTGGGCGGCCAGGCCCAAGCCGTGCCGCTACTGCGGCGCCGACACCAACCTCCGCGACTCGAAGCGATCCCCGGCGCACAAGGTCTGCGCCGAGCAGGCCATCGCCATCCAGGCCGCTGAGGCGGCCGACGCCTACGACCAGAACGGACACCTCACCACATGAGCCCTCAGCCCGACAACGCCGAGGCCACCATGACCGCGATCGACGGCCGCGACGCCCTCGCCTTCGTCATCATCCGCCCCGGCCAGACCGAAGGCGGCGTCTCCATCGAGGCCGCCGCGAGCGGCCTGAGCAAGCAGGCCGCGGCCTACGTGCTGCGACACGTCGCCCAGCAGTGGGAGGACGAGGCCGCAGGCGCCTCCGCCAGGAAGGACACCACCGCGTGAACTCCTGGCACCACGCCCAATCCTCCGCCCGCAAATGGGGCGGCGAGGCCGAGCTGTACCTCCCGATCCACGAGTTCATCGACAGCTCCAAGCGCATCATCGGCGACGTCCGGCACCGCTCCCTCTACCACCACACCGAGGGCATCTGGCTGTGCCAGCGCATCTTCGGCGTCACCCTCGACGTCCCGAAGGCGCGCACGACTGTCAAGGTCCCGGTCCGGCTCATCGCCGAGCAGCACGTCCTCGAAGACCTCGGCTGGCTGCCGTCCCCGACGGACTACATCGGCGGCATGCCCATCAAGCCGTGGATGTCCGGCAGCCAGCGCAAGACCGTACCGCTCTCTCACCTGCTCATGACCACGCCCGGAGGCGACCAGTGACCACTACCCGCTCTTTCCTCGGTATCCCTGTCGAGGGCGAGATCACTCAAGGCGAGGACCGCAAGAAGCAGCGCCCGCTCGAAGAGCTTCAGCCGATCCTTCAGGCCGTCCTCGACGACCCGACCATTCTCGAATTCGGCTGGCGCCAGTACACCCCGTACTTCAACGACGGCGACCCCTGCACCTTCAACGTGCACGGCGTGTGGATCCGCACGGACGCTGACCGCGATGTCGAGGACACGTACGAGCTGGAGCCGTTCACGCATCCCAGCATCGGCAAGGTGACGGGCGGCGAGTGGGTGGAGGACGCCGACGGCCCCCGCAAGAGGGTCGGCGCACGGTACGAGGGCCCGGACCAGGCCCGTTTCGAGCGCTGCAAGGCCCTCGAAGCGGCCGTCGAGGGTGGCGAGTTCTACGACGTGCTCCTCGACGCGTTCGGCGACCACGCCCGCGTGACCGTCCGCCGCGACGGCATCGAGATCGAGTTCTACGACCACGACTGACCCCGCCGACCGGCCCGGGGTGGGCCACCCACGCCACCGCCCCGGGCCCCAGCACCAGGAGCTCCGGATGCCCGTCGCCCTCCTACCACCCATCACCGGCAGCCACGGCCCCACCGACGCCGAACCCCTCACCGAGGGCCCCCGGTTCGTCCGCACCCGCGCCATGACCCGCTGGCACCGCGTCCGCTCCGGCATCCGCTACACCAACGGCCGCCTCGTCTACAACCTGTGGTGCACCGGCCACGTGCAGGGCGCCACCTTCCTCTCCTGCGACACCCCGCCCGCCAGTGAGCCCGTATGCGGCCTGTGCGACGGCAAGGCCGTAGGCGCCGGCCAAGAACCAGACGGGCCGCCCGGGCGCCAGCTCCTGTTCAGCCCCCGCCACATCAACCCGCCGAAGAACTGCCCCGGGTCCCGCACCGACATGACCGAAGAACTGCCCGGCGGCAGGGCCGGCCGCTGCCTCGCCTGCTCCGACACCCTCCCCCTGCGCGCCATGGGCGGCCCCTACAACCCGCGCTGGGCCATCGTCCAGCACCCGCCCGGCCCCGGCCTCGTCCCGCCGTGCCCCTTCCACCGCTGGCGGCAACTCACCGCCCGCGCGGGGACCGTCGTGTGCTCATGCGGGAGGGACCTCACCTCATGACCCGCGCCCTCCCCACCCCGCCGCCGCGCATCGCCCGCCTGCCCCGGAACCGGTCCGGCTATCCGGTGCCCTGGTTCGTCGCATGGATCGACGGCACCCCCGACTTCCGAGTCATCGGCACCGGCAAGCTCGACGACGCCGTGCGCTTCCGGCTGTGCTGGCTCTGCGGCGGCCACCTCGGCGCCAACGCCGCGTTCGTCATCGGCCCCATGTGTGCGGTCAACCGCGTCTCCCCGGAACCGCCCTCGCACCGCGACTGCGCCACGTACGCCGTCCGGGCCTGCCCGTTCCTCACGACGCCGGGCATGCGGCGCCGCGACAGCCACCTCCCGGAGGGGACCACCGACCCCGACGGCATCATGATCTGCCGCAACCCCGGTGTCGCCCTGGTCTGGGTCAGCCGCACCTGGCGCATGCAGCCCCACCTTCGGCTCTTCGACGTCGGCGATCCCACTGAGACCCTCTGGTACGCCGAGAGTCGCCCGGCCGCCCGGGACGAGGCCCTGGCTGGGATCGACTCCGGCATGCCGCTGCTGCGCGCCGAGGCGGAGAAGGACCCGCGGCCGCGGGCGGCCCTGGTCGAACTGGAGTTGCAGTACGAGCGGGCGCTGACGCTGCTGCCGGACGCGGGGGCCCGGTGAGCAGGGCGGCCGCCACGGGAGCGGAGCACCGGCGGTGTGACCGGTGCTCGGCCGCCGTGCTGCGCCAGACGGCTGGCCTGCCCTACACGGTGATCGCGGACGCTCTGCGGCTCACCGCGGCGAAGGCGGCCGCGCTCACGACGCCGAACCGGCTCGCCTGGTGCTTGCGGGAGACGGCGGCCGGGGTGCGGCTGGTGGAGGTGCTGCCGTCCGTCCACGGTTCTGGGTGCCCGACGCCGCACGTGATCGAGCACGTCTGCCAGCCGGAAGCGCCACGGGGGCGCCGGCCGGAAGGGGGCTCGCGATGACGCGATCAGGACTCGCGGGGCTCGGCCGCCTGGTCCGTCGACTTGCTGCGGACGATGCGGATCTTCCGCGTCTTGGCAGGATCGGGGGCGATCTTCGCCACCCACTCACGCGTGAACCCGGTCAACTTCGCCATGTGCGACGGGCCCTTGCCCACAGCTCGGGCCTCGACCAGCAGCTCACGCAGGTCCGCGTCCGCCCTGTTGAAGGCGGCTTCGGCCCGCGAGCGCTTCTTCGCCGCGGCCACGATCCGCGCGTCGAGGTCATCCATGAACAACAGGATGGCATGCGCGAACGGCGTACGCATACCTCGTGTCGCATCTCTTCGCGATCGGCCATCGCGAATATCGACCGCGAACGCTATTCTCATTACAGGGTTGATCGAAAGCCGCCTTGAACTGGGGGTTTCTTCCGCATGCCCTGATCCCCGCTCCACGAAAGAAGTCTCGGTGTCCTGGTTCAAGATCGATGATGGGTTCCACTGCCACCCCAAGGTGTTCGCAGCCGGGACCCCAGCGGTCGGCCTCTACGTCCGATGCGGGTCGTGGGCTGCGCAGCAGGTGACCGACGGCGTGATCCCCAAGCACGTCGCCAAGATGTATGGCACCCCCCGGATGATCAAGGCGCTCGTCGACGCTGGACTGTGGCACCAGCGTGGCCACAACTGCCCCTCGTGTGCCGAAGTCGACGCCAACTCGTACGTGATCCACCAGTACCTGGAGAAGAACCCGAGTCGGGCCGAGACGGACGCCGCGCGCAAGGCCAAGTCCGAGCGTCAGCAGCGGTGGCGCGAAGGCAAGCGCGGTGCATCCGCAGGCGGCGAGGGCGAGAAGTCCGACACCGAATCGGAGCCGAACTCGCATCGAGTTGACGCGAAATCTGAAGGCAACTGGCATCGAGTTGATGACAAGTTCGCATCGAGTTCGGGTGCTGACCACGAACGCGGCGGAGATCTTGGAAGCGAATCCGGGCAGGCCAGAGGCAGTGGCCCAGGAAATGTAGACGTAGATGTAGACGCGTCTACCGGGCGTCACGGTGACGCTGACCCCGTCCCGTCCCGTCCCGTCCCCTCTCCTCCTCTTGCAGAGGAGGAGAGGAACAAGCCAGCTAGCTCAGACGGTGGGCTCCCGCGCATCGGCGACCGCCCCCGAATCCCCGACACCTGCCGCCCACTCGTCGACGCCCTCACCACCGCCCGCCTCATCGTCGGATGGGACCTCAAGCCCGCCGAGTGGTTCGTCATCGAAGCGCTTATCCAGCGCTGCGGCATCCCCGCCCTCGTCACCTCCGCCCGAGCCAGCTGGCAGGGGGCCCGGACCCAGCCGCGCTCCGGCAGCTACTTCCTTCCAGCCTGGCGCGCCCTGACCGACGCGCCCGCCAACCCCGCCCCCCAGCAGGAGTTCGGACTACCCACCGCAGTCGGCGCCGACGTCGTCCCGTTCCAGCCCACGCAACCCCTCACCGGCACCGACGCCCGAGTCGCCGGATGGCTCGCCCTACCCACCGAGGAGACCTGACCCGCCATGACACCGGACGAAGCCAAGCAGCTCCTCGCCCACGCCGCCGCGTTCGACAACCGCCAGCCCAGCATCGTCGCCACCAAAGCCTGGGCCGCCGCCCTCCGCGACATCCCCCTCGACCAAGACACCCTCGACGCCGTCGCCGCCTTCTACGGCAGCACCACCCTCGACGGCGCCGCCCGATTCGACCCCACCAAGCGCCGCTGGCTCGAACCCCACCACGTCCGTCACCACCGGCAGCAGATCCGCAACGCCCGCCTGGCTGACGCCAACGTCATGTACGAAGGCCGCCCCAACGAGTCCGGCGCCGAGTCGATCCGCAACCGCCGCGCCCTCCTCGCCGCTGCCGCCAGCGGCCAGCTCCCGCCGCGGACGCCCACCGCCGCCATCACCAGCGGCCCGGCCGTCGACGCCGAAGGCCGCGGCCGGGCGATCCTCAACGCCGTCGGCCGCGAAACCCTCAGCCGCCGCCCCGAGTTCGCCGCCCCCTGCCCCCACTGCGCCGCTGGCGCCGGGCGGCCCTGCGTCAACGGCCGCGGCCAACGCCGCCGCGACGCCCACCCCACCCGCATCGACGCCAGCCGCCTCACCAACTCCGGCGAAAACCCCGCCGACCGCGCCGAGACCGAACGAGAGATACAGCGACGCCTCGCCGCCTCCCGGGCCGCCCTCGCCGCCCTCCCGCCCGGCACCGTCCCCCAGCCGGACGACGGCTTCGAGGAGACCGCCGCCTCATGACCGACCAGACCACCCACCCCGAGCACGGCATCCGCTGCCCCTGGTGCCACGCCCCCGCCTGGCAGCGCTGCACTAGCCCCCGCGGCCGACGGATCGCCATCCCCAGCCACGACGCCCGCCTCCAAGCCTGGGCCGCGCAGCAGCAGGCCGCCGCTGACCCCACCTACCGCACCGAGGAGACCGCATGAAGCAGCCCATCCCCGCCGCCGCCTTCGCCGCCATGCGAGCCGCCGTCGAGGAATACCAGCTCATCACCCCCTCCTCCCAGGCCACCTCCGCCGGCATCGCCTCCCGTGTTGCCCAAGAGCTGATCGCCAGCGGCTTCGAAGTCCGCACCGCCACACGGTCCGTGAAGCGACGTCGGCCACGGCCGCGGTCACGGTCACCGCGCGGTGTGTGCCGCACCTGCGAGCGCGACTACGCGATCACCCGCGATGGCCGTATCCGCGAGCACAACGCCCCCGGCCAGAGCACCGGCTGCCGCGGGTCCCGCAAGACGCCCGTGCCCGGCTCGATCACCTCTGCCGTCGTGGACAGGAGTCGCTCGTCGTGCTCGACGTGATCGCCTTCATGGTCCTCGTGATCACCATCGCCGGTCTGCCGCTCGGCACCTGGCAGTACATGCGATGGCCTCGCCGCCGCCGTGGCGACCGGCAGCTCCTTGCCCTCATCCGCACCTCAACCCGAAAGACCGGTCAATGACCACCTTCACCACCAGCCCGCCGACGCTCACCCCCACGAACGACCCCGCGCCCGTGGAGCACGCCGTCGTCGACGGCATCCTCGACGATCACGACCCCGAGACCTTCTTGTGGATCGTCTTCCGCCGCCCCGACGGTGGCGCCCGCGTCAAGTACGCCTGGACTGACGGCGGCCCCGACCTTGGCGACCGCGTCGACCGCCTGGCGCTCGCTGCCGGGCTGGACTTCGCCGACTGGCTCCACATCGGCGGCCGGCACTGCCAGGAGTCCACCCGCGGCCGCATCGTCGTCCAGGCGCACCCGCTCCGCCCCGTTCTCGCCGATGTGCAAAGCGGTGTGCGTGCGCCGGGTGACCGGCGGGACGGGCTGCTCCGGGTGATCGCCTGTGCGGCGGCTGATACCGGGCAGACGCCGCGGCCGGGTTTGCCGCGCTGGTTCGGCATGGGGCCGGCGCGGTTGATGGGGGAGGCCCGGTGAGCGGCCCGTCCCGTCGTCGCACTCTGACGCGCGTCTGCACCCATGCGGGCTGTGCCGAGCGCGGTTTCGTGGAGTACACGAGCCGCCGCGACCTGGAGCACATCAGCCGCGACTGGAAGTGCTTGAGGCACTCCAAGCCGAACGAGGTGCTGTCCGCCGGCAACCCGGAGACCACCGCCGTCCTGACCCTCCACCCCAGCTACATCGACGGCTACCGGCACGGGGACCCGCCCAGGCTGCTCGGCTTCTTCTGGGGCCCGGAGGGCGCCGAGAAGGGCAGCAGCGGCGTCGAGAGCGGGCCCGGTTTCCGTGCCATCGCCGCGGACTTCCCGCCCGGCACCCGCCTGATCATCACCGCCCGGATCGAACTCCCCGAGGAGCAGCAGTGACCACCCCGTCCGATCACACCGACCGAAGGCCCCCGATGACCGACCAGCCCGCATCCATCAGCCCCGAGGCCCTGTCTGCGATCCTCCGCGACCCGGACGACCCGCGCTACCCGTCCCAGATCACCGTGTTCTGCGACCACTGCGGCCACGAGGACACCCGGGACTACCTCGTCAGCGAGGACATGACCCGCCAGGAGCGGCTGGCCGTCGCCCGGCAGTACCTGGTGGCCAACGAGGGCTGGGAGTGCGACCCGGACGGCGACGACTTTTGCCCGGTCCACGCCTCGACCGACGGGCTGGAGCAGCGCCCCACCGCATGACCACCGTCCGCAGGACGGCCGCCCCTGCGCGAATCAGGGGCGGCCGCAACCCACACCCCACCACATCGAGGAGCACGATGACCGACACCACCAGCCCCGCCCCGCTGTGCGACGTCCATTCGCCGACCGGCGCGCAGTGCATCAAGACAGCTGGCCACCGGCAGAACAACGAGCCCCACGTCTTCCCGGTCCCGCTGACGCCGGATCGCGAAGCCGATATCCGTGCTCGCGTGGCCGCCGGACTGCCCGGCCACAGCGCGACCCGTACCGTCCTCGCCGAACTGGACCGCGTCCGGGCCGAGCGGGACAAGTGGGCCGCCCATCTGAACGCCACGGCGCAGGGCGCTGGACGTCTCCAGAACCAGGTCGAGCAGCTCCGGGCCGAGCGCGCCGACCGGGCCACCGTGCTCCGCCAGGCCGCCGACGCGCTCGACGAGTCCGAGCGGCTGCGCGACCTCACGGACGACCACATGCGCGACGTGCACGCCGCCGCGCACGAGCTGCGCCGCATGGCCGACGAGGCACAGTCCGCCGCCGCGCCCGCCAAGGAACTCCCCGGCTCGTCGGCCACCCTGGCCGCTGGCATGCCACTCGTTCAGGGCCGCTGCCCGGCATGCGGCACAGCGGGCCTGTTCCTGGGCAGCGGCGGGTACGTGACGTGCTCATCGCCCGACTGCCAAGAGCCGGACGCGGCCAGCACGGTCCTCGAACGCCAGCCCGTGCCGGTGGCCGACGCCGAGCGGCGCGCCCGGTACGAGGCGGCGTTCGGGCCGAACATGCGCCTCGGCCTCCAGGACGCCGAGCTGTTTGACGAGCCGGGCGCGCAGCGGATCAACGAATGGATCACGTGGATCACTGACGCGGTGATGGCCGTGGCGGACGCCGAACTGGGCCAGGTCCGCGCCGAGCTGAACCAGGCCCAGGACGACCGCACCGGCGCGTGCCTCGCCCGCTGGGAGGAAGAGCAGGAGAACGCCCGACTGCGGCTGGCCCTGGCCTCAGCCCGGCGCGGACGCCGGGAAGCCCGCGCCCGCGCCGCCGAGTTGGACCGCGCCTTGGACGAGACCATCGGCGAGCGCGACTACCTGCACGACGTCGCCGACAAGCTCGCCTACGCCATCGCCCCGGTCGAGGTCATCGGCGAGCACTCGTCCGCGAACGATCCGTGGGCGAACGCGCTGGAGCACGTCGCCCCGGCCGCCCGGCCACGAGTCACCAGCCACACGTACGAGGACGACGGCGGCCCCTGCCGCGCCGAGGCGTACGGCGAGATCTGCGGCGCACCCCGGGCGGACCACCAGCTCGTGGAGGAGCCCGCCGCCCTGGTCGAGGAGAGCAGCGGCCCATGACCATCGCCGCCCTCCGTCGCCTCCTCGATGAGGCACAGCCCGACGTCCCCCGCCACCCCGCCCCGCAACTTCCGCACCAGAACTTCCCCGCCAAGGAGGAACCCGCCGTGCAGACGACGAACGATCACCAGCCCGAGCCCCCCGCCCCGCAGACCGAGGAGCAGCCACTGCCCGTCAGCCAGCTGCTCGCCTGGGCCGACGGACACCCCGACCCGGACGTCCAGGACCAGGGCGCCCGCGCCCGCGCCGCCCTCACCGGCCTCCGCGCCCGCCACGCCGCCGACACCGAGCTGGCGCACATCACCGAAGAGGCCGAGCAGCTGGAGCAGCGCCTGGCTGAGCTTCGCGCCCGGGAGGACGAGCTGCGCCCGACCGCGCGTAAGAAGCCCCGCAAGGCCGTCGAGCGGGATTACGAACCTGCGGTCGTGCGCGCCTGGGCCAAGCAGCAGGGCATCGAGTGCTCTCCGATCGGCCGTGTGCCGGGGGAGATCGTCGATCGGTGGCGGGCGGCTGGCAGGCCGCAGCCGTTGCAGATCGCGAGCTGACCACCCGCCTGGCCCGGCCGCCAGCGGGCGGCCGGGCCCTCAACCACCGGAGGCCACACCCCGATGACCGAACCCACCACCCCCGCAACGCAGTGCGCCGAGTTCGTGCCCGACGCGCCGCGCGCACCGGGCCTCTGCGCCACGTGTGGAGACGCTCGCAGCTGGCACCAGCACGCCCTCGCCCAGTGGTCGCCGGAGCGCGAGGCCGGAATCCGCCAGCGCGAGAACGCGGCGACCAGCGGACCGTGGCACGTCGAGACACACGCCCCGACCCTGAGCCGCCTGGTCGTCAGCGAGGACAACACACTCGTCATCGACTTCGGCTACGTCGGCAACCGCACCCAGGACGACGCCGAGTTCGTCGCTCACGCCCCGGAGGACATCTCCGCGCTGCTGGCCGAGCTGGACAAGGCCCGGACCGAGCGCGATGAACTGCGCGCCGCGCTCGACCGCGCCCGTACCGCCCGCCGCCGAGTCTCCTCCGCGCTCGTAGCCGTCGCCCCACTGCTGGACCAGCCCTACCCGGACGACCCGCGCTGGACCCCGTGGACCCGATTCGTCAGGCCCGCCATGGCGGAACTCCGCGAGGCCCTGACGCCCGTCCCGCTCTGCGGCCGTACGCAGGGCGTGAGCGGCAAGACGTACCCGCCGTGCGCCCGCCCGGCCGGACACCGCGAGGCGTACTGCCGCAGCGGCGACGGGGGCGCGCTGTTCCTCGCCGCCGCCCAGGCCGAAGAGGACGCCAGCTGATGGCCGCCGACCCCGCCGAGGCGCTCCGGCCTCTCGCCGCCGTCATCGAGCAGACCCTTCGCGCCACGCCCGTACAGCTCGGCACCCCCGAGGGCATCACCGACCTCACCGCCGCGCTCACCGCAGCCGTCGCGATCTACACCGCCCGCCACGTCCTCCCGCCCGGCGCTCTGGACCAGGCGCAGCCGATCGCGACCGCCTGGCACGTGGAGATCCAACGCCCCACCGGTGCGTGGATTACCGACTGTCCGGAGTTCGCGGACCGCGCGGAGGCGCTGGGACGCCACGCCGCGGCCGAGGCCGGCCTGTTGGGCTGGCCGGCGCGCGTGGTCCGGACGACCACCGTACGGACCATCGAGAAGCCGCCCACCCCGCACGACACCGCCCCGGCCGAGGGGAGCGACCACTGATGGCCCGCTCCATCGGCATGGCCAAGGGCACCACCGTCTACCGCGCCGTCATCACCAAGCAGCTGCGCGACGGCAAGACCGTCACCGAGTACGAGGGCCCGTACGGCGGCATCGGCGCAGCGCGGGCCCGCGTCTCCTTCTGGACCAACTACATGGCCGACCGGGACGAGGAGACCGGGGAGCGCACCGGCACCAGCCGCGCATCCGGCCACGTCGAGCGCGGCACCGTCAGCTGGGGGCGCGTCGAGGACGGCGACGCCCGATGACTACGCGCCGCGGGCCCGGCCCCGGGCAGCTCAGTCTCTTCGCCGAGGCGCAGCCCCGAGCCCGGCGCCTGCGGCGCGCCCCGACCCGCCAGCCCGACCGCCTCCGCGGCCGGCGCATCCACGACCTGCCCGACATCGACACCTACCAGCCCCAGGAGACGCAATGACTGCCCGCCCCCTCGCCATCGGCGACGAGATCCATGGTTTCGCCTACGGCGCCTTCGGCCGCGACCACTACGACTGCGTTCGCATCGAAGCTGTCGGGCCCGACTGGATCGTCGCCCGCGACCCGGCCGCCGAATGGGACGGACTGAGCTTCGCCGCAGGACGCCAACCGCTGGAACTCATCCAGCAGGCCCGCGACGAACCGTGCCCCCGAGACACCCCTTGCCCGCTCGCCGAGCAGACGCCGCCGCTCACCGACTGGCGGCCTCAGCGCTGACCCGCCCTGGCCCGGCCGTCGTCCACGCGGCCGGGCCCCGAGCCCGGGTGGCGGAAAGGCAGACGCTGCCGCCTTAAAAGCGGCCGCCCACGGGGCGTGCGGGTTCGAATCCCGCCCCGGGCACCCCACCCCCAACCACCATCGGAGACCACCCACATGATCCGCGAAGACCGATTCCTCATCTCCCGCCGCCCCTACGCCATCGACCTGACCAGCCTTCAAGTTGGCGAACCCACCGAGTCCGGCCGCTACTGGGCCATGGCCAACGCCGTCTGGTTCCGTCGCCACAGCAAGGGCCATGGTGAAGGCCGCCGGGTCATCACCGTCGCCTGCATCGGCACTCTGCGGGACCTTCAGGACAGCAAGCCCGCCGACACCCGCGCCTTCCTCACCGCGTACACCGACGGCCGGTACGGCGGCGACTGCCAGGGCCGCTGGGACGGCGAGCGTTACTGGGGCGCGCAGAAGCCCGAGACGATCGAGGAGCACCTGGAGCTGCTGCGCCCGATGCTCGCCAACTTCCCGGACCTCCCTGGCGGCTACGACGGCTGGTGGCGGTTCTGATGCTCACGACCCCGTGCCCGTCCTGCCGCCGCCCCAAGGGCCGTGGCAAGTACCTCTGCGGCCCGTGCTGGTTCACGCTCCCGCAGTCCGCCCGCAGCGCCCTCAACCTGCGCGACACCCACGCCCACGCCCGGCTCCGCGAGCTGCACAGTCAGCTCACCGGAGGCGTCCCGCTCCACGAGATCCAGGTGACTCGATGACGCTCACGCTCCCGGCAGCTCTCGCCGTGGCCGCCGTGCTGTTCACCGCCGGGTACGCCCTCGGCCGCTGGCGCCCCGCCCGCCGCGCCTCCGACTGGGCCAACTGGAAGAAGTACCACCTGGCCGCGCGCCGCCAAGGGCCCGTCTGGTGGACCGTCTGGCTCGTCCTCTCCGCCGAGAACATCACGTGGCTCGTCGCCCACCCGACCCAGGGGGCGCACGCCTGGCGGCACCGCAACGACCCGCCCCCGCCCCGCAGCGCGCCCCTCCGCTTCCGCAGCCTCACCGACCAGGAGACCAACGACCGATGACCGACACCGAGATGGTCGGCGAGATCCGCCAGGCCGCCGAGAAGCTCCGCGACAGCGACGTGCCCCACGACGCCGCGCTCACCTGGTGGCTCGTCGACACCCTGCTGCTCCACGGCCCCGTCGGCTACCGCAAGTGCGAGCGGGACGGCGACGAGATGCCCTGTGCCGACATCCGCGCGGCCCACAAGGTCGCCGAACTGATCCTCACGGAGTCCTGATGACCGACCCCAGCGCCGCGCCGCTACGCCGGACCGCCGCCCTCCTCCGTCTCCTCTCGGGCGCCGCCAAGCCGCACTGGAAGGCCGGACTCGTCGAGTGCCGCGACTGGTACGCCGACGAAGTCCGGACCCGTCTCGGTGGGCCGGTCGGCGAACTGGCTGCCGCCATGAACCCCACTGCAGTCCGGGCGCTGGCTGACTGGCTCGACAACGCGGTCGAGGACGCCGAGCAGATCGGCCCCGACCCGCGCGCCGTCGCGGTCGCCTGCGCGGTCCTCGGCCAGGAGGCCCCCGAAAGCACCGCGACTCCGGAACGGCCCGCGCGGAGCCGTACAACGCCCCCGCCGTGGACCGACAGCGACCCGCTCATGGAAGCCATAGCCGACGCCATCTGGCAGCACTGCCGCACCGAGAGCACCAGTCTGATCGTCGACGACCCGCGCAACATCGCCGCCGTCGCCGCCCACACGATCCGGACCACCGGGCACGCAGCCCGCGTCTTCTGGCTCCAGCGTGACCACGACGTCACGGGCGTATCCGGTACCGGCGTCGTGGCCGACGGCGTGCTCTGGCTCGACGGCACCGTCACGATCCGCTGGCGCGGCCCTCGCCCCTCCACCGTCAACTGGGGCCACCTCGACGACGCCATGGCCATCCACGGGCACGGTGGCCACACGCGCGTCGTTTGGGCGGACGCGCCGGACGCCCGGCCCTGCGCGTCGGGCTGCTCCGAGGGACACACGTACGACGCCCAGTGCGAGGCGCGGCCGGACACCGGGGTGGACAGTCGGACGGACAGCCAGGACAGCAGGGTGGACACCGAGACGGACAGCCCCGCGACCAGGGCGGACAGTGCCCGGACAGGGCAGGACAGCGGATTGGACGACGCGCTGCGCGAACAGTACGCGGCGGCGATCAAGCAGGCGCTATCCGCATGGGACGCCGACGTGCCGGGTGTCGAGGGGCATCTCCACGACCACCTCGCAACCGCCGCCCTGGGCGTCCGCGACCGTCGCATGGAGCAGCTCGCCGCCGAGGTGAAGACCGCCGACCGGATCCGCGCCGAGGTACAGCGCGACCGCGACCAACATGCCGCCGTACTCACCGAGGTGCTCGCCACCTTCGTGCACAAAGTTCATGGGCGCCGTCTCCCGTGCCTACAGTCCGGCCCCGTCGATGTGGTGACGCTGGACAAGTGGCGCAGCGTGGGGGCGCCGACCGTCGAGACGCCGTGGTGGCAGCAGCTCGCCGAGCAACGGGAGCGCGCCAAGCGGGCCGAGGCCGAGCGTGACCAGGCGTACCGCGAGCGCGCCCACCTCCTCGCCTGGCTCGCCGCGCTCCACCCCGCCAACGCCGTCATCACCACCGCGGCCGACGTCGACGAACCAGGCTGGCAGCTGCTGTACCTCCTCGTCGGCGGCTACCAGATGAGCTGGCACATCCACCCGCGCGACGCCGAACTCTTCGCCCACGTCCAGCTCGTTCCCGCCGACGACCCGCGGGCGCAGTGGGACGGACACAGCACGCCCGAGAAGTACGAGCGCATCCAAGGGCACACGCATCGGCTCGCAGTGCACCGGCCCGCGAATCGCGGCGGTTGCTGCGCCTGCCCCCACGAGATGGAGGTATGACCCATGACCTACGCCATCGACTTCGACGGCGTCATCCACGCCTACAGCCGCGGTTGGGCCGACGGCACCATCTACGACCCGCCCATCCCCGGCGCCCTCGACGGCCTCCGCGCCCTCATGAAGCAGAACGCTGTGTTCATCCTCACCACCCGCGACCCCGGCCAGGTCGCCGAATGGCTGACCAGCCACGGCTTCACCTGCCGCACCGCCCACGACGGCCCGTTCTGGGACGTCCGCGGCGTGCTGCTGATCACCGACCGCAAGTTGGCCGCGACCCACTACCTCGACGACCGAGCCGTCCCCTTCGAGAACTGGGACCAGGCACTCGCCGACCTCGGCCAGACCCACACCACCAAGGAGCACTGACCATGTCCGACCCCACCGACCCCATCACCGCCCTCGCCCAAGCCTCAGCCCAGCTCCACGAGCTATTCGAGTCGTACGTCACCGCAGGGTTCACCGAGCACCAGGCCCTTGAGTTGCTGAAGGCGCTCCTCACCGCCGGAATAGGCGGAAGCCAGGGCTGAGCATGACGGAGGGGCGCACCCCGTGTCGGGGTGCGCCCCTCCGCACACGTCACGTCGGTGGCGGCTCCTCCTCGGTGCGGTGCGCGATCAGCTGCACCTCCAAGCTGTCCGCCTGCTGGCTCAAGATCCGGGCCATGGTGCGCAGCGTCGCCGGGTCCAGCTCCACCTCCTCGCCCTCCGGCGATCGCCAGCCGGCACCCTCGATGGCGTGCTCGGTCCACGCACGGGCGATGCCGCGGAGGAGGGCGGTGACGTCCTCGGCGGGCATGTAGTACCGGCCGTCAGGTCCTTGGCCGATGCTGGTGAACCGGATGATGCCGGGTTCGTCGTCGCTCACGTGCTGCTCCCCGGCTCCGGCTGCTCCTCGCCGAAGCCGGGCTCTCGGAGGTCGGGGTGCGTGTCGAACATCAGCGCCGCCTGGACGTCGCGGACGGCGTTGGTGAGACCGCGGGTATCTGCGGTGATCCCCACCTTGCGGGGTCGGCTGGTGTCGGGCTCGTGGCTCATGTGCTGCTCCTCGGGTCGGCCGGCTCCCCGGCGGCCGCGCGCTCGGCGCTGGTGCGGGAGTCGCCGTTGACCTTGATGCAGATCTTTCGTGCGCGTTCGTGATTCATGCTCGCCCACGAGCCGATCTCGCGGAACGAGTGGCCGGCCAGACGCGCGGCGGCGATGTGCTGGCGGCGGGTCTCTTCCCGTTGCTCGATGGCTTTGGTGTCCCGGCGTAGCTGCGCTTCCCAGTCGGTCATGGGGGTCATGATCCCATGCGGTCTGTCTATTTCATAGCCACTAATAATGTCTACAGAGTGGACAAGGGTGGGTTCGCCGTGACATGGTCTCAGTGTCTAGAAAATAGACACTCGAAGTCGAGGGGGAGACCATGAACGCCCGAGCCCGCGCCGCCCGCCGCACCATCCGCCAGCGAGCCACCGCCAACCGCGCCCACGCCCGCATCGCCCGCCGCGGCAACGCCTCCCTCACCACCCACGCCATCGCCGCCGGCCTCCCCACCCGCGCCGCCCGATCGGTCGCCAGCACCCTCCGCAAGACCGCCACCGAGCTCGGCGTCACCGGCACCCAGCACCGCGTCCACGCCGGACGCCGCATGCGCACCACCACCCGCTACACCCCCGCCCAGGTCGCCGTCCTCGCCGCCGCCTACCAGCCCCGCAAGCCCGCGTACAAGGTCGCCGCCGCCCGCCTCGCCCTCGCCGCCTGACCCTCACCTCGCCACCCACCAGCCGCACCGAGCAAGGAGCCACCGTGCAGACCCTCACCGCCGCCATGACCGTCAACGCCATCCTCTACGCCAACCCCGCCGACGCCCCGGCCCCGTACTCCTGGGAGCCCGCCCACCCCGCACTCGCCACCCTCGCGTGGGAGGACGAGCGCACCGACGTCCACGCCATCGCTGGCGGACAGCACGGCGTCAGCCCTGACGGCCTCGGCCGCTACGCCTTCACCTGCGTCTGTGGCTTCGAGACCGCTGAATGCGCCAGCCCCCTCGACGCTTCGGCCGCGATCATCTCCCACGCACTGAACACCTGCGCCGACTGCGGCGGGCCGAAGCCGTCGGTCATCGCGTTCGGCCCGGCGGCCGGACAGATGGACACCTTCCCGCGCTGCTCCGGCTGCGCTATCTGACCTCACCCCACCGCCGTCTGAGTACCGCCCGGGTGCGCGCCCCCACCGCGCACCCCACGAGGCACTCAGCCGAACCGTCCAGCCCGATCCCCGAAGGAGCACCGTGGACTTCCATCAGGCCCTGGCCGTGACCCTCGCCGAGCTGACCCCGCAGCCCTGGGACTACACCGACGGCTCGGGGAGCACCCTCACCGTCATCCCGGCCGGGCTGCGCGAGGAGCCTGGCCACGCCGAGGTGATGATCCGCATCACCGAGAGCCACACCCAGGCCGCCGAGGTCGGCGTTACCACGGTCGACATGCCGGGCCTGCTCGACGCCCTCACCGCGCGCAGCAGCTGGCGGCACGCCACCAGCACCGCCGACGAACTGGCCGTCACCCCGAACGATGACGGGAGCGTGATCCTCGCCGCCGTCGAGGTGCACTACGGCCCGAACGCCCGGGACGGAGAGAGCGCCGCGGAAGTGCGGATCCCGGCCGGGCAGCGCATGCCGCTGGTGTCCGCGCTGGGCCGCGCCCTCGACGTCGCCCGCGGCTGGGAGCACTGACCCAGCCACGCCCACTGGCCAACCCGCTACCTGAAAGGAACAGCCATGCTCGAACCGGCGACATGGCTTCGCCCCGAGTACCAGGGCCGCGAAGACGAACTCATCCACCTATCGGCAGCGGCCGACATGGTCGGCGTCACCCGCTCCGCCGTCTCCAACTGGGCCGCACGGCACGGCAACTTCCCCAAGATCGTGCTCCTCACCGGCGCCCCGCGCCGACGCACCAAGTGGGTCGTCCGCGAAGAGTTCCTCGCCTTCGCCCGAAAGCAGTTGAACAAGAAGCCCGGCAGCCCCGCTGGCAGCCCGAAGCCCCGCCGCCCGCGCACGGTCATCGAAACCGAACGCATCGCCCACTGGGAGGCACAGGTGCAGCGGCTCACCGGGCTGGAGGCCAAGCAGGCCGCGACGTTGAAGCGGACCCGCGAGGCGCTGCGCCGGGCCGAGCGGGACCTGGAGGCCGCCCGGGCCGGGCTGGCCGCCGAGATCCAGGCCGTACAGCAGATCACCAACCCGTAACGCAGGCCAGGGCTCAGCGCCCTGGCCGATCGGCCTGACTCGCTGCGCTGATGGGCCCGCTCCGGAGGGTGGTCGGAGCGGACCCCACAACCCGCCTACCCGATCACCACCCAACCCACCGACCAACACCCAACGGGAGACCCACGCATGCACCACATCAGCTGGTACGGCGCCGCCGTCGCCGCCCTCCTCGGCATCAAACTCTTACTCTCCATCAAGCCCCGGCGCAGACCCCGCCGCCGCACCGCCGTCCACACCCCGCACACCATCCACGCCGTCATCACCGTCTACAACGAGACCCCCGCCGCGCTCCGCCGCTGCCTCCAGTCCGTCCTCGACCAGACCCGGCATCCCGACAGCCTCACCGTCATCGACGACTGCTCCCGCGACCACACCGCCCAGACCGTCGTCGACCAGCTCCGCCCCGCCTACCAGGCCGCCGGCATACGCCTCGACTTCATCCGCTTCCCCGTCAACCGCGGCAAACGCGAAGGACTCGCTGCCGGATTCGCAGCCGCATGGGAAGCCGACATCTACCTGTGCATCGACTCCGACACCGTCCTCGACGAGCACGCCGTCGCCGAAGCCGCCGCCCCGTTCGCCCGCCGTCGCGTCCACGCCGTGACCGGCCTCGTTCTCGCCGCCAACCGGCGCCGGAACCTGCTCACCCGGCTCATCGACATGCGCTACCAGAACGCGTTCCTCGGCGAGCGCGTCGCCTACTCCCGCCTCGGCTCGGTGCTGTGCGCCTGCGGCTCTCTCGCCCTCTACCGCGGGGCGACCGTCCGTAAGCACCTCGACGACTTCCTCCAGCAGCGGTTCCTCGGACGGCCGTGCACCTTCGGCGATGACCGGCGCCTGACCTACTACTGCCTGCTGGAAGGCCAGTCTCTGATCGTGCCGACCGCGGTTGCCTGGACGGACGTGCCGGAGTCGATGCGGCACTTCCTGAAGCAGCAGACCCGCTGGACGAAGTCGTTCATACGCGAAGGCGTCCTGCTGGCGTTCAAGTTCCGGGTCACCCGGGCGTACTGGTGGCTCAACCTCGTCGAACTCGCCACCTGGATCGCGTTCACCTCCGCGCTCCTCGTCGCCCTGGCGGTCATGGCCGTCAACCCGCACGCCTGGACCGTCCTCGCCTGGTACGGCGTGTACGTCGCCGGGGCGGCGTGGCTGCGGTCGGTGCACTACCTCCGCGGCGCCGGGGCGGTGCCGCTCTGGGACCGGGCCGCGACGTTCCTCGTGGCGCCGGTGTACGCGCTGATGAACCTCACCCTCCTCATCCCGCTGCGCCTGTGGGCACTGGTGACGCTGCGGGATACCCGGTGGGGCACGCGGCAGAACGGCGCCGAGGTCCGCCACGACGAGCCGCCGACGATCACCGTGCCGAAGCCGCGACTGGACGAGGACACGCTGGAGATCCCGCGGCCGTAGACGACGACCACCCAGCCCCGACCGCGTTCATGCGGCCGGGGCTGGGTGGTCGTCGGTTTCCGCCACTGCCAGGCTCCGGTCATGTCCGCGGACACGTCGAACGCTCGGGGCAGCATCGTCCGGGCACTGCCCGTACACGTCCAGACGACGGCGCCGCGGACAGCGTCCGGACGATGGAGCTGCGTCGTGTACGCGTCGAGTGGGATGCCCAGCCATTCACCGCACCCGCTCAGACGGTGCGGTCGAGGAATTCGCGGACTGCCGGGAGCTGCTGGTGGGCTCGGAGCTTGGTCCGCAGATCGGTGAGGACGGTCGTGCCTCGCGCGGAGGTGACACCGCCCATGACCTGTACGGCCTGGTCGGCCGTGTGCACCGCCGCGTCCACGTCGCGGAGCGAGAGGTGGGCTTCCGCTTCGCGACTCAGGCGCAGCGCGCGCGAACGGGGGTAGGCGTCACCGTCGTACGTCTCATCCTGGCGAGGGGTGGCGACGGCGGCGTACTGAGTCAGTGCCCGGCGGGGGTCTTTGAGATCGGACGCGTTGCTCGCGGCCCAGCTGTGCAGCTCCGCGTGGCTGACCCAGTACACGCAGGCCGGTTCGTCGCCCGGGTGGCCAGCGCGGTCGTAGGCGGCGAACGCGGCGTCCTCGGCGCGACGGCTGGCGCGCAGGTCACCGGACTTGGCATGGGCCCGGGCCGCGCGGGCGTGGACCATGGCGGTCATCCGGGGGGAGCCGGTGCGTCGCGCGTTCTGCAGAGCTTCATCGACGTAGGCCAGGGCGCCGGAGGTGTCGCCGTCGCTGTAGCGGGCCATGGCCCAGAAGGCGAACAGGTTGGCCGTCACGACCGGGTCCTGGGCACTGGCCGCGGCCCGCGCGGCTCCCAAGTAGTGGCGCTCCGCCACAGCCGTGTCCCCGGAGTCGAACGCGCACCAGCCGCAGATCCGGGACGCCTCGGCGGCGGCGGAGAACAACCGGCGGCCTGTGGCTTCGCTGTAGGAGCGGGTGCGCAGCACCGTGGTGATCGAGCCGCGTTCCGCACGGGCCAGCGCGTACGTCTCAGCGGACCCGATCTCGTCATCGAGTTGGCGCAGCGCCGCGAGTCGCGTCTCGATCAGTACCGCGCTGCGGTCGGTGACGCGTGGCCGGCCGGAGACGAGCACGGCCGTGGCCGGTGAGGCTGCTGCCCAGCTCGCGAGAGTGGTGGCGGCCAGGGCGCCGCCGGTGAAAAGTGCTGCTCGTCGATCCATGGTGTCCGGCCTTCCTAGGTGGTCCAGTGCTGCGAGCGCACCGGCCGCAGTCCACGGGGCGGTCAGCAGCACCTGGTCGGCGTCCAGAGCCGCGCGCAGCCAATGCGGCCAGCCCATCGCGCGGACCTGCTCGGCCGGGACGCCGAGCATGGCGGCCATGGCCATCTCGGCGTAGCGGTCGGGGCGCACCCCCCGCTTCCACCGGCAGACCTTCTCCGGCCTGGTCGCCATACTCCCGAAGCCCATGGACTCGTGCCATCCCGCCAACCGCCGCAGGAACGCGGCGTGATTGGGGCACCCGAGGAGATCAAGTACGCGCTGGATCAGGTCTTCCTCTGCGGCTACGGCCATGTCGCTCCCTGCGTCCCCGCACTGCTCGCCCCGACCCGATAGGGCCAGTGTCCGGCATATCGGGGCAGGCAGGTCAAGAGGCGCGTGCCGGGAGGCATAGGGAGGCATAGCGAAGCAGCGCGAGGCAGCCCCAATGTGCTTCTGCGGCCTATGACGGCGCGTCAGAATCCCATCTGCCCGGTGCATACGCCCATGAAGGGATTTCATATGGCTGATCAGTACTTGTCATCCCGCCGCCGACTGTTGACCTCCAGCAGACCCCTGCCGGACTTCGACGTCGTGGCTGCGAGCGGGCCCTGGCTCCACTGTTCTGACGGCCGCCAGGTCTTCGACGGATCGAGCGGGCTCATCTGCGTGAACGTCGGCCAAGGCAGCACCGCGGTCTTCTCCCGCATCGAAAAGCAGTTCTCCCGCGCCACGTTCGGCGGCGCAGCCGTCGTCCAGCCCCACGTCCAGATGGAACTGATGGACCGCCTCTGCCACGCCGTGGGGCGCCCCAACGACTCCGTCGCGCTGGTCACCTGCGGGACGCTCGCTGTGGAGGTCGCCATCGGACTGGCCCGGAACATCGCGCGCGTCCGCGGGGGAACTCAGCGCGGGGACATCCTGACGTCCAACCTGAGCTATCACGGGATGAGCGCGCTCACCCTCGCGCTCGCCGGTAACCACGCCCGGCGCCCGCGCCTGGAGGACGCGCTCGGACTCGGCCCGGCCTTCCCGGCCCCCTACCCGCCAGCCCACGACCACGCAGACCGCGCGTGCGATGCCTCATGCGCCGACGAGGTGGCGAAGGCGATCGACAGCAGGGGCGCGGACAACGTAGCCGCCGTCCTGCTGGAACCCGTCAGCGGCACCACCGGCGGCGCCCACGTGCCGCCTGACGGGTACCTCCGGCGCGTGTCGGAAATCTGCCGGGAACGGGGAGTCCTCGTCCTCCACGACGAGGTGCTCACTGGGCTGTGGCGCACCGGCACGCCCCTGGCCAGCAACCACTGGGACGGCGCCGAGCCTGACCTGTGCATCCTCTCCAAGGGCCTGGGCGCCGGGTACACGGCAGTGGGGGCCGTGCTGGTCTCGCCCGACATCGCACCGCTGATCAGACACCAGGACGCTGACCCGCTCCCCGCGATGGGCACCATGGCCACCCACCCGCTCCAAGCGGCGGCCTGCCTCGGCGTCCTGGACGAGCTGGAATCCATGGACCGCGACGCCTTCACGGCCCGGGGCGAACGGCTTGGGGAGTTCCTGCGGGGCCTGGTCGGCCTGGGGCCGGTGCGGGACGTCCGAGGTCTCGGGCACCTGTATGGGCTCGAAGTCTGGCCCGGCCTGCTCTGGCCCCTGATGAAAGAGGCGGAGCGGCGCGGCGTCTTCTTCTACCCGTTCACCGGGGCCGGCCCGCGCAGCGAGGGCCTGGTCGTCGCCCCTCCGCTGACCTCGACGGACGAGGACATCGACTTTCTGACCACGGCGCTCTCCGACGCGGTGACCGCCCTCAGCTAGCCCACCCGCCGCTCCCCGTCCAAGGGGGGGCGGACCGTCTCGAACCAGAGATCGAGGACACGACATGAAGTTTCCCGTCACGGTCATCGACCAGCTCGATGAGGCCCAGCTCAGCAAATGGCACGACTTCTACGGGGTGAACGCGGACCGGCCCCGCTACACGGAGGAGGGCATTTGGCGGCGCACCCAGCAGAAGGAGACCGCTTCCAACTCCGGCTGGACGGGCGAGGGTGACGCGCGCCGCCGCATCGTCCACTACTGGCACCAGTACGGGCTGGTGGACACCACCGCGGCGCCGTCGCTGGCCATGCAAGAGATGTACCTGTACCACTCGGTAGCAGCGCCGCGGGCCGAGATCGAGGAGGCGTGGGAACGGAACCACGCCATGCTGACCGAGGGCGGTTGGAAGGAGACGGGGCCGGGCCAATTCGAACTGGGTGACCTGCGCGTCCACATGATCCGCGTCGAGGAGCACCCGGAGGACCTGCGGGCAGGCCGCCAGCTTCCGGAGGACTACGAGGTCATCGACACCACGTTCACCTCCGCCAACACCTTCCCGCCGAGGGCGATCCGGCGCCGGCCGTGGGAGGTTCTCACCCACGGGGTCCGGGTCAAGGACACCCCCGGGCAGCCGGTCTACGCCGACGACCTCGCGCAGCTCACGGACTTCCTGCCGTTCCAGGTTGAGGCCGGCTGTGGTCTCTCCTACGAGGCCGGGATCCCGCCACTGCACCGACTCCACGAGATGTACCACGTCAACGAGATCGAGGACGAACTGCTCGGCAAGGGCTTCACGTTCGTTCTGGCCCCGGGCCGGGACCCGCTGCTCGCGGAGATGTTCCTCGACGCCGAGAACAAGGTCAGCGAGCTGTCGGACATGTACCGGGCGTGCTTCAACGCCGAGGTCACCCCGGCCCTGCACGCGCTCAAGCGCATGGAGGAGGCCGGGCACATGGTCGGCCCGTTCATCACCAACAACTTCGACGCGCTCGGCGCCCGCGCCGGATTCGACGAGGAGTTCATGCGCCGCTACGACCAGCGGATCCCTCCCGTCACCTTCCACCCCGACGCCAAGGCCCTGGTCGTGATCGGGCTGCACGCCGACCGGCGGTGGGTGGCCAAGCGGGCCCGTGAGGCCGGTCTCAAGGTGTTCCACGTCGACCCGGAGGGCTTCCCGCGCCCCGACGGATCTTGGTTCGAATACCCGCTGGAGGCGCCGCAGACCGGCGACGTCGTCGTACGGAAGACGGCCGCCGAAGCGATCGGTGGCCTGGAGCAGCTGCTGAACCTCGGCGCGGACAACAGTTGACCTGTGGGGCCGGGGAACGGCGCTAGCCTCTGAGGCTGTTCCCCGGCCCCCTCCCAGAGAGAGTCAAGGATGCGCATTTCAGTAATCGGCTGCGGCCACCTCGGCATCCCGCACGCGGCGGCGATGGCCGAACTGGGGCACGAAGTCATCGGCGTGGACGTCGACCAGGCCAAGGTCGACCGGCTCAACCGCGGCGAATGCCCCATCTACGAGATCGGGCTGCCGGAACTGCTTGCCCGTCACACCGCGAACGGCCGCCTACGGTTCACCACCAGCATCCCGGAGGCCGCCGACATCGCCGAGCTGCACTTCATCGGCGTCGGCACTCCCATCGACGCTGACGGCCGCTCCTATGACACCGGACAGGTCTACGGCGCCATCCGGCAGCTCGCCCCCCACCTCGACCGGCCGTGCACGATCGTCGGGAAGAGCACAGTCACCGTAGGCACCACCCGCCAGGTCACCGCCCTCGCCCAGCGTCTGGCCCCTGCCGGCGACCGCGTCGACGTCGTGTGGAACCCGGAGTTCCTGCGCGAGGGCCACGCCGTGGAGGACACCCTCCGCCCGGACCGCCTCATCGCCGGTCTCACCACCGCCGAGGCCGAGAAGGCGATCCGCACCGTCTACGCCCCCATCCTGGCGGACGGCGTCCCCCTGTTCGTCACCGACCCGCAGACCGCCGAACTCGCCAAGGGCGCCGCAAACACCTACCTCGGCCTCAAGATCAGCTACATCAACGCCGTCGCCGATATGTGCGAGGCCGCCGGCGGCGACATCTCCCAGATCGTGGACATCCTCGGCATCGACCCCCGCATCGGCAGCGGCGGCATGAGGCCCGGCATCGGCTACGGCGGCGGCTGCCTGCCCAAGGACGTCCGCGCCTTCACCGCCTCCGCCCGGCAGCTCGGCGCGGACCAGGCCGCGACCCTCTTGCGCGCCGCCGAGGAGATCAACGAGTCCCGAACCGATGTCGCCCTGGGCCTCATCACCCGCGCCCTGGGGGACCGCCCCGTCAAGGGCACCCGGATCACCGTGTGGGGTGCCGCGTTCAAGCCTGGCACCAACGACGTCCGCGAGTCCCCGGCGCTCTCGCTCGCCCAGGCCCTCCAGCAGGCCGGCGGAACCATCACTATTCACGACCCGCAGGCCGTGCCCACAGCGATGGTCCGCAACCCGCAGTTCGACTACACCGACGACCTGCCCGCCTCCCTCGACGGCGCTGACCTCGTCGTCCTGGCCACCGAATGGCCCGAGTACCAGCAGGCCGACCCCCAGGTGCTCGTGGACCGCCCCGCCGCCCCTCTGCTCATCGACTGCCGCACCACCCTGGACCCCGAGCCCTGGCGAACGTCGGGCTGGACCGTCCACCAGCTCGGACGTCCCGAGAAGTAACAGCTTCGGACCGGGTGGGTGGGACACCTGCCGGATGCCCCACCCACGCGCCGACGCGACACAGTTCGACAACCGGCCTCTATCCGCGCCGCCCCGCGCGTGCAGTCCGAGACGCCCCCCTGCGGCCCTCGTGCGCCCTACCCTGCACCCCGAGTCCACGGCACCATAGGGGCCTTCAATCGGCCGACGAAGGGACTCTCGTGGGGAAGCACAGCGGCAAGCCGGACGTCTCCGAAAGCGACGGGCACAAGCCCGACCGGCCCATCCCTCCAGCCACGCCGACCCCGCCCAACCCTCAGCCCTCAGTAGAACCATGCTGACCACGAGCGGCCCGGCCGCACTCACTCAGCAGCTCACCGACGACGGACACCTCCCGGCCGACTGGCGCGACGAGTTCCTACGCGTCGACCGCGCCCAGTTCATCCCCGACCACATCTGGATCCGCGGCGACGACGGCTACGAACCCGTCGACCGAGCAGCCGACCCCGACCGGTGGAAACGACTCGCCTACAGCGACCAGGCGATCGTCACCCAGGTCGAGGACCCGCCCGACGCCACTGCCGCGCGCACGCCGTCCAGCTCGGCGAGCATGCCGCGCATCGTCGCCCGCATGCTCCACGCCCTTCAAGTCGAGGACGGTCACCGCGTGCTGGAGATCGGCGCGGGCACCGGCTACAACGCGGCGTTGCTGGCCGAGCGGGCAGGCCACGATCGGGTGACCACCCTTGAGATCGATCCGGCCGTCGCCGCGGGCGCCCGGGCAGCGCTCCACGACGCTGGACACCACGACGTGACGGTGCAGCTGGCGGACGGCGAGCAGGGCTGGCCGGACGACGCGCCGTATGACCGGATCATCGCGACCTGCTCCGTACACGACGTGCCCCGGGCATGGATCGAACAGACCGCGCCCGGCGGGATCATCGTCTTGCCCTGGGGCACCGCGCTGCGCAACGGTGCCCTGCTCCAGCTCACCGTCCAGCCCGGCCCCGGCGGGCCCGTGGCTTCCGGCCCCATCGTGGACGACGCGGCGTTCATGTGGCTGCGGGCGCAGGCCCCGTCCCGGGGAGCCATGGCCGTAGCCCAGGCCGGGGGCGAGACCCACGACAGCCGTACCAGCCTCGACCCGAGCTTTCTCAGCGACGACGATGCCTGGTTCGCGGCCGGGGTGCTCGCCCCGGGCTGCCAGGGGGCCACAGGCCAAGGGCCTGACGGCGAATGGACTCTCTGGCTCGCGGACGCCGCCAGTGGCTCGTGGGCGTCAGTCGACTATGAGCCCGGCGCTACCGAGTACGACGTGCAGCAGCACGGGCCGCGGCGACTGTGGGGCGAACTCGAGGCGGCGCACGCCTGGTGGACAGACGCCGGGCGGCCGGCGCGTACACGGTTCGGGCTCACCATCACCCCGGTCGGTCAGCAGGTGTGGTTGGACGACCCGGGCAACGTGATCCGGTAGCGGCTACTCGGCGGAGAGGCGGCGGCCGATCCTGGCCGCCAGCTCGTCTGCGGCGGCGGCCAGTTCGCCGCCGTGCTCGCCGAGCAGCTGCATCAGCGCCACGGCGGCACGTGCCTCGCCTCGGGTGACCAGGGGCTCGCGCTCGCCCGGCTCCTCCATCAGCGCCCACAGGCGCGCCTCGTCCATGCGCTGTCAACCGCCGTACGGCCGCCGGGGTCACGGCCATACTGGGCAGCGCGTGCCCGTCGCGGGGTAGCTCAGCCAGCTCAGAGCAGCCGGGCTCCGGTCCGGTGGTCGCGGGTTCGAATCTCCGCCCCCGCACGGGCGCGCGTACGACAGAACCCCCGCCTCAACTCCCATGAGGCGGAGGCTTTCGCGCTGTACGGCTACGGCCGCCACGACTCCTTGTAGCCGGGCCGGTCCGCGTAGGGCAGAGCGAGCAGACGGAGCGTGGGGCAAGGCCACGACAGCTCGGGGAACTGGTGGTCCGGTTCGCAGGACCGGCACACAGTCGCCGTGGCGAAGTACTGTGCGCCTCCTCCCGCTCGCAGGACCGCTCGCCCGTGCAGCTTCACGAGCTGCCGCTTGGCGTCGATCTCGCGCAGCACCCGAGCCGGATCCCACTCCGCGATGTGCTGCGCCACCGCCTGGTCGTCCGCCGCCTGCGGGCGGGAGTCCATGACCCCCTCGTCTGCTCGGTCGATGACCACCCAGCGTGCTTCACGAAACCCATCACGAGGACCACGGTCGTAGGAGTACCAGCCGCCGCTACCGAGGGCGCCGTCGTCGTCCCACAGTGTCGCGCGCGCGATCCGCTCGTCCTCGGCGAGCTGCTCGGCGAGCCACCGCACCAGGTCATCCATGCCGCTCACTCCTCAGCCCACTCGGTGTGCTGAACCCGGGTCCGCCGAACCAGCGGCCTGACCTCCCATTCGGCACGCTCGAACTCGGCTCGCCGCGCGTCACGCTCCTGGCGGGTGTCAAAGGTGAGCAGCGTCCCGTCCCGGAGACGTAGCCCGTACTGCGTGCTCTCGACGGCGGGCAGCCATGCCTCCTCGGTCACGCTGGCGGTTGTCGTTGTCAAGGGCTCTCCTTGGTCGGATCGGAGGGCGGCGGCCGCGCGCTTCTTGCCCGGCTGCTTCGGGTTCGCCTCGAAGAAGGCGTCCACCTCGTCCGCACGGAACTTCGGCCGCGTGCTGCCCTCGCCCTCAACAGGCTGGGGGAAGGCACCGCTGCGCCGATACGTGTGGATCGTCTGGCGGCTGACCCCGTGCTCCTCCGCGATCTGGGTCACGGTCATCAATCGCGGCCTCCCCTCCTGCTCAGGGTTCTTGGGCACGGCTTCATCCTCCCCGAACCTCTTGACGTTGTAAAGAGGCTCTGACACTCTTGCACTGCACCAACAACACGGCCCCAGCCGAGCTCTCACCTCCGGCTGGGGCCACCGTCCCGCCTGAGCTACCAGGAGGAACAGCCCGTGGATCGTATCGACCACAGCCCCGCCCCGGGAGCCCGCCGCACCAGAGCGGTCGGCCACACCCACACCATCAAGCTCGCGCCCGCCGTGCTGGGCCTGCGCACCGCCGCCCGCGCCGCCGGATACGACCCGGACCGGGCCGACGACCTCGCCGCGCTCGCCCGCGCCGTGGGCGTCGACGCCGACCAGCTCGCCGCCGCGCTCACCGGGCGCGCCCAGATCACCGCCGCCGACGAAACCCGGCTCGCCCGGGCTTTCGGTGTCGCCGCGGCGGTGACCGGATGAACGACCGCAAGCTCACCGAGACCGTACGGCTCAGCCAGGCCAAGCAGCTCGTCACCGACCTCCGCGGCATCGACTGGACACAGACCCCCGACCTCGAGATGGCCCGCGTGATCGGCCGTGTCGAGATCATCGTCAGCGGGCTGATCGAGGTCATCGAGAGCGGCAACAGCGGCCCGGACACCGCCCCGATCCCCGAGCCGATCGTCAACCTTCTCCGCGCCGTCAACGAGGCCCTCGACATCCCCGAGCCCGCCGAGCCGGACGACGCCCTGGTGCGCAACGCGATCCTCGCCGATCGCGCCGCCGACGCGACCGTCGCCATCCAGGGCGTCCTCGGCGACGAGACCGGCCTCAGCATCCCGTGGAACGCCGACTACCTCCGCAAGAGGCTCGCCGCGACGCCCACCGACTACCGCGCCGCCAACGACACCGGAAGCGAGGCGGGCCGATGAGCGAGACCCGACCCGCCCTCGCCTTCCCGCCGGGCGACGGCCACGACGAGGCGATCCCCGCACAGGTCGCGCACCTGTACGTCGACCTCGCGGCCAAGCACGCCGAGCCCGCCGACCCCGGCGCCTGCCGCGGCGACTACGCGGCCGGCGCGGACGAGCGCGCCGCGTTCGACGCCCACGCCCGAGCCGACATCGTGCGCTGACCCCGCCAGACCGGCCGGGCTCGTGACCCCCGCACGGGCCCGGCCCCCTCTCCGCCCAGGAGCACCCGATGTTGAAGCAGTTCCTCGCTCAGCGCCGCACCGCCCTCCGCGCCGCACGCCGTCACCGCATCGCCATGGACGCCGCCCGCGCAGCCATCCTCCACGGCCCCGACGAGCCCACCCCCGGCGACGTCGCCAACTTCGCTTACGGCAGCACCGGCGTCACCCTCACCGACGACGAAGCCCGCGCCGCTCTCGCCGCGGAGCTCGCCCGGTACGGCCGCCGACTCCCCGACGGCATCTGACACCACCAGTCCGGCCGGGCCCGGCCCCATCGTTCCAGGAGCACATCGTGAAGACCCGCAGTGAGACGCGCACCCGCCAGGTCGTCCACGCCGTCGACGGCGACCCCGAGACGATTGAGGAGCAGTACAACGTCGACATCCCCGTCCTGCCCCGCGACTGGGACCACATCGTCCACAACGGCGTCACCGCCGTCACCATCGCCCTCACCGCCGTCTCCGTCGCCTGGTCCACCGTCTCTGCCGGCGCTCTCCTCGACCGCGCCGCACCGGCTGCTGCGGCCTACCCCGCGGCCCTGGCGTTCGACGCCGCATGGATCACCTGCATGGGCTTGGAGTGGCTGGCCCGCCACGACCCCGAGCGCGCCGAGGCGCCCCGCAAGGCCGGATACTTCGCCCTCGCCGTGGCCATGGCTGCGATCGCCGCTGAGGGCCATCTGACGGGCGGCACTGCTACGGCCGCGGCGGGTGCGGCCATCTCGGCGATCGCCAAGGGTCTTTGGCACCTCGTCCTCAACCACACCGCGCTGCCGCTCCCGGAGCGCGACCGCGCGTGGTTGAAGGCCCGTCGCGGGAAGCTTGGCGCGCGGATGGCGCTCGCGGCGTCGCAGCGGCAGTTGCTGCGGATGCAGAGGCAGTACAACGCGCTGGCCGCCGCGTGCGGACCGGCCGAGCAGGACAGCCCGGACAAGGACCAGGACAAGGGCAACGGACAGCAGGACAGCCTGTCCGGACCGGCCCGAAAGATGATCCTCGCTCGCGCCGCCTCGTTCCCCAGCTCCACCGAGGAGGAGATCGTTGAGCACTTGGCCGGACACGACATCATCGTGACCCCGGAGACTGTCCGGGCGGTGTTGGACAGCAGGTCAGACGACACTGTCCGCCCTCTGCACCCGACCATCACGGACACGGTCAACAAGGCAGTCCGGGACGGGCTGGACAGGGCCGAGACCTTGTCCGCTGTCCGGGCTGTCCACGGACAGCATGTCCCCCGGGAGACCGTGGTCCGGCTCATCAACCGCGAGCTGAAGCGGATCGCGTCGTGATGGAGGCCGCCGCCAACGTGCTCGTGGCCGTCGCGATGCTCGCCGCATTCGCTGTCGCTGTCTGGCCCCGCGATGTGCGGCCGAGGTGGGGCTTCACCGTGCTCACCGCCCTCATCGGTACATCCCTCGCCGTCACCATCGCCGTCATTGCGACGGCCGCACTCCATTAGGACCAGCCGTGACCGAGCGCCCTCTCATCCCGCCGCCGCCCGACTACGCGCCCACCGTCGGTATGTCCGCCGCCACGCCGGACGAGCCCGAGCCCGACAGGCCGACGCCTGCCAGCACGGATCGCCTGCCGCCCTGGTGGAAGCGAAAGCCCCTGCTGGGCGCGCCGAGCGAGCCGGACCCGGACGAGGACGAGTCGGACGAGGACTCGGAGGAGGAGCCGGACGAGGGCGACCAGGGTCAGTCAGAGGAAGACGAGACCGAAGACGACGAGGCGGACGACGAGTCCGGCCCGGCCCGCAAGGGCAAGGCCGCCAAGAAGCCCGGGAAGAAGCGCCGCGCGGCCGATGACCGCAGCCTCCGCGTGATCGCGTTCAACGGCGTCGCGGCCGGAGTCGGCTGGGGCCTCGGTCTGGTGCCGGTCTTCGGGCAGTGGCTCCCCGTTGCTGAGCAGGCCGCGACCGGCATGCTCGGCCTCGCCCTGGCGGTCGGCGGTGCCGTCGGCGCATGGACGCTGACCGGCCACCCCGCAGTCCGCCCGCTTCTCCCGTACGCGCCCATCGCCCGCACCTTGGCCACCCTTGGCGCGGCCGAGATCGGCCGCCGCTGGGCGCCGGTCCCGGTCGCCTGGCTCAACGAGCAAGGCACCGAATGGGGCCTCGGTGCCAGCGCCGTCTCCCTGCTGCTCACCGCAGGCGGCATGTGCGGCGGCCTGTGGTGGGCGGTCGACCGCCGGGCCCGCGCCTGGCACTGGACCGCCCGCCTCGTCGTCCGCATCCCGCTCGCCTCCGCGCTCCTCGCCACCGCCCTGTACGCCCCGGGCCCCATCACCTGAAAGGCATCAACACCGTGATTGATTTCGCCGCTCCCGCCGCCGTACAGGGCATCACTGACGGCCACGTCCTGGGCGCCATGACCCTCTCGGGGCTCGCCCTGGGGGCTGCGATTGCCCTAGTCCTGGGCGTCCGCGGCTCCGACTTCATCAAGATCGACAACAAGAAGAAAGCCGCATGGTGGGGCATCATCACCGGCACCCTGTTCGAGGCCGCAGGCGGCACGTGGGCCGATGTCGCGCAGGGCATCAGCGACGTCCCCAAGTCTGCGCTCGGCGAGGGCTCCGGCTTCGGTGACCCCGGTCTCGGCGGCACCGCCCTGGCCATCACGCTCATGGCGTTCGGCCCGAGCTGGAAGAAGAAGATCTGGCCCGCCCTCTTCGGCATCGCAGGTGCGGTCGTCTTCGGGCAGGCCGGGGGCGTGTGGGGCATCCTCGTCAGCATCGTCCGCATGGCCGCCGCCAAGATCGTGGGGGGTGCGTGATGCCCCTGCGGGACGAGGTGCTGGTGCCCTTCCGGGGGCTGCGCTGGCGTACCCCGTTCATCGGGTCGGCGGTGCTGCTGCGCCTGCTCGGGCGCCTCGTAGCGTGGGCCTACCGAGCCGCGCGCCGGACAGAGGAGAAGCCGGAGGAGAGCAAAGGCCGGCCGTCCGCGAAGGGGCAGAAGCAAGCTCCCAAACAGGCGAAGGCGAACCCGAAGCAGGCGAAGGCGAAGAGGAGCGCCGAGCCGGAGGTAGAGCAGACCGAGGACACGGAGAAGGGCAAGAAGGACTCGTCTCCGAAGGCCCCTGCCGCGAAGGCGAAGTCCGGGGCCGACCGGCTGGAGCGCGCCGGCATCGCCGCCCTGATGCTCCTCATCGCCTGGGCGGCGCTTGGGCCGCTCGCCGCGTGGGCGGCTGGCGTGGTCGCCCCGTACGTCCCCGTCGCCGGCGGCCTGTTGATCGCCGCGTGGGTGCTCGCGGCTGTGGTGGTCGCTCCCCCGGAGGAGACCGCCACCGAAAACGATCAAGAAAAGTTCGCGGGGGAGCGGAACGCCGAAACGGCGGACCCGGTCGAGAACCATCGCGGCACAGAGCGATGGCTCGTGCGCCTGGTGCTCGTCGGCGTACGTGACGCCGTCGCCGACGGGCGCAAGGGCGTACACCTCGCGACGCTGTTGGAATCGGCCGACACCGACTGGGACGTGGCCACGCTGCGCCAGCACTGCGAGCACTTCGGGATCCCCACCAAGAAGATCAACATTAGGGGGCAGGGATCCGCCACCTGGGGCGTCCACGTGGACCAGCTTGAGGAGGTCCTCGGCGGGTCCGTCGAGGCCGCCCTCGCCGCCCTCGACGCCACCCCCACCGGGGGTCCCGTCGAGGGGGGCGAGGAGAGCCCCGCCCAGGCCGAGGAGGAGACCCCCGTCGAGGCCGCCGCACGGCCCACCCTCGCCAGGCTCCTCGGGACCGCCGGCGGCCCCTCCCCTGGAACTACGGCGTGACCCCACCCCACCCCTGGTTGCTGACCGGCAATCACCGCCCTGACCTGCGCATCTATCACCCCGTCAACCACCCATCAACCAGCCCGTCAACCACCTATCAACCGCCGGAGACGACACCGTGCCCCACCACTACCGCTGCCCCGTCTGTGCCACCAGGTCCCGCCCCTACTGGACCCGGGCCGGGGCCGAAGAGCACGGGCGCGCCCACCGCCGCCGGTACCACGGAGGTGACCACCCCTTCGGCGAGCGCATCGTGCATGCGCCCTACCGGCGCCCCCGGCGGGCCGAGGTCATCGCCGCGTTGATCGCACTGGTCTTCCTCGCCGTCTCGCTCGGCCGACTCCTCGTCTGACGGCTGCCTCCTCCGCCCGGGCCCGCACCGGGCGGAGCGCGGGGAGCCGGACAGCCCGGACCACATCCGAAAGGGACCCCATTCATGCCCCGCTACACCGTCAAAGTCGAGATCACCCGCCCTCTGGGGCTGCCGAACAAGACCGTCGACATCGAGGTCAACGTCGACACCGCCGACCCCCTGGACCGCCGGATCATCCGGGCTGCCCAGAAGAAGGCCACTGCCAAGTACGGCTGCG
This sequence comes from Streptomyces sp. NPDC019937, assembly GCF_040631655.1. Classification (NCBI taxonomy): domain Bacteria; kingdom Bacillati; phylum Actinomycetota; class Actinomycetes; order Kitasatosporales; family Streptomycetaceae; genus Streptomyces; species Streptomyces sp. NPDC019937. Next base: position 150,054 of record NZ_JBEYAL010000006.1, read on the forward strand.
CCCGGCTCGTCTCGATGACCGGGCCCAGCGTCCGCTGCTGACGGCTGCCATCTGATGAGCAAGCGTGATCACGCCAAGTGGCTCGGCATCTACGACAGCAGCCCCGTCGCCGACGTAGACACGAAGGCGAACTACCGCAAGCAGAGCAGCTACGACATCGGCGACACGTGGGAGCCCCCGCGCCAGTCCACCGGCCAACACCTGCGGCTCGACATGACCGAGGCCCTGTACGCCGGATGCGCCGTTGAGGTCCGCGACGGCGTCGTGACGATCCAGAGCCCCTACCCCATGGGCGGGCTGATCCGCTACACCCCCGCCAACTGACCCCGGGGCGGCCGTCCGCCTGCCAGCACCAGGCCGCCCCGGGCCCCATCCCGAACACCGAGACGAGAGGCCCCATCATGGCATTCGGCCGACGAAGCACCCCCGGCCCGGCGACAGAGGAACTCCGCGCGCACGTCCGCTCCAGCGGTCCTGCGTCCACCTGGACGCCGTCCCAGCGCGCCGAGCACGACCGTCTGTCCAACGAGGCGATGCGTGAGCAGGCCGGAGTCGACAACGACCCGGCGCCCGGCACCCCGCAGCAAGGATGATGACCCCATGCCCACACGTACCTTCACCCCCGCTGCCCTGGCCGCGCTCGGTGTCCCGCCCGACGAGCCGGACGACATCCAGTACAGCGACGTGCTGCTCGCCGACGAGCCGGTCACCACGCTGAAGTACACGGCGCAGCGGCGCTGCGTCTTCCGCGCCGACGACGGCAAGACGTACGCCGTCGAGTACGAGGGCCGCCTCGACACCGGCGACTATGAGGTCGGCGACTACACACCAGACGACCACGGCTGGTACGGAGGCACCGTCGAAGCGGTCGAGGTCGAGAAGCGTCCGGTGACCGTCACGAAGTGGCTCCCCGTCGACTGACGACCGAGTAACGTCCGGACTGAGGCCCCGCCGCGCACCCCCGTCGCGGCGGGGCCGCCTCGTGCAAGACCCGTGACACGCGCGCCCATACGCACCTACCGTGAAAACCGTGCCGCTTCGAGTGGCGGAGCACCATCTCCCCAAGGTGTAGCCCTGCCGCGTTCGGCATCGAGCGCCCCCGAGGGGTCACCCCGGGGGCGCTGCCGTACCCGGGGTGTCCCACACCCGATGCAGGGGCTACTCCTGCCCAGCGGTCGCGGGCTCGGGCGCGGAGGCCGGACGGGCCCGGGCCATCCACCGCGGCCGCCCCGGCAACTCCGCCGGACGACCCAACGGCTCCGCACCCAACGCCGCACACAGACGCTCCAGCTCGACCCGGGTCTCACCCTCCGAGTCGCCCTGCACCGTGTACGTCACGCCCATGAGGCCAGTGTGGCCCGTCTGCTGACAGGACGCTGGAAAACTGGACAACACGTCAAATAGCCGGTCTTCGAAGTGGGAGTATCTCGGATCATGAAGCGCACTCTCGCCCTCACCGCCCTCATCGTGCTGGCCACTGCCGGCTGCTCCAGCAGCAACTCGGCCGCTGACCCCAAGCCCGCCCGCGCCACCCCGCGGGTCGATGCCGCCTCCGCGCTGAAAGCCATCTCCGCCACGGTGAGTACCGCCAAGCAGAACAGCACCATCACCGCAGCCAGCGACCCGAACCACCTCCTCGGCAGACCAGGCCAGTACACGTCGAAGGTCACGTTCGCCGACTCGCGGGTGTCCAAGGCGGACGCCGCCGGGTTCAAAGCGGGCGACGTCGAGCTCGGCGGCGCCATCGAAGCGTTCGCCAACTCGGCCGACGCGGCCGCCCGCGCCGAATACATCCGGTCCGTCACCAAGAGCAGCAGCGCCCTCGCCGAGTACGACTACGTGCACGGCGCCGTCGTCGTACGTGTCTCTCGCTTCCTCACCCCCACTCAAGCCGGGCAGTACAAGACTGCGGCCGCCAAGCTGTCGTAGCGTCAAGGCCGGGAGTTGCCCTTGCGGGCACCCGATGAACGACGATTTCAGGTGCATCGAGGGCGTGGTCTACGGGCCGTGCCCTCACGAGAATTGCACCGGGGTCTGCGAGAGCGTCCGCGAATGCAACGCGGACGACTGCCGATGCCGAGGGGAGACACAGTGAGGAATTGGTTCCGGCGCCGCCGCCCCCGTCCCCGGGCGGACCACGTTCGGATCGCCGAGCTGGAGCACGAGCTCTTCGGCATCGAGCCGGAACCGGGGACGGCAGCCGCGTTCATCATCGGTCTCCGGCGACTCAACCCCCGAGCGGCTGGCGAGCAGCAAAGCCAGCCCCAGCCGGACTTCGTCGACATCTACGCCAACCCCGCTCTGGTGGGCACCGAGAAGCGGTGGCTCTGACCGGCGTTCTCGCGCTGTGCAGGCACAATAGGGTCACGACCCGCACGCACACCGGGAGGCCCAGTGCCCGCCGCTTGCCCCGGAGCCCACAACAACGCCTGGCGCCGCGCCGAAGCCGAGTTGAAGACGATCGGCACCCCGCACGACCTCAAGCCCACCTGGGGCCAGCCCGTCCACTGCAACCGCTGCACCGACCGTGCCCGCGCCCAGCTCGCCGAGCTCCCCGAACTCGTCGCCGCCATATGGCTGGAGGCCACCCACGGCAGCCGCGGCCCCAAGGTGGGCACCATCGGCCGCTCAGCCCACCGCCCCCCGTGGCCCGGTGAGGCGTCCCGCATGCTCACCGACCTCATCGTCGGCGGCCTCACCGAACTCGAAGACGACATCCGCGACCAGCGGCGGCTCAACCACCGCCCCTCCCGGGCAGGAGAGGGCGGCACCGCCACCGGCGCCGTACGGTTCCTCACCACCCACCTCGACTGGGCTCTCACCGAACACCCGCTTGCCGCCGAGTCCCACGAACGGCTCTCCGGCAACCCGGCATCCCTGATCGACCAGTGGCACCGCGCGGCCATGCGGTTCACCGCCCGGGACGCGCGGCTGGAGCACCGGCGCGTGCCATGCCCGCGCTGCGAACTCCTCACCCTGTTCCGGGCAGAAGGCGACGACTACATCGCCTGCCGGAACGTGGCCTGCGAACTGCTGCTCACCCCCACCGAGCTGGAGGACCACGTCCGGTTCCTCGCACAGCAGCACGCCGTCAAGGCCGTCGCTTGACATCTCAACGATCGGTGTCAGAATTCTGACCGGATCACTATGCGTACAGAAAGGCCCCGCCACGTGCGGGGCCTTCTGCATGTCGGGAGGTACCCATGGTCACCCTCGATGGGGATCTCAGCCGCACCACCTGGACCACACCCCAAGCCGCAGAAGCCGCCGGGGTCACGCCGGACGTGATCTACCAGTGGAAGCGGCGCGGCAAGCTCGTCCCCGTCAACCGCAAGGGCTGGCCCCGCTACCGAGCGATGGACGTCCTCCAGGTGGAGGCGTCGACGCGGCAGCGCGCCGGCCGGACTCACGTCACCGCTTGAAACTCCTCGCGGGCTGGCTGGGGCTTCGTGGGTAGCTCCAGCCAGCCCGCGAGGGACTTGTAGCTGCTGCCGAGGCAGGCCGGGGCGCGTCGGCGTCATGCCGTCCGGTCCACGCGCCCCGCTCCGCCCGGCCGCCACGCTGCGGCCGGGCGGACCAAACACCCCCGCTGCCCGAGGGACCGCGGCCGGGCAGCGGGCTCAACAATCCAGGAGGTCACGCATGTCTGAGACGTGGCCCAGCTTTCTCGCCGCCTTCGCCCTCGCCGGTGCTGGCCTGCTCATCCTGTGGGCACTGGACTCCTTGAGGGCACGGGCCACGCGCCGCCGCCATCGCCAGGATGACCCGCGCCACCACAGGAGGGGCCGTGGCTGACGCCCGCGCAAACGCCCACCGTGCGATCGACCACCACCTCGTCATCACCCGCGCCGACGGCACCACCCTCGACCTCGGCCGCGTCGACTACTGGCACCGCAACCCCCTACGCCGCGCCTGGTGGCGCCTGTGGGGCCTGCCCCGATCCCGCCGCCGCATCCGCGCGGCCAACCAGCAAGCGGCCCGGGCCGCACGCAACGAGGAGGCGTAGATGCCCACTACGGTCGCATTCACCAGCAAGGGCCGCGAGATCGTCACCGGCCGCATGATCGGCACCAGCCCGACCCAGGCTGAGCCGAAGAACCTCGGCTGGGGTACTGGGGCCGGGACCGCCGCGGCCACCGACGTCGCTCCGTTCACGGAGGCTGCTGAGGCCCGAGTCGCTGGCACCAGCTCGCTGGTCACCACCACGAGCACCAACGACACCTACCAGGTCGTCGGTACCATCACGAGCGCGTCCAGCCAGACGATCACCGAGACGTTTCTCAGCGACTCGGCGTCCAAGCCCGCTTCGACCACGGCCAACGGGGCGATCGCCTCGACGTCTTCCACGTCGATCACCGTCACTTCGGCGTCCGGCTTCCCCGGCTCGGGGAACTACAACATTCAGATCGACTCCGAGGTCATGACCGTGACCGGCGGCCAGGGCACCACCACCTGGACGGTCACCCGCGGCGCCAACGGCTCCACGGCCGCCACCCACTCCAACGGCGCGGTCATCACCGGCGGTAACACGAGCGGTTCCAGCGCGGTCACGAACGGCAGCCTGCTGATCCACGCGTCGTTCACCGGACTCGCGCTGAACTCCGGGGACAGTCTCACCGCCACGACGAAGCTGTCCTTCTCCTGACCCGGTAGCCGTCCGCCGCCCTCCCGCGCGGCAAGGAGGGGACCGTGACGATCAGCGCCGTCGGCACCCTCCAGGCAAACCGAGGCTCCGGCGTCACCACGCTCACGGTCGCCAGCCCCACCGTGGGGAACTGCTGGGTCCTCGTAGTCCGCGTCGCCAGCGCCGCCATCACCGTCTCCTCCATTTCCGGCGGCGGCCCCACCACATGGACGCGTATCGCGTCCGTGTCGCAGGCCGTTGTCGATGGGACGCTGGAGATCTGGCTCGGCACCATCACCGGGACCGGCAGCACAACCGTCACGGCCACGTTCAGCAGCTCGGTCTCCGGCATCTCCACCGAGCTGTGCGCGGAACAGTTCTCGACCACGCTCGCCAACCCGACCTGGGCAGCCGACGGCACCGGCGGCAACACGAGCGGCTCGGCCACCACCGCGATCTCCTGGGCCAGCCTCACCCCGACCGCCGGGTCCCGCCTCTACATGGGGTACGCGTACGTCACCAACACCGCCGTCGCCGGATCCACCCCCGGCTACACGTACACGGTCACCGGGGCGGGCAACGCCGTCATCTGGAACCCGGCCGTCACCGCCGCCTCTGCCCCCACCTGCACCCAGACCCCGGCCGGGAACGTCGCCACCCTCGGTGTCCTCGTCCGGGATGGCACGACCATCACCCTGCCCGGAGCAACGACCTCGGCCTCCAGCGTCCAGCGAGGCGCCGGCATCGTCCGACCGACGGCGGCCGCAGGCGCGGTTGCCCTGGTACGTCGCGCGAGCACCGTCCGGTCCGTCGCGGCCACGGGCGCGGGGGCCCTCAATCGGACCGTGGTCCGGTCTCTCGCCGCGGCGGCAATAGGCGCCCGGTCGCTGGCCGTCCAGACGACACAGGCGTTGATGTTGGTTGCCGCTGTGCTGGGCGTGGCGCAGCTCGTCCGGGGCGTGGGGCGCCGTCCGGCTGCCGCGAGCGCCGGGGGCACGGCCCTGGCGCGGGGCGTCGGGCGGCCCGTCCCTGCGGGCGGCGCAGTGGCCGGGGTGCTGCGGCGCACCGTGTCCAGGTCGCTCGCCGCGTCCGCCGCAGGGAACGGAGCGTTGCGCCGGGTACTGGCTCGGGCGCTGGCCAGCGTCACGTCCGGCGCCGCGACTTCGGCCCGCAACGTCGGGCGGCCCTTCCCAGCCGCTTCTCTGGGTACGGTCGGGCTGGCACGCCGTGTCGGTCGGCCGTTCGCCGTTTCGGCGTCGGCTGTCGGCGCGGTGGCTGTGGGGCGCGCGGTTCTCCTCACCGTGGCGGGGGCTGCGGCGGGAACGGCGGGGCTCGTACGGGCAGTCGGACAGAGGCTCGCGGTTTCGGCGACCGTTGCAGCTGCTGCAACACCCGCGCGCGTCCTGGTCTGCTCCTTCACGGCGGCCGTATCTGGCGCCGGATCCCTGGCCCGGCGGATCGGCCGCGCGACGACCGTGGGCGCTGCGGCCGCCGCCCAGACCGCCACCGCAGCGGCCCGATACCGGACGCTCGCGGGTACTGCGGCCGCGAACACCGCGCTCGTCATCGGCCGCGCCGTGCTCCTCACCCTCACCAGGACGGCCACGGCAGCCAGCAGCCTGACCCGGTCCTGTGCGCAGGTCCTCGGCGCGGTGGCCGCCAGTACTGCCAGCACAGCGCGGGCCCCCAGGAAGGCCCTTGCCGCTGTGGTGACCGCGACCGGAACTCTCCGCCAGGGAGCGGCCCGGCGCTTGGCAGCAGCTGCTTCGGGCACCGCCGCCGCTGCGGCCGCGTCCGCCCGCTCCGTGGTACTGGCCGCCACCGTGGCCGGAGCCAGCTTCCTTGCGCTCGGCCAGTCCACGCTGCGCACCCTGGCGGCAGCCGCTACGACCACGGGGACTCTGGCCCGGCGGATCTCGAAGCCGATGGCTGCGGCCGGCGCGGGAACCGGGGCCCTCGCCCGGAGTCTCGCCAAGACCACCGCTGCGCAGGCTGCCACGGCGGCGGCCCTCGTCCGGACCGTTGCCGCTGGCATCAGGCGTACGGCCAGTGGAGCAGCGTCCATGACCCGCGGCGTCGCCCGCAGTCTGCCGAGGACGAGTTCGGTGAGTGCGGGAATCGGCTGGGCCGCGGTCCTCATCCTCCGGTTCGGGGCAGCGGGTTCGACCGGACTGGTACGCCGGGTCGGAGCCATCCGGACAGCGAGCGCGGCCGCAGCAGGAGCAATGGGCCGGGGCCTCGCGGCCGCGGCGAAGGCCGCGGCGCTGGTGGGCAGCACGCTGCGGCGCGGCGCCTCCCGGGCGCTGGCCGCTGCGGCCTCGGCGAGTGCCGTGAGCGCGGTGAGCCGGGACTTCGCCGTACGGCTCCAGGCCGCGGCCTCCACCGTGGTCGCCGCGAGCGTCGCCGTCACCCGGGCTCTGCGGGACGTGACGTTCCGGGTGACCGGGCCATTCGTCCGCTGGGCCGTCCAGCAGACCGCCGGCCGCTGGAACAGCCGACCCGGCCCGGGCCGGTGGCAGGCGAGAGAAGGGGGCGACGACGAGTGATCACCCAGTCCGCCCTCAGTCTCCAGTACGTGCAGACCGCCGTGACCGCCACCGTCGCGGGCGCCCCGTACAACCCGACCGTCTCCAGCGTCGAGTTCGCCTTCACCCGCGTCCCGGCCGCGCCCGGCCCCTCGGACTGGGTGACCGGGTCATGGGACGGCACCACGCCACGTCTGCCCGGCAGCACATACGTGGCGCAGTGCCTCGTCGGTCCAGGCGGCGCAATCACGCTGGTCGCGGGGACGTACACGATGTGGATCCGGATCACCGACACGCCCGAAGTGCCCGTCATCAACGTCGGAATCGTCAAAATCATCTGAGGAGCCGCCCCGTGGGCACCCCCACCGCACCGGACCCGATGCCCGCACCGCCAGAGGCGCTCACCCTCCAGTGCACGCTCGGCGACGCCCCCGCCGCCGTCCAGTGGCAGCGGCGCCTCACCGACGCCGAGTTCCAGCCCATCCTCGACGCCGAGCAGGCGCGCCGAGACGAGATCCTCCTCCTCGCCGACCCCACACAGCCGCCGCCCGTCTTCGGCCCGATGCCCGACCCATCCGACTACACCATCGCGGTATACGCCTGCGCCGCGCACGGCATCAGCCTCGACCTGGCCGCCCGCATCCACCAGGCGACGTGCACGGCACCGGCCGTGGCAGACCTGCCCGGCTGCAACTGCAGCCCCGAGCCGACGCCGGAACCCACCCCGGAGGCGGATCGGGCATTCTCAGCGGCGCGCCCCCTTCCAGACCACTGGGTCACCGGCTGACCCCTCGCCTCCCCGGGAGGCCCCAATGAGCGGCGGTCCCGTCGGCCGGCCGCCGGACGAGCGGCGCTGCACCGCCACCAACCGGCCGCACACCGGCAAGCCGGAGCGGTGCACGAAGTGGGCCCGGCCCGGCCAGGACACCTGCAACAGCCACGCCCCAGACCGGCCCGTGGTCGGCGCGCCCCCGTACGAGCGGCGCTGTACCGCGACCGTCAAGAACGGGCCCCGAGCGGGGCGACAGTGCCCGAACTGGGCCATGAAAGGCCAGAAAGTGTGCCGCCGCCATGGCGGCGGGAGCCCTCAAGCCGCCCGCGCCGCATCACGCCGGATCCAGGAGGCCGAATTGACCGAGAGCGCGAACCGCCTGCTCGTCCAGCTCGGCGCGGACCCCGTCGAGAACCCGCTCACCGCGCTCGCCGAACTGGCCGGTGAAGTCCTGGCAACGAAGCGCGCCTTCGCCAACCGGGTCAACGAGCTCGCGGAGATCCGATACACGGACGACAAGGGCGGTGAGCAGCTCCGCTCCGAGGTCGCCCTGTACGAGCGGGCCGTCGGCCAGGCCGCCAACCTGCTCACGGCGATCGCCAAGCTGAACATCGACGAGCGCCTGGCCAGGATCACCGAGCAGCAGGCGGAGAAGGTCATGGCCGCCATCGACGCCGCGCTCGCCAACGCCGGCGTCACCGGCCCCGCCGCCGTGAACGCCAAGCGGGCCGCGGCCCGGCACCTGCGCTCTGTGAGCTGACCGGGGGCGAGGTGGGCCATGGACGCTCTCCTCCTCGCCGCGGACCGTCTGGAAGCCTCCGGCGAGCAGGAGCGCGTGGCCGCCAACTACGCCAGCGACCCGGCCCTGTGGGCGCGGGACAAGCTCGGGGAGCACCTGTGGTCCAAGCAGGTCGCGATCGCCGAGTCCGTACGAGACCACAGGCTCACCGCCGTCCAGTCCTGCCACGGCGTCGGCAAGTCCTGGACCGCGTCACGGCTCACCGCGTGGTGGCTGGACACCCACCCGCCCGGCGAGGCCCGCGTCGTCACCACCGCCCCGACCGGCGACCAGGTCAAGGCCATCCTGTGGTCCGAGATCAACGCCGCGTTCTCCAAGGCCGAAGCCCGCGAGAACCCACTCCTCGGTCGCATCAACGAGACCGAGTGGAAGCTCGGCAAGCGGCTCATCGCGTTCGGCCGCAAGCCCTCCGACTACAACCCGCACGCCTTCCAGGGCATCCACGCCAAGTACGTCCTGGTGATCCTCGACGAAGCGTGCGGCGTCAACAAGCAGTTCTGGACGGCGGCCAGCGCGATCGCCACCGGCGAGCACTGCCGCATCCTGGCCATCGGCAACCCGGACGACCCGGGATCGCACTTCGCCCGGGCCTGCGCCAACACCGACCGGTGGAACGTCATCCGCATCTCGGCGTTCGACACCCCCAACTTCACCAGCGAGCCCGTACCCGACGAGCTGCGCCCCATGCTGGTCAGCCAGGACTACGTCGACGACATGGCGTCGGAGTACGGGGAAGAGTCCCCGACCTACGTCTCCAAGGTCCTCGGGGACTTCCCGAGCGACTCCGAGGACGGCGTGGTGCGGCTCTCCACGCTCCGGGCCTGCGCCGCGCCCCGCGACATGCCGACCCCGGACGATCGTCTGCTGCCGGTCGAGCTGGGCGTCGACATGGGCGCCGGCGGCGACGAGACGTCGATCCGCGAGCGGCGCGGCATGCTGGTCGGCCGCGAGTGGAGGTTCCGGGAGAAGGACCCGGTCAAGGCGGCCGCGCGGATCGTGGAGGCCATCCGGGAGTCGGGGGCCACCACGGTCAAGGTCGACTCGATCGGTATCGGCTGGGGCATCGTGGGCAGCCTTCGCGAGAAGCGCGAGCAGGGCCGGCACAATGCCGACGTCATCGGCGTCAACGTGTCGGAGGCGTCCACGGAGCCGCACCGGTTCCCCCGGCTGCGGTCGCAGATCTGGTGGGAGATCGGCCGCAAGCTCTCGGAGGACAAGGGCTGGGACCTCTCTCAGCTCGAAGAGGACGACCGTGAGCGTCTGGTCTCGCAGCTCACCGCCCCGAAGTACAGCGTCGATTCGGCTGGCCGCATCGTCGTCGAGCAGAAGAAGGAAACCATCAAACGCCTCGGCCGCTCCCCGGACAACGCCGATGCGCTCCTGCTGGCCTTCTACGCGGCGCCGGGTGGCTTCGACGCGGCGATGGACTATCTCAACGCCATGCAAGCGGCGTGACCTGACTGGGAGGTGCTGTGGCCCGCTGGAACCCGCTCCGTCGCCTCCGCCGCCAGGAGACGCAGGCGCCCGACACCACCAAGGCCCTCGGCGCGCCCGCCTCGGCGCCGCAGACGTTCACCCCGGCCCAGGTCGGCACGCTCGTCGCCGCCACCGCCCAGGCCGCCCGGGACGACGGCACGTTCCAGCCCCTGCCGCGCAGCGAGCCGCAGGTGCCGTTCGGCCCGGGCGTGCCGCTCGCCCCGGCCGCGATCGACCCGCTCCAGCCGTCCGGCCGGACCGAGCCGCGGTTCAACGAATACCCGGTCACGAGCAATCTCCCCGGGGTCGGCGACCGGCTGGTGCCGTGGAAGGTGCTGCGGGACGCGGCAGACGCGGGGGGACTGCCGCGCCGCTGCATCGAGATCCGCAAGGCCGAGGTGACCACGCTCGACTGGGCGATCACCATCACCAAGGAGGCAGTGGAGGCCGCGCAGGCCGCCTCGCCGGACCGTCCGCGCGCCGAGGTCGAGCAGGAGCTCCGCCAGTCCCTCAGCGCGGAGATGGTGCGCTGCGCCCGCTTCTGGCAGAAGCCCGACCCGGGCCAGGACGAGAACTTCTCCGAGTGGGTCGGCAAGCTGCTGGAGGAGCACTTCGTCCTGGACGCCATCGCGATCTACCCGCGGCGTACATACGGCGGCGACCTGTACGCGCTGGAAGTCCTCGACGGTTCCACGATCAAGCCGCTGCGGGACCACCGCGGCGGCCGCCCGCTCCCGCCGAACCCGGCGTTCCAGCAGATCCTGTGGGGCTTCCCGCGCGGCGAGTTCGTGGCCGACGTGGACGACGACGGCCAGGTCATCGGCGGCTACCAGACCGACCAGCTCGTGTACAAGCGCCGCAACGTGCGCGCGCACACGCCGTACGGCTACTCGGCCGTCGAGCAGGCGTTGGAAGACGTCGATGTGTGGCTGCGGCGCCGGAAGTGGATCCGCGACGAGTACACCGAGGGCACCGTCCCGGCCGGGTTCCTGAAGAACAGCGGCCAGACGTCGTGGACACCGAGCCAGATCGCCGAGTACGAGACGTCCCTCAACGACGTCTACAACGGCTCCACCGCAGCGCGTCACCGGATGCGGGTCCTGCCCCCGGGGTTCGACATCGACACCCCGCAGGATTTCGGGGAGAAGTACAAGCCCGAATACGACCTGTTCCTGATCAAACAGATCGCCGCGCACTTCGACGTGACGATCGCCGAGTTGGGCTTCACCGAGACCGGCGGCCTCGGCTCGACGGGCTGGCACGAGGGCCAGGCCGACGTCCAGCAGCGCAAGGCCACGCTGCCGACGTCGCGGTGGCTGCAGCAGCTGCTCACGGCGATCTCCCGCTCCCACCTGCGTATGCCGCCCGAGCTGGAGTTCCGGTTCCTCGGCCTGGAGGAGGAAGACGAGGCAGCAGCCGACGAGGTGGCCCGGCAGCGGGTCATGTGGGGCCGCATGACGATCAACGAGGACCGGGACCGGCTGGGGATGGCCCGCTTCGACTTCCCCGAGGCCGACATGCCGATGGTGATGACCAGCCGCGGTGTCGTCGTGATCGAGGGCGCGTCCCAGCGCGGGGCGCCCGGCACGACGGTGACCGTACCGAAGGGCGGCTCCGACGCCCGCGGGGAGGGGAGCGCGGAAGACGACGAGGAACCACTGGACGAGCCCGACGACGAGGCGGAGGTGCCCGACGACGACCAGGAGCGGCAGGCCGCAGTGAAGGCCGAACTGGCCGCGTTCGGACGGTGGGCGCGCCGCAACCCTCGAGCCGGACGCCGCTTCGAATTCAGCGTCGTCACCAAGGCCGACGCCCCAGACCTCGTCGGCGACGGCCGCGTCACCTTCGCCGTGGCGGGGGCTGATGCGGGCCCAAAAGTCCCGGACGCGGACAGCGTCCGTGACTGGCCCGGCTGGCAGGTCGACCTCAAGGCCGTCGCCTACTGGAAGCCCCGCATCCGCAAGGCCATGCGGGACGCGGTCGACACCCGGCGCCTGGCCGAGCAGTGGATCGCCCAGCGCGCCATCACTGGGAAGTCCGACGACGCCGACCTGTCCGGCGTGCAGCGGGCCGGGGGCGACAGCATCGTCATCCACACCGACCAGGACGCCACATCCTGGCTGACCGCCCACGGCGTCGACCTCGCTGTCGCGCTCGGCATCATCCGCCAGCTGCGCGCCGAGGGCTATCTCATCGGGGAGCGGTCCGCCAGCGCGGTGCTGGCCGGGCACAGCACGGTGGACTGGTCGGCGTGGAAGCCGGGCGACCCGAAGGCGGCGTCGCTGGTGCTGCGGCCGGACGGCAGTAACGGGCTGACCGCGCTGCTGGAACAGGCGGGGACGACGATCCGGTCCGTGGCGGCGAATCGCATGGACAAGCTCGCTGCTGCCCTTTCCAGGGCGCTGGAGCGGGGCGACTCGGCCGACTCCCTCGCCGCCGACCTGCGCGGCATCCTGGACGATCCGGCGTGGGCCGAGCGGGTGGCCGTCACGGAGATCTCCCGGGCCATGTCGGCCGCGGCGCTCACCACGTACCAGGCCAACGGCGTGAGCGCGAAGTCCTGGCTCACCGCGGTGGACGACCGGGTCTGCGCAATCTGCCTCAACAACGAAGGCGTCGGCCCCGTGACGCTGACCGCGTCGTTCCCGAGCGGCGCCCAGTACCCGCCGGCGCACCCCTCGTGCCGCTGCACGATCTACCCCGAGACCGGCGCGGCCGGACTCGTCACCTACACCCGCTGACCGCCAGCGCGGAAGGAGCCACCGATGCCGCACCCGGACGTCGCCTACGCGTGGGCGCCGATCACCAAGATGGAAGAGGAGGACGACGGCACCCTCCTCGTATACGGGCCCGCCGCGTCCTCCGACCTCGACCGAGACCAGCAGCGCCTCAACGGCGACTGGCTCGATCAGGCGATGCCCCGCTGGTTCTCCGAGGGCGCGAACGTCCGCGAGCAGCACGACGGGAAGCGCGCGGTCGGCGTCGGAGTCGGCCTGACGAAGGGCGACGACGAGAGCGGCACACACATGCTGGCCGCGCGCATCGTCGACCCGGTCGCGGTCGCCAAGTGCCGGCACGGGGTTCTGAAGGGCTTCTCGGTCGGCATCAAGGGGCCGAAGGTCACGATGGCGAAGGGCGACGCTCCAGGCGGGGAGATCGTCGGCGGCGACATCATCGAAGTGTCGGTGGTGGACCGGCCGTGCAATCCGACGACCCTGTTCGAGATCGCCAAGGCCGATACGCCGGGCGGGGACTTGGAGGTCGTGGACGGCGCTGAGGTCACCGAGAAGAGCGACGCTGAGGCGTTCGGCCTGCCGCAGGAGCTGTACGACCGGCTCGCGGCCCCGGTGAAGGAGGCGCTGGCCGGACTCGCGGCGGGCGGCGCCGAGGTGAGTGGCGAGACGGTGAAGACGGACGACGCGCCGCCGCAGCTCGTGGTGAACGTGGCCGTCACCGCCGCCGATGCGATGAAGGCCGACCTGTCCGCGGCGGGCCGTCGGGAGGCCGCTGCCGCGGGCGCGGCGATGCCGGACGGCTCGTACTCGATCAAGACGAAGGCGGACCTGCGGAAGGCCATCAAGGCCGTGGGTCGCGGGGGCGCCGATCACGACAAGATCCGTAAGCACGTCATCAAGCGGGCCAAGGCCCTCGGACTGGAGGCCATGGTGCCGAAGAACTGGAACGCTGACGGCTCGCTCAAGGGCGCGACCAAGGCGGACAACGACGAGCTGACGGCGAAGGCCGAGCAGGTACTGCGCGACGTGCGCGCCCTCGCCCCGTCCCTGGCGAAGGCCGACGACGACACCGCGGCCGACGAGGGCGGCGCGACGGCGGGTGACGGCGGCGAGCACGACGAGGACGCGGACATCACTGGCGCGGACGAGGCGATCGCCTGCATCGCGCGGCTCATCATCGCCGAGGCCGAGTCCCTCGCCGAGGGCAACCTCAACGAGACGTGCGACATCGACCTGCTGCTCTCCGCCGTCCGCTCGCTGAAGTGGTTCAAGGAGAACGAGGCGTACGAGCAGCAGCAGATGGCCGCCGCCTCCAAGTCCGACACCACCGAGCCCGCCGCGGGCGGAGACGAGACTTCTGCGACGTCCGACGAGGCGCCGCAGACCACCGACGGCGAAGAGCCGGAGGACGACACCGAGGAGGGCGAGCCCGCCGACGGCGAGCAGCTCACCGACACAGCAGTGACGAAGGCCGATGTGGCCGAACTCGTCAAGGCCGCAGTCGCAGAGGCCACCACCGCTTCAGAGGAGCGCACCAAGGCGCTCGAAGCGGAGCTGGCGAAGGCGCAGCGGGCCATCGAGGAGTTCCGGGCCATGCCCACCGCGGGCGGACCCGCGCTCACTCGCACCGCAGCACAGCAGGCACAGGCCAAGGGCTCCGACGCCGACCGGATGCGCCAGGAAGCCAAGGACCTGATGACCAAGGCCGATGCCGTGTCCGACCGGGACCTCCGGGACGGCTACCGGGAGCGCGCCAAGGCCCTCCTGGCCAAGGCCGACGCCTGACCGCCTGCACCTTCACCCCACCAGCTCCGGCCCCCTGTGCGGGGCCTCTCGTATGAAAGGGGCCGTCATGGCTCTGCCCCGCGCCGAAGTCCTCTTCGGCGACTCCCCGGAAGCCCCCGCCCTCTCCAAGGCCGAGGTCTCCACGCGCTTCGACGAGCTGATGACCGCCGTCGACAGCGCCCCCGGCCGCGTGCTCGGACCCGGGGACGTCGTCCAGGCGTTCGCCGACGGCCGCGGCATCTCCTTCGACCAGCAGCCGACCACCGCGTACGGCGCCCTCACCAAGGCCATGTCCAGCCCGGACATCGCCAAGGGCCTGTCCGCCGAGTCCCTGGCGTCCATCACTGGCGCGCTGGACGAGCTGAAGTCGCAGCAGCCGGACCTGGTCAAGGACATCTCCAGCACGTCCCCGGTCGCGGGCGGGCTGGTCGCGTTCGATCTGGAGGCGCCGGCGAAGATGCTGACGCCGCGGCCGACGCCGCTGCGGAACCGGATCCCGCGGAAGAAGGGGATCGGCCTGAGCCACCGGTTCAAGGTGATCTCCGGCTTCTCCGGTACCGGCACGGGCGGCGTCGGGAACATCCACCCGGGTATCGCGGACAGCACGCAGACGAACTTCGCTCCGCAGGGCGGGTCGAACGGCCTGTACTACGCGCGCGGCCCGAAGATCTCGTACGCGGGCTACGACAAGAACGTGTCGTACTCGCAGTTCTCGGTGTCGGATCAGGTCACGTGGTCTGCCCAGTACGCGGGCCAGGGCTACCAGGACATCCGGCAGCTCTCCCGCACAAGCCTCATGTACTCCAGCATGCTGCTGGAGGAGCGCATGCTCCTCATGGGCCGCGGCACCTCCGGCAACGGCTTCCTCGGCGCCCTGGCCGCGCCGACCGGCCTCACCCTCACGGCTCGCTCGGCCGCCGCTGGTGAGACCGCGCTGACCGGCGTCAGCACGAACATCTACGTGAAGGTGACCAGCGACGCGGGCGACTTCGGTCAGTCCGTGCTCACCTCGGCGGCCAACGTCGCCCCGTCCTCCCAGGTGGTGGACGTCACCGTGACGCTCCCGGCCGGGGCGACCGGCATGCGGGTGTACGTGTCCACTGGCTCCAGCGACCCGGGCGACTCCGCGCGCTGGTACGCGGGCCGGTCCGGCACCAACACCTTCACGCTTCAGGGGGCTCTGCCGACCAGCGGTGTCGCGGCGTCCACTGTCACCGCCGACACCTCGGCGTACGCGAACGGGTACGACGGCATCCTGCCGATCTGCACCGGCGCCGACTCGGGGTACGTCAGCCGCCTCAACGGGACGCTGAGCACTGCGAACCCCGGCGTCGAGTGGCAGAACGCGTTCGTCGCGCTCTACAACTCGGTGAAGGCCGACCCGGACCGGACGCTGCTGAACGGCGCGGACCGCAAGCAGCTGTCGGACGCGCTCAAGGGATCTTCGTCGTCCAACTACCGGATGACGATCACCCAGGACCAGCTGACCGGCGTCACCATCGGCGACGTCGTCAACACGATCATCAACGAGGTGACCGGCAAAGGCGTCGCGGTCGAGGTCCACCCGTGGATGCCGCAGGGCAGCTCGGTGGTCCTGTCCGACTCGCTGCCCATCCCGGACTCCGAGGTCTCCGACGTCTGGTCGGTGTTCAACGTGCAGGACCTGATGGGGATCGACTGGCCGGTCAACCAGTTCGCGTTCGAGTCGAGCTCGTACTGGTTCGGGACGCTGGTCTGCTACGCCCCCGCCTGGAACGGCGCGATCACCGGCATCAAGGCCGCCTGACCGCCCTCTGATCGTCCGCGGCCCCGTCCGAGGGTACGGGGCCGCGGACCACCCTCAAGGAGATGCGCCATGGCGCGACTGTGCATGCCCGACGGCGCCTGCCGCGGCATCGACATCCAGGGCGCTCAGACCGGCGCCACCACCGCCTACACCCCCGGCCGCGACGGCACCGTCACCGTCGACAACCCCCAGCACGAGAAGGCCCTCCGCCAGTACGGGGCGTTCCCCGCCAACCTCGGCGGCCGCACCCGCGGCGGATACCGCTGCACCTCGTGCGGGTTCGGGGCGTTCTTCAAGTCCTGCTCCCGCTGCGGGGGCACCTGCGAGAAGGAGACCGGCTGATGCCGCCCAGGAAGCGCACCGCCCCCAAGCCGCAGCCCGACGAGGACCAGACCGGTACCGGCCCGGAGGACGACGAGCAGTCGACCACGCCGCCCGGCGACAGCCCGGACACCCCGGACGCGGCCGACGACTCGTCCGGCTCCTCCGACGGGCCGGACGGCGGCGACACCCCGCCCGCGACCCCGAAGGGCGACGGCAAAACCGGCCCGGAGGGCGAGACCCCGCCCAAGAGCGACCTGCAGAGAGTCGACCAGCCGTGCACCGAGTGCATGCCGAACGGCTGGCCCGAGGGGGCGTTCTCCGTCGGCTGCACCCACGGAACCTGGGTCCGCGACGTGAAGTGATGAGAAGGGGGGTGAGGCGCCATGCCCCTCACGCCGTACGTGTCCGCCGCGGCGTTCCGCGCCCACCCCACCTGGATGGACCTGGACGGGCTCCGGCCCGGGAACCCGGACCCGGCCGCTCAGGATGCCGTGCTCACCAGCCTGCTGCTGCAGGCGTCCGGGTGGGCGGACAACGAATGCGATCAGCCGCTCGGCGCGCACCTGTACACCCAGACCGCGCGGGTGCGCACCGACCGGGCCGGGATGCTCCGTATCCACGCCGACCACGGGCCCGTCACCGCGGTGACGAGCTTCGCGTACGGCTCGTCCCCGACATCGCTCACGACCCTGGCCTCACCGCAGGCGTGGGTGGAGGACGGGACCAACCTGGTCGTCGCCGTGGGCGGGGCCTCCGGGGCGTGGACCGGGTCCCTCCAGCTCGGCTTCGGTACGGCTCCCGGGGCGGAGATGTTCGTCCGCCTGTCCTACGTCGCCGGGCGGGCGGCCACCCAGCTCGCCGAGGCGGCGCAGGCGGGCGCGACCAGCCTGACGGTGGCCGATCCGACGGGGATCGAGCCGGGCGGCCAGTACCGCATCTGGGAGCCCGACGCCGAGGAGACCGTCACTGTCTCGCCCCTGTGGCAGCCCCCGGCCCCGGCCGCGCTACCCGCCCCGGCCAGCGTGCTCCTGGCATCGCCCACCGCCATGGGCCACGAGGCGGGGCACGACTTCTCCGGCCTGACCGCCGACCAACGGCTCGCGGTCGTCAACTACGTGACGGCGATGCTCATGCGGCCGGACACGACCGCCGAGGACGAGTACCCCGACAGCACCACGGGTTCGAGCACCCGCGGCAAGGACTCCCGTCGGACCGGTGCCGGGCTGATCGCCGAGGCGCGCCGGATCCTGTGCTCCTACAAGCGGGTGAGGTGAGCCGGTGAGTATCCAGACCGCGCTGGACGGCATCTGTCGGTATTTCGGCGGCCCGTACGACGAGGCCACTCGCACGTACCGCTCCTCGCCGCTGGCGGCTGTCGGGGTGGGAACGGTGCGCCGAGCGTGGGCCAAGCGCGACGACCATGGCGATTACTTCCTCGGCCAGGACGCCGGGGCCCGCACGGGCTGCCAGATCGTCGTTTGGATTCCACGCCACCACGAGGAACGCATTGCCCTGGGCGGCGCGCACAACGGCATGAAGCAGCTCACCTACGAGGTGCAGTTGCTCTGCTACATCCGCTCCCGCACCCCGTACGCCGAGGACGCCCAGGACGACGTCTATGCCTTGCGGGACGCGCTGGTGGAGCACATACGCCTGGACCGGACCCTCGGCGGTGCGGTGTACCAGGCGGGGGAGCACGTAAATGCCGGTCAGGCGGGCATCGACTTCCGGTACGGGCAGCCGGAGACCAAGGCCGAGCTGACCAAGTCGTTCCTCGAAATGTCCTTCGCAGCGATCGAGTTCGTCAACGCATAGGAGCGTCCATGTCCACCAAGAGCACGTCGGCCAAGGACGCCTCCGATGAGGCGCCCGCGAACGAAACCGAGACCGCCGCGGCGGCCCAAGAAGGCACGACCGCGACGGAGCCCGTGGAGGCGCCGCAGGACCAGAACGCCCCCGCGCCGGGCGTCTACGAGTACGTGCATCCGACCGAGTGCGTGTACCCGCACGTGCCGCTCACCGCCCGCCCGGCCGCCCCAGCGCGCCAGGCCACGGACGACGGGCCCGGCGCCGAAGCCATCCCCGCCACCGTCTACGAGTGGCTCTCCGGGCCGCCGGCCGACGGCCGCTGGACCAAGACGCGTAAGAAGCCCAATCAGGCCGCGGATAACGCCGGGCCTCTGATCAGCGAGGAGTGACCGGTGCCGACTCCCACCACCTACGCACCCGCCAAGCAGTTCGTCGGCATCGCCAACGAGACGAGCCAGGGCACCCCCGTCGGCATGACCAGCACGGTCCTCGTCGACGAGTTCAAGCCCAAGGACCAGCCGAAGTTCCTCGAGGACAAGAGCTGGCGCGGCAGCATGGCCACCGACAGCTACGCCCAGATCGCCGGGGTGAAGGCCGCCGAACTCGACCTCGGCGGGCCCGTCTACGGCGACGGCATCGGCTATTTCTTGCGCAACATCCTCGGTGACATGGCCGTCACCGCCGTCGCTACCGGCACCGGCGCGACCACGCTCGCCGCCAGCGCAGCGGCCGGCGCAACGTCGATCTCAGCTACGGCGACGATCCCGGCGGGCACGGTCGTGCAGATCGGCACCGGCACCACAGCGGAGGTCGCCACCACCGGCACCCCGACGGGCGCCGGCCCGTACACGATCCCGCTGACCGGCTACACCCTGCAGTACGCGCACGCCTCGGCCCAGGCCGTGACCCCGGTGACCGGCCCGTATACGCAGGCCCACAGCCTCCTCAACAGCGGGAGCGGGCAGCCGCTCACGCACACGCTCACGCACTTCCTCGGCCCGACGCCGACGTCCGGCGCCCGCCAGTACCCCGGGGCGTGCTTCTCCGAGGTCTCGTTCAAGTGGAACGCCGAGTCGGAGCTGCTGACCTGGTCGGGCAAGGCCACCACGTGGCCCAGCGTCGCACTCGGCGCGGCTCCCGTGGCCAACCCCTCGACCAGCCTGCCCGTCGCGTCGTGGCGCATGACGGCGGGCATCGGCGGCCCGGCCTCCGGCGCCACACTGATCAACACGATCACCGACGGTGAGATCACCATCAAGCGGGAGATCAACCCGTACTACACGGCCACCGGGGTCCAGACGCCGTACATCATCCAGCGCGGTGATGTGTCGGTGGAAGGCAAGCTGAACTTCGTCGCCGCCGACGAGTCGCCGCTGCTGTACATGCTCAACAACACCCAGCCGCAGCTGCAGCTCGTGATCGACAACGGCCTCACCGGCACCAACAAGATTGCCATCCAGTTCGACGTGGCCGTCGCGGCGTTCATGGACGTGGATCCTGACGGCACCAAGGCCGCCGTCGAGTACGGCGGCAACTGGAACTCGGTGCTGTCCACCGCCAACGCGGGCGGATCCGGCGGCTACAGCCCCATCAGGATCTCGGTGACCAACAACGCCACCGGCTTCTGAGCACCACCCACCCTCACCCTCACACCCTCGGAGCACGATCATGTCCACCACCGAACGCCACACCCTCCCCAGCGGCGCCTGGGTCCAGTTCCGCGACCCCATGACGCTGCGCCGCGGCGACAAGAAGAAGGCCATGGCCGGAGTCGGCGGCGACGTCGACAAGCCGCTGGCGATGGCGTACGAGATGACCGACGGCATCCTCCAGGTCCTCATCATCGACTGGTCCTACGACCTGCCGCTGCCCTCGGCATCGCCCGAGTCGCTGGACCTGCTGCCGCTGGCCGACGACCAGAAGCTGATGGAGCTGACCGAGCCGGTTCGCAAGCTCCTGTGGCCCGAGGAGTCGGCGAAGGACGCGAAGGACGAGGCGTCCCCTACCGAGCCCTCCGCCGTCTGAGGAGACGGCTGGAGGGACACCCCGTCCCGCCCGGGCACCCGGCCACCTCCTACGACGAGGCGTACGACTACCTGTGGTACGCCGAGCGGTATCGGTGGACTCCGCAGCAGGTCGATGAGATTCCGGCCTGGGTCGATGCGGTGCTGCCGCGGATGGCCGGGGTCCTGGACGACGTGCGGGAGGCCGAGCGGGAGAAGGCCGAGCGGGACGCGGAGCGCGAGGCACGATCACGGAGGTGACCTCATGGCGGGCAGCGTGCAGGTGACGGGCCTGGCCCAGCTCAACGGGGCGCTGGCCCGCCTCACCACCCAGTTCAACCTGGCGTCCCGCACGGCGACGGCGCACGCCTCGCACCTGGTCGAGGCCGCGATCAAGGAACAGCTCAGCAAGTCCAGCCACCGGCGCGGCACGCCGACCCCGTCGTCCCCCGGGGATCCGCCGTCCCTGGTGACCGGCACGCTGCGCCGGTCCATCACCGTCGCGGGCCCGCACCCCCTCGGCATGGGGGTCTGGGAGGCCCGCATCGGCCCCACCGCCGTGTACGGCCGCATCCAGGAGCTCGGCGGCGTCACCGGCCGCGGCGGCGCCACCGCGCTCCCACCGCGCCCGTACGTGGCACCCGCCTACGAGCGAGTCGTCGCCACCGGCGCGCTCGCCGCCGTCTACCACCAGGCATGGCGGGCCGCCCTCGCCCGCTGACCGCACCGCCGCATCTGCGTCCCCCAGCACCGTGAGGAGGCGCAGATGTCCGAAGGCGCCCTGCTGCCCCCCGTCGTCGTCCGCCTGATGGGCGACATCCGCCAGCTCCGGTCGTCCATGGCGCAGGCGCGCACCATGGTCGACGGCACGGCCGCCGGCATGCAGCGCGCGGGGGCGACAGCTTTCGCGGGCATGGCGAAGATGGGCAAGGCCACGGCCCTCGTGGGCGCGGGCGTGGCCGTCGCCAGCGTCAAAATGGCGGGCGACTTCGAGGCCCAGACGATGGTGTTGCACACCGCCGCGGGCGAGACCCTCAAGAACCTGGGCACTGTCCGCAAGGGCATCCTCGACATCGCCAGCGGCACCGGCACCAACTGGCACAACCTCACCGACGGCATGTACCAGGTCGAAAAGGCTGGGTACCGGGGCGCCGAGGGCCTGAAGGTGCTCAAGGCGGCGGCGCAGGGCGCGCGTGAGGAGAACGCGCGGCTGGACACGGTCACCAACGCCATGACGTCGGTGATGGCCTCGTATCACCTGGGCGCGAACGATTCCATCCGGGTGATGAACGGCCTCAAGACCGCGGCCGGTGAAGGCAAGATGACCATGGAGCAGTTCGCGGCCTCTTTGTCGACGGTGCTGCCCATCGCCTCCGCCAACAAGATCAAGTTTGAGGAGGTGGCGGGCGCTCTCGCCACGCTTACCCAGCACGGCACCTCCGCCCGCGAGGGCACCCAGGAGCTGGCGTCCACGATCAGGCAGTTGGCCTCGCCGAACAATGTCGCGATCGGGGAAATGCAAAGGTTCGGCCTGTCGGCCACCGACGTCTCCACGAAGATCGGCAAGCGCGGGCTGACCGGCACCCTGGACCTGCTCACCACGACCGTCCTGCACAAGATGGGTCCCAGCGGCACCATCCTGCTCGGGGCGCTCAACAAGACCAAGCAGGCCGCGAAGGACGCGGACATCATGGTCCGGGCGATGCCCAAGAGCATCCAGGGCCTCGCCCGCTCCTACGCTTCCGGGAAGATCTCCCTCGGCGACTGGCGCCAGGAGCTCAAATCTTTGCCGCCCGAACAGGCCAACCTGCTCTCCCAGTACGCCACGCTGCGGAACAAGACGAACGGTTTCTCCTCCGAGCTCAAGAAGGGCGGCCCGGCCGCCAAGACGTACACCGACGCCATCCGCAAGATGACCGGCGGCGCGATCGGCCTCAACACCACGCTCCAGCTGACCGGCGAGAACACGGACGGCTTCAAGGAGCGCGTCAAGAAAGTCGGCGAGAGTTTCAACCACGCCAGCAAGGACGTCGAGGGCTGGAAAGAGACACAGAAACTCTTCAACGTCCAGCTCGACAAGGCCAAGCAGACCATCCAGGTCCTGGCGATCCAGATCGGCACCAAGCTGTTGCCGGTCGTCATCTCGATCGTCGGCTGGTTCGGCCGGCACAAGGACGTGGCCGTCGCCCTGGCCGCCGTCATCGGCGGCGTGCTCGCCTTGTCGGTCGTCGCCTATGCGGCGAAATTGACCATGAGCGCGGCCAAAGGCGTCGCGGCCATGGCCAAGCTCGGTGCCGCCGGTGTGAAGGCCGGGGCCCGGGTGGTGCAGGGGTTCCGCTCGGCGCAGGTCGCCCAGTCGGCGTTCAGCGGGCGCGCGGGGTCGTTCGGCGGTGCGCTGCGCCGCGGGTTCGATGCGGCCCGGTCGGGCGTCGTGAGCTTCGGCAAGGCTGTCGCGGGCGCGACAGTGAAGGGCGGCAAGGCGGCCTGGGCGGGCACCATTCAGGGCGCCAAGGCTGTCGGCTCGGCGATGAAGACGGCCGGCGTGGCTGCCCTGGAGTTCAGCCGGAGGATGCTCGCGAGCGCCGCGGCGGGGCTGCGGGCGGCGGCTGCGTGGACGCTGCAGAAGATACGGCTGATCGCCATGGCGGTCGCCGAGAGGGTCGCCGCGGCGGCGCAGTGGGCGCTGAATCTGGCGATGTCGGCGAACCCGATCACGCTGATCATTCTCGCCATCCTCGCCTTCGTCGCCATCCTCGTGCTGGCCTACAACAAGATCGCTTGGTTCCGGAACTTCGTGAACAGCGCCTTCCACATGATCGGCGCTGCGGTCGGCTGGGTCGTCAACTACGTCAAGGCGCACTGGCCGATGCTGCTCATGATCCTCACCGGGCCGATCGGTATCGCGGTCGGGCTCATCATCAAGCACTGGAACTCGATCAAGTCGGCCACGTCGTCGGCCTGGCGGTCGATCAAGAGCGCGGTCAGCTCCGCGATCAACGCCGTCAAGCAGGGGATCAGCTCGGCGCTCAGCGCCATCAGGGCTCGCTGGAACTCGGCGTTGAGCGCGATGAAGGGCGCGGCGTCGTCCATCTGGAGCGGCATCAGGGCCACGATCAGTTCGGCGATCAACTCGGCGAAGAACGCGGTCTCCTCTGCAGTCGGTGCCATCGGCCGTCACCTGGCCAGTATCAAGTCCAAGGCGAAGGCGGCCCTGTCTGGGGCGTCGTCGCTGCTGGTCGGCGCGGGCCGTGACCTGATCCGCGGTCTGATGAGCGGTATCTCCTCGATGGCTGGCGCGGTGGCCGGGAAGGTGCGGAGTCTGGCGTCGCACGCGGTCTCGGCCTTCAAGGGCGCGTTGGGTATCTCGTCGCCGAGCCGTGTGTTCAAGACGCTGGGCGCCTACGTCATGCACGGCCTGGTGTCCGGGCTGACCGGGTCTACGGCCCGGGTGCGGGCGGCGACCGAGCACATCGCGAGGGCGCTGTACACGTCGTTCGGCCGGGGACACCGGGGACTCCAGCGTGCGGTCGCACGGGATAACGCTGCGCTGATGCGGCTGGCGAAGAGCCGCGACAGCGTGGCCGCCAAGCTGAAGACCGCGCAGAAGAAGCTCTCCGACCTCCAGAAGAACTGGAAGAAGGAGCGCGACGAGGTAGCCAAGGGCATCATGCAGAACGCCACGGTGGTTACCGGGCCGCAGGAGGACGGCTCGCCGGTCAACAGCTTCGACGTGGTCCAGCACATGAGGGACCAGGTCCAGAAGGCCCGCCAGTTCGCCGCGAACCTCCAAGCCCTCAAGAAGAAGGGGCTGCGGTCCGACCTCATCTCGCAGATCGCCGCCGCCGGTGTCGACCAGGGCGGAGACACCGCCCAGGCCCTCGCCGCGGCTTCCAAGGGCCAGATCACCGAGATGAACAAGCTCCAGTCGAGCATGAAGTCCGCGGCGAACGCGACGGGCGGCGCTGTCGCCGACGCCATGTACGGCGCCGGGCTCAAGAGCGCTCAGGGCCTGGTCAAGGGCTTGAAGTCGCAAGAGAAGAAGATCGAAGACCAGATGATGCGGATCGCCAAGAGCATGCAGAGGGCGATCAAGCGGGCGCTCGGTATCCGTTCGCCGTCGCGCGTCTTCGCTGACCTCGGCCAGTTCGTTCCGCAGGGCCTGGCCAAGGGCATCTCGGATGCCGCCCACCACGCCACCGCGGCGGCCTCGTCCCTCGCGGGTGCTGTCGTCGGCGCCGGTGCGCTCGGCTCGCCGGGCATAGCAGCCGCCGGTGCGCGAGGCGGCGGCAGGCCGACGATCGTCCACAACCACTACCACTACGACATCCGGGTCGCCGGGAGCGCGGTCACGATGGACCAGCTCTCGAAGGACATCGAGGCGGCGTTCTTGAGGCGCGGCGCCCGGAACTCGATGACCTACCAGCCCTACAAGCGTTGATCGGAGGCTGGTGTGGCCAAGCTGTCGAGCCTGGTCGACCCGTTCACGGACGGGTCGATCAACACCGCCCTGTGGAACAACACCACAGCGGGCGCCGTGACCCTGGACACGGTCAACGACCTCGTAATGCTCGCCTGCCCGACAACGAGCGGAGCGAACAACACCTTCGGCTCGAACCAGGTCTTCGACGCCACCGCGTCGCAGATCAGCGCGCAGATCGGGGTCGTGCCGAACGGCAACGGCGGCACCAAAACGATCTTCAAGCTGGTGGTGGACGCCAACAACTCCGTCGCCATCCGCGTCGAATCCGGCGTCTTCAAGTTCACGCTCCAGACCGCGGGCAGCACGGTCACCACCACCCTGCCCACGTACAGCCCGGACGCCCACCGCTGGTGGCGCCTCCGCGAAGCAGCCGGCACGTGGTACGCGGAGGCGTCCCCTGACGGGCTGTCCTGGAGCGTCCTGACCTCGTCCACGTACACCTGGACGGCTTCAGCGACGGCGATGACGTTCGTGCTCCAGGCGGGCGCGGCCGTCACCGAGCTCCCCGGGCAGAGCGCCACCATCCAGCACATCAACACCCCCCTCGGAGGACCGGCCAACCTGAACTGGCCGGCCATCGAGCACGGCTGGGGCGCCCGCTGGAACTGCAACGGCGGCGACTCCCCGCTCGACCGGTACACCGACATGGGCTCGCGCACCCGCGGCACGACCACCATCAACCGCGGCCGCCAGTACGAGCTGGACCAGGTGCGGGCCGCGGAGGCCAGCATCCAGCTGGCCAACCCGGACGGCGTTTTGGACCCGGTCAACACCTCCGGGCCGTACTTCGGGCACATCCTGCCGTACCAGCCGTACCGGATCCGCGCCCAGTGGCCCGCCACCCGCAACCTGCTCTCCCAGTTCCAGGCCACGGGCGGCGACCTCGGCGGCTACCCGCTGGGGGCCATCGACCAGGGCAACGCAGGACCGTCCACGTTCAACAGCACCGACGGCGCGAACTTCGTCACCGTTGCCAGCTCCAGCGCCTGGCAGGGCGGCACCGTCATCCAGGCATCCGTCCCCGTGGGCACGGCGCCACCGACCGGGATCCTGACCCCGGGCCTGATCTGCTGGACGCCGCAGCCCAACGCGCTGCCGGGCGAGACGTACACGATGCAGATGCGCGTCCGGAACATCACACCTGGCACATCGCTGCAGGTCGCGCCGTGCATCTACAGCATCACCGCCGCCGTCGTCGGCACCACCAACGTCGGCTCCGCGGTGACGCTGACTGGGTCGGCGACCGCCGGGTGGACGACGCTGACGATCACGGCCACCCTCGGGCCGGACGCCGCGTCCTCGACGTACGGCGTCCGGGTCGCGGCCACGGCCGCGGCGACGTGCACGATCCAGGTCGACGGCTGGCAGGTCGAGCACGGCTCCGTGGCATCGCAGTGGACGTGCCCGGGGACCTGGTACCCGATGTACGGGGGGTTCGTGGAGCGCTGGTCTCCGGAGTGGGAGATGTCCGGCACCTACGGCACCATGTCGCCCACCTGTGTCGACGCCTTCTCGCTGCTGTCGCAGGTCCAACTGTCGGACCCGCTCACCCTGGAGATCAACAACCACAGCCCGCGGTTCCTGTACAAGCTCGACGATCCCCAGGGTTCGACGTCCTTCGCGGACGCCACGGGCAACTTCCCACCGGCCCAGATCGGCGCGGCCAAGCTCGGACCCGGCTCGCTGGTCGCCGGAACCGCGATCACCTCAGCGTCCAGCACCGGCGCCTACACCGGCAGCGACGGCACGGTCGTCACCATCAGCAACCCGGAGCCGGGAACCGGCTTCGTTGACCCTGCGAGCTTCATCTCCCTCACTGGGGCCGGGATCAAGGGCCCGGCGAACACCGCAGGTGCATGGACGCGCATGATCGCGTTTCGCTACACCGGGCCGAACCCCACCGGCTTCGCCACCATGTGGTCATCATTCGACAAACGGGTGGGCGGCGGGTCCGCTCTTTACTGGCGCATTTCGACGGGCGGCCTGTTCCAGGTTGTGATTTCCGGGCCGACAGGCAGTGCTGCCCAATTCCAGCCGACCACCACGAACTACGCCGATTCGAACTGGCACCTGGCCATCGCCAGCTACGACCACGCCACCATGGTCATGTATGTCAGTATCGACAACAATCTCCAAGGTGGAGACATGGACCTGGCCTGGGAGCCAGCGGGGCTCGTGTCCGATTCGGTGGGTGGCTGGATCGATCCCACCACCGGTAACGGCAGTGCTTGGCAATACAAGGGCGATCTGTCGTTTGTCGCGGAATTTCCCACTGCCCTTTCTCCGACAGACATGACCAACTTGTATACCGCGTGGAAATCCTCCTGCGCGGGCGAATCCACCGATGCCCGGTACCGGCGCATCCTCCGCTACTCCGGCTACCTCGGCCCCTCGTCGATCCAGACAGGTCTCACGACCAGCATGGGCCCCGCAGCGATCGACGGGCAGGACGCCGTCACCGCGCTGCAGGCCGTGGTGGAGACCGAGGGCGGCGAGCACTACGTCGATCGTGCGGGCACGGTGACCTTCCGGTCCCGGTCGGCCCGCTACAACGCGATCACCCCCGCTCTGGTTTTCGGCGAGCGGGCCGATCTAGGCGAATGGCCGTACGAAGACTGCGCGCTCGACTACGACTCCACGCACCTGTCCAACCAGGTCACCGTGACCCAGGCGAGCAGCGGCCAGACGTTCTACGAGCAAGACCCGACCGGCATCACCAACTACTTCCCCCGCACTTTGACCCGCACCATCAACTCCAGCTCGGCGCTGGAGTGCCAGGACGCCGCCGGATACCTGCTCTCCCGCTACAAGCAGCCCGCCGTCCGCGTCGCCTCACTCAAACTGCACCCGAGCGCGAACCCGACGCTCTGGCCGGTACTCCTCGGCCTGGAACTGGGCGCCCGCGTCCGCGTCATCCGCCGGCCGCCCGGCGCCCCGCCCATCACCGTGGACTGCTTCGTCGAGAGCATCCAGTGGGACCTGGGCGACGACGCCGACGCGTGGGTCACTCTCCAGTGCTCCCCAGCTGACGTCACCCCCTACGGGGTGATCGCCGCGTGGCACACGACGCTCAAGACGAGCGTCGCGTCCGGCGTGACGAGCATCGTCATCAACGCCAGCCAGGACACCACCAACCCGCTCAAGCAGCAGCTCGCCGTCGGGCAGCAGCTCGTCCTCGGCCAGGGCACGGCCAACCAGGAGACCGTCACCATCTCTGCGATCGGCGCGACGAGTCCGGGCTGGACGAGCGCCACGATCGTCCTCACCGCGGCGACCACGAAGGCGCACACGGCCGGAGATCTCATCAACGAGCCGCTGCCCGCGGGCATCACCGACCCCACGACGTGGGACTCCGTCGCGGCCTTGGACGACATGGCCTTCGCATACTGAGAGAGGGGAGGCCGCATGGCCCGACTCGTTCCCACCGTTCCCACTGAGTCACCAGGGACGTTCTGGACCGCAGCCCTGTTCAACGCCACGGTGAAAGCGGCTGCGGACTTCGTCATCGGCTCGTCCGGCTCGACGGGTCCGCCCCGCTTCCGCGGGTACCAGAACTCCGCACAGTCGATCTCGAACGGCACCTTCACGTCGATCACCATCGACACCGAGGTCATCGACTCCGACGGCGGCCACTCCACCAGCACCAACACGTCCCGCTACACCTGTCAGGTCGCCGGAACCTACGCCGTCGGCGGGAGCGTGTGCTTCCCCGCCAACTCGACTGGCTCCCGCGGCGTGCGCCTCGCCGTCAACGGATCGTCGGTGCAGGGCGTCGCGAGCCTCATCCCCGCCGCGACCGGCAACTCGTGCGGCACCCAGGTCGCCACGATTCTCAGCCTGTCCGTCGGCGACTACGTCGAGATCCAGGGCTACCAGACGTCCGGCGGCGCCCTGAACACGGCGACCGCCTCCGACCTGGCCTCACAGCTCTGGGCCCTCTGGGTGTCCTTCTGACCCTGGCCGCTTGCCGCTTGCCGCTCGAACCACAGCCCCGTCGGGGCTTTTTCTATGCCTCGGAGGGCCCCTTGACCATCCGCTTCATCGACGAGCACCGCTCGCACCGCGGCGGCCGACTCGGCCGGCACGTCGAGCACGACCCCCGGTCGCGCGCCTACGCCCTGTCCGAGGACCTGCTGCCCAGCACGTACACCTCCGCGACCCACACCGTGCGAATCCCCGTGCTCGACCAGGGCGACCTCGGCTCGTGCACCGGCAACGCCGCGGAAGCGCTCGTCGGCTCCGACCCGCTGTACGCCGCCATCCCGACGACCGTGACCGCGCGGCCGACCGGGGACGCCGGCGCGGACGAGCGGCAGGCCGTTGCCCTGTACTCGGC
The DNA here is from genome assembly GCF_040631655.1 of Streptomyces sp. NPDC019937. Classification (NCBI taxonomy): domain Bacteria; kingdom Bacillati; phylum Actinomycetota; class Actinomycetes; order Kitasatosporales; family Streptomycetaceae; genus Streptomyces; species Streptomyces sp. NPDC019937. The sequence continues at coordinate 179,508 of NZ_JBEYAL010000006.1, forward strand.
GGCCACCCGGCTCGACCAGATCCGCGGCCAGTACCCGCCGACCGACACTGGCAGCACCGGCCTGGCCGTGGCGAAGGCGGCGCAGCGGGCTGGGCTCATCTCCGGCTATCAGCACGCCTTGTCGCTGGACGCCGCGCTGAAGGCGCTCACGGCGGCGCCGCTGATCGTGGGCGTCAGCTGGTACGAGGGCTTCGACTCTCCGGACGCCAAGGGCCTGGTCAAGGTCTCCGGGTCGGTGCGGGGCGGCCACGAGTTCCTGCTGTACGGGATCGACGCGGAGAACAAGGTGGTCCTCGCCCGGAACAGCTGGGGCACCAGCTGGGGGCGCGACGGCTGCTTCTCCTTCTCCTTCGACGACTTCGGCCGGCTCCTCGAGGAGGACGGCGACGCGACGCTCTTCGTCCCGCTGTCCAGCCCGGCCCCGACGCCCACGCCGACACCGACGCCCACCGACGTGGACGCCCAGCTGCTCGCCGCCTTCCAGACCTGGTGCACCGCCAAGGGCATCTGACCTCACCCCAACCAACCCTGGAGCCCGTATGGATGCCACCAACCGGCACCCCGGCACCGCGCACCTCGCGCGCTACTTCACCTACGACCACCTGCCCGCCAACCTGCAGACCGTCAGCCGCCTCTTCCACGACCTCGCCCAGGACCTGCTCGACCTGCTCCCCGACGGGCCTGAGCTGACCGTGGCGCTGCGGAAGCTCGTGGAAGCCAAGGACTGCGCGGTCCGGGCCAAGCTCGACAGCCGGGAGGTATGACCCATGACTGGTCTCCGTGACGAGTTCGTCAACCTCCTGCGCTCCCAGGTCGGCTATCACGAAGGCCGTGACCCGGACGGCGACTGGAACAACATCCAGAAATACAGCCAGGAGACACCGGGCCTGGAGTGGTCCGACGGGCAGGCGTGGTGCGCCACGTTCGAGTGCTGGGGCGCGCACAAGACTGGCCTCGAAGAGAACTGGCCGATGACCGCGTCCTGCTGGACCGCTGTCCAGTGGTGGAGGAGCCGCGGGCGGTTCACCGCGTACCCCGTCCTGGGCGGCCCCCTGTACATGGGCCCGGGCGGCGCCGACCACACCGAGATCGTGTACCGGTACGACGCCGATCAGGTGTGGTCCGTGGGCGGCAACACGAACGACAACGGGTCCTACCAGGGTGACGGCGTGTACGAGCACGTTCGTCCCCGGCGCGGCCCGGGTAGCCCGTACGGATACGGCGTGCCGGCCTACCCGGAGGGGACCGTCTCGGCGGACCCGGCCCTCGGCGGCACGCCTACCGCGTCGGTCGCTGTCCCGGCGCGTGCCTACGAGCCCTTTCCGGGTGCCGCGTTCTTCATGCGGGGTGACGAGCCCGCGCTCGGCAAGTCCTCCCCGGTCTTCACCGCCATGGGGAAGCGCCTCGTCGCCGTCGGCTGCGGCCGGTACAAGGTCGGCCCGGGCCCGAAGCTCGGCCAGGCCGACGTCGACTCCTACGAGGCGTGGCAGCGCAAGTGCGGCTACTCGGGTGCCGCCGCGACCTGGCCGCCCGGCAAGACGACCTGGGACAAGCTCCGCGTCCCCAAGGCCACCTGACCCCTCAACCAGTCCTCCAGAAACGGATCTGCACCATGCCCCTCACCGATGCACAGCTCTGGGCCGCAGTCCTCGGCTACCTCCTCCCGCCCGTCATCGCGGTCGTCGCCCAGCCCCGCTGGACGGGCCCTGTGAAGGGTCTGCTCATGCTCGTCGTGGCGGTCCTCGACGGGCTGGGTACGAGCTACTTCAACGACCAGTTCTCCGGCAAGAGCGTCGTCACCTGCATGCTCATCGCGGCCCTCGCGATCGGGGTCGCGTACCACACGCTGTGGCGTCCGTCGGGGATCGCGCCCGGCATCGAGGCGGGCACCTCCACGGGCGGCCGCGTCACGTCCGCGCCCGTCCAGGAGATATGAGGCCGCGTCGTTGAGACCGATTCGTGAGGGAGGCGACCGATGGCTGCGGACCTGATGGGCATCAATGTGGTTCAAGGCGGAGCGGTCGCCCTCCTCGCCGTGGCGGTCCTGATGGTCCTCACCGGTCGCCTCATCCCGAGGCGCACGTACGACGACCTGAAAGAGGAACGCGACACCTGGCGGAACGCGGCCCTGGAGTCCGAGAAGGGACGGGCCGAGGACCGGGCACAGGTCGGCGAGCTGCTGGAGACCACGCGGACCACCGGCCACGTGCTGGCGTCGCTACCTCTGCCCGGCGATCAGGGGGAGGTGCCTGCTCGTGATCCCCTGGATGAGACGTCGGCGCCGCGGCCGTGAGAGTCCTGGGCAGCGGGCTGCGGCGGCAGCTCTGAAGCGGGCGACGGCTGCGCGGGAGGAGTCGGAGGCCCGGCGGCCGGTGGTGCGTGCAGAGGCGGCGAAGATGCGGCGCCTTCGGCAGGAGAACCATTTCGCGGCCAAGATCCGGGCGGCTTACGGCGGGGGGTCGTGATGGGAGGGCTGGGAGTGGATCAGTGGGTCAACGTGGTCGCGTCCTGTCTGGTCTTCCTGACCTGCGCGGCTTTCGCTGTGGTGTATCACTGGCTCGCGCCGTGGTGGAGATCGGATGTGGGCCGGAACCTGATGGCGTTCGCGGCGTCCGTCGGCCTGCTGTGCCTGTACACGATGTTGATCGCGGTGTGGCCGGACGGCTGCGCGGCGGTCCTGTTGCGGAGTTGCCGGGTCGCGGTGCTGGTGGCGATCGCGGTGTTGATGGCGCAGCGGACGCGGATGGTGGTTCGGGCGCAGCGCGGGCCGGTCGGTAGGAAACGTGCCGACAAGTAGTCCAACGATGGATCGCCCCGCCCCTGCATCGCGCAGGCGGCGGGGCGCTTCGTCATTCGGTCAGACCACCTCGCGGGCACGCTTCTCGGCGCGGTCGACCAGTTCTCGCTCCTGGACGCCGAGTTCTTCGAGCGCGTGCACGGAGAGGGCGGCGAGAAGGGTGCTGGCCTGGTTCGACGTATCGCGAATACCGAGCGCGTCGGACAACATCACCTGGTCCGACTTCGGCATGCCGCGGCGGATCAGCGTGAAGATGGCGTCATTGAAGAGGATGCGGTCCTCTTGGTCACGCAGCCACTTGTCGAGGGTGGGTCGGCTGATGCCAAGGTTCTTGGCGATGGCGTCTTTGGTGTCGCCGTTGCTCCTGGCCCGCCGGATGAGGGCCTCCCGGTCGGCGAGGGCGATCGTCTCGTGGCGGGCCTGGGCGGCGGCGTGAGCACGGAGGGCGGCCAGCGTGTTGTCGGGGGCGTCCTCGATGCGCTGCTGCGCGGCGACTTCGAGTTCCCAGCCGATCCAGGTGAGGAGGTCGGCGCGAGTCTGGAGAGCGTCGGTCTCGCTGGTGACGAGGGTGGTGAAGTCGATCTGCTCCATGTAGCGGTCGGCGATGTCGCCGTGGGGGAGGGTGCCGGCGAGGAGCTGGTCGAGTTCCTCGGGGGTGACGAAGTCCTGGAGGCCGGGGCCCTCGAAGTTCAGTAGGTCGATGATGTTGGTGTGGGCGCTCATGGGTCCTCCTGCTCTCAGCCTCAACGTAAAGAGACTTTACGTTCCGAGGCGAGGAACGTAAAGCGCCTTTACGATTATTCGAACTAGAATCCGAATCATGGATGCGGAGGAATGGCGAGCCAAGGCCGGGCCGTGGGCTCGCGCCCGACTGCCCGACGATCAGCAACTGGACGTCATCGTCACCAGCTGGACCCGCACCCCGGACGGGCAGTGGTGGGCTGAGGCCGAGGCGATCCTGCCCACGCGGCACGAGGACGGCGCCGGTCGCAGCCGCCCCGTCGGAGCGCCCACCGCGATCACGCTCGCCGCCGACCGGGTCGACCCGATCCCGGGGGAGGACTACTCGCTCGTGCCGCGAGAAGGTGCGATCGCCGGGCGGCAGTGGGCGCTGGAGAAGCTGCACCAGCACACAGAGGAAGCCCCCGCCCGCCGCCTCCACCGCCGCGACTGCTGGCAGGCCCGCGACAGCCACACCCGCATCACCACCACCGAGGCGATCGAGCTGTTGGGGAGCACCGCCATTGCGATCTGCGACGTGTGCCGCCCGGATCGTGCGCTCCAGCGGCGCTTATGGGGTGCCACACTGGACGCGGCCCTCGTCGCATCCCCCGTCGGCGGGGACCGCTGCCGTATCCCGAACGGCGCGGCCCCGTTGAGAGGGCATGAAGAACACCACCGTGCAGTACAGCGGCAGCAGCGTCGGGCAGGCACTCAAACGGTGCCTCGCCGCGATGTCGGCCGACTCGACCGTCTTTCCGAAGCAGGCCACCACGAGCTGCTTCATCATCAACGGCCTGGTCCGCACCGAACGCCTCGCATGGCGCGGCCAGGGCGGCAGCAACCTCTTCCGCGTCGGGATCGGCAGCGGCGGCGACTGGGCGCCCATCGAGGAAGCATGGGACGACGGGCACCTGCCGGACGATGAGCTGGAGGAGTTGTTCATCGAGCACGTCATCCTGGAAGACATGATCGCCCAGGAGCCGGAGCAGTGGGGCTTCCCCGGGGACGATTACACGATCGTCGTGGCGCCTGCCTGACGGGGCCGGCGCCCGGGGTTACGCTCAGAACATCTATCCGATCACTGCCAGGCTGCGGCAGCTCGGTTGCGACCCGCCCCGCCAGTTCGGCGGGGCGGTGGCACGTCAGGCCGCTTCCGCCAGGTGGGCGTGCTGGGCTGCGGCCCATGCCCTGAGGAGTCGTTCGTACTCCGCCCGTTCCGCCGCGTACAGGGGTCGCCCCGCGCGCTCGCGCATAAACGCCCTGATTGCCTCATTCGCGGACTCGACGGCACACGACTGCACTGGGCGGGCAGGTCTGGGGGACATGTCGACAAGCGTACGGCGAGGGGCTGACAGAGCACCTCTCTCAAGTCCCTTGGCGCCGTGTGACCTTCGCCGCTGATCATCCGGACGCCGTGGCGCGCCGGCGGGGTGGTGCACCGCAGCCTCCGGCCGCTCTCGCTCTGGGGTGCCGGCGCCTCTGACCCTTAATTCCGGGCGTGAATTCTTCACGGCGATTGCTAAGCCTCCTCTCGGCGCGGCCGGGAGGGGGCGTTTCGTCGTGCTCAGCCGTCGCTTGGGTCGGGGTGCCGTACGGCCTTCTTGACCGCGGCTTCCAGCTCGGCCCGGCTGAGTCCGGCTTCTCGGGCGTGCTCGGTGACGGCGGCCTGGCTGGCGGAGGCGGCTTCGAACCAGCGTTTCCACTGCGCTTCGTGCTCGGTGTCCGCGAGCCCGGTGAGCTTGGCGCGTTCGGCATCGGCCGCTGTCTGGAGTTCAATCAGCCTGTCGGGAATGTCCACGCCGTGGATCATAGGCCGCGCATCCAGCAGCGAAGGCGTCCCTACTTCTGAAGGCGATAAATCACCTTCTCGTCTTGCGGCGCCACGCCCAGCGCTGCATAGAACGCGAGCGCCGCAGGGTTATCGCGATCCGCCGTCCACTCCACACGCGAGCACCCCGCCTCGGCGGCCTCCTTGCGCAGCGCAGCCATCAGCGCGCCCGCCACACCGCAGCGCCGAGCTGAGGCACGGACGAACAGCTCCTTCAGATACAGGCTGGCGTCAGCTCCCGCTGCTGGCCAGAGGAAGGAGTACGAAGCCATGCCGACCACCGACGTGTCGTCGTCGCGGGCCAGCAGGACCGTGGCCACCGGACGGCCGCCGAACAGCGCATGGTGGATCTGGTCGAGGTCGCCCGGCGTGTTCTGGCCTCCGTAGTACTCCTCGATCTCCCCGAGCATCTCGGAGATCACACCTGCGTCGGTCGCTGTTGCCCGGTCGATCCTCACCATGTCAGCCCTCCACGTCACCAGGGGGCAGCGCCAGCACCTCGCGCAGCACCCGCATCTCCGGCAGCGCCTGCCCTGCCCGAGGCACCCTAGCTGCCAGCTCTTCCGCGCGGTACATGATCAGGGCGCTGCGGTGCTCGGCGGGAAGGGCGACGATCGTCCGTGTAGCGGTTTCTGCTGCCTCGGCTGTCTGCCCGTCTGCCAGTAGACAAAGTGCCTGGTCGAGCTGAATGAGAGTCCGGTCGGTGTGGTCCTCGACCGGGTAAAGTTCCAGCGCCCGCGCGTGCTGATCGCGGGCGCGAGCGGTCTCGCCGAGGTGGGTGCAGGCGTTTCCGGCATGGAAGGCGAGCTGGGCTTCGGAGTAGCCGAACGCACTACCGATGCGCTCGGCCGGGTCGAGCCGCTCCAGCGCCGTCTCCGCGCGGTGGAGGGCGTCGGCTGCCGCGTCGTTGCGTTGGAGCACCGCGTGGGCGCGCGCCTCCAAGGGCGCCGCGAGAGCATCGCCGACGCATGGCAGTCCTCCGGCGAGTTGCTGCGCGCGAACGGCGAACTCGACGGCGCCCAGCACCTCGCCGCTGTAGTAGAGCTGGTAGGACTCGTGCGCGTAGATCCATGCCAGGGTGGCTCGGTCCTCGGCCGCTGCTGCGGCGGCCCGGCCGGTGCGCCACCAGTCTCGTGCGGACGATTCCCCGAGCTTCAGCAGGGTGAGCGCCATCAGCCCGGCCATCTGCGCTGTCGCAATCGTGAGGGCGCGCCGTGCCGGCGCGGCGTGGCGGTGGGACAGCAGTAGCCGCAGATCGGAGAAGTCGCTGATCAGGTCGGGCAGATGCTCGGCCTCGGGCCGGTAGCGGGTAGCTCGGCCGTGGCGGGCGATCGTGTATGTCCACTCTTCCAGTGTGGCGTCGGTCATCGGTCCGGCCGCGAGCGCTTCGTGCACCCCGCGTTGAAGGGTGGCCGCCTGCTCGATCGGCGATGCGCCGGGGCGGACGGAGGCCAGCGCGATGAGTTCGCCACCGGCGTCGAGCGCGCTGTCGAGTGCTTCTGCGATCTCCGGGGTGGGAGACCGCTTCCCTCGTTCGAGGTCGGAGACATGGGTCTTGCCGCAGTTGGCGAGCTGTGCGACGTCGCGTACGGAGCGGCTGCCGCGTAGCCGACGTAGGGCCTGGCCGAAGGTCTCATGCATGTGCGCCTCCGTGTCCGCAGTGTCCGCAGCGGTGCGGACAGCGGCGGACACTCAACTCCTGTGCGTGAGCATCCGTGTCGGAAACGCTACCTGCAACGCGCCTCCTCAAGCGGCGTGGCGATGAGAGTTTCTGTCCAGGGAGCGTCATGACGACCAGAGCCGAGCAGTGGACGCCGCCGCGTGACGGCGTAGAGATGGTCGAGGTTGGCCCGCACTGGGACGTCCTACGCGCCCCCGTCGAGATCGGCGAACGCGCCCTCGCCTTACTCGGGGAGACGAGCGGTGCCGTCATCGCGGACTACAGCCTCATGTACTGGCTCATCCCCAGCGGCCACGCCGAGCGCTGGGGCCGTCTCCAGAGAGACATCCACGCTCTCGGCGCGCACGGCGCCGAGACCACGTACGTCGGCGTACCGCCCGAGGGTTGGACGGAGGGCCCGCGCCTGCACTGGCGCATCCCCGCGAGCGACGGCCGGTACCTGACCGACCCTCACCGGCTGCGCCTGGCCCTGGCCCGAGCGCTCGCCGAGCCTGCCGAGGAGGCGACGGCCCTGTGACGACACAGATCTGCGCCCGCTGCGACAAGCCCACCAGCCAGCCGGTCCTGGTCGCGGTCGAACACAGCGCCAGCGTCGGCGGCCGCACCATCTACGCCTGCCCGGGGAAGTGCGCCGAGAGCTTCCCCCGCCAGTCCGACCCGTTCCGCGGCGGCCTCATGGCCCGCTACGTGCCCGTCAGGCAGATGCGATGACGGCCCCCGAGCAGCCGCCCGCGACGGTCACCGCCCTGGTGGATCCCGACACGCTCACCCACGCCCAAACCGGCGGCTGGGACTGCGTCCACTGCGGCCGCCGCCTCGGCGACACCGGCCAGCCGTTGGGCACCGTGACCATAAAGTGCGGCTCCGCCCGTGTGGTCCGCGAGGTGTGGGTGTGCGCGCCCGCGTGCGGCGTCCACCCAGCCCACCCCGAGCCGACGCCCTGGAGTCTGTTCCTCGACCACGCCATGGGCTGCGCCGACTGCCAAGGCGGTGAGCGGTGCGCCGCCGGGAACGAGCTTCACCACGCGGTGCGGGCCCCCCTCCCTGGAGGCGCACTGTGACCTCCCACCCCCTGGGCGCACAGCGCGCCGAACGACGGCTACGCGCCGCCGGATACATCCCCCTGGAGCCGTACCCGGGCCGCGCGGATGTCCCTTGGCCGTCGCAGTGCGCTACGTGCCGGACGGTCCGCTACCCCACGGTGACGGGCGTGATCCAGGACCGATGCCATCACGTCCGCCGGGAGCTGCCGCCGCCACGCAGACGCGCCGCGGCCTCATAGACCGGGCGGGCCGCTGCTGATCCGGTCCCCCCGGCCGGACGTGCCCTCGGCGGCTCGCCCTCTCAGCCCCTCTGGTCGGCCTCGCGGCGGTCGGCCACAGGGAGACGGGGCTCCGGCACCGGCCAGGCATCCGCGCCGGAGCCCCGCCGTACGAAGACGCACCACCCCATCGAGAGAGGCATGCATGACCAGCAGGCGAGACACCATCCGCGCAGCCACGTCCAGCCGAGACGTGCGCCCGTCCAGCGATCAGGCAGCCCGTCAGGGAGACCTGGCCGACCGGCACGTACGGCAGAGCACGCACGTCTGTGACGACTCTTGCGAAGACCCGTGCATGCACGCCGCCGCCAACCCCTAAGCCCCCGCCCCGGCCGCCCCCTTGGTGAGGACGGACCGGCCGGGGCGGGCATCACTTCGGGTGTCGCGGCTCTACTCCGCGCACCAGCTCGGCCAGCGGTACGCCCAGGGCGTCAGCAATCCGGATCAGGGTGTCGAGGGACGGCGCCTGGTGGCCCTGCTCGATCCTGTTCATCGCCTGTCGGTCCATTTCGGCCCGCTCCGCCAGCTTCTCCTGGGTGAGGTTGCGCCAGGTTCGCAGCTCACGAAGGCGGTCGCCGCAAGCCCGGCGGCGGGCGAGGATCCAGTCGGGAGGCGGGGCGGACGGCACCCGTCAACGGTCGAGCGATCAAGATCGTTTGTCTGTATCGTTAACCGTACATTCTTCGATCTTGAGTAACACATGCCGCCTGGTAGGCGCAGACGGTCTTGGGGGTAGATATATGCATGGCGCACAGAACCATGCATGAGCCCTCTGCAAGCGCCCGGTCGGGGATGCCGCCGTGGGAAGCGCCCCCCGACCGGGCACCGCCCCTCGCCATTGTGCGGGGGGCGGCTTCGTTGCGTCGACCTGCGATTTCAGCCCCGTACGGAGGGGGTTCTGAGGGAGTTGAGTCGCTGAGGGAGTGCTGAGGGGGGCCCGTATCGGAAGGCCGCGACAGACAATGAAAGAGGCTGAAAGATGACAATGCCCTGGTGGCGGCCGACAGAAGGAGAACGCGCAGGTCCCGGTCCCTCTGATGTGCTGTACTTCGCATACGGCATGCGCCGATCCCGACTGGCCACAGCAGAGAAGTGACTCCCCCGCAGTGCGACTGAACGACCTCGACGAACGCATCGTCCACGCCCTCGCCGAAGACGCCCGCCGCTCCTACGCCGACATCGGCGAACTGGTCGGCCTGTCCGCCCCCGCCGTCAAACGGCGGGTGGACCGGCTGCGGGCCGACGGCGCCATCACCGGCTTCACCGTACGGGTGGACCCGGCGGCGCTGGGCTGGGAGACCGAGGGGTTCGTCGAGCTGTACTGCCGGCACAACACCTCGCCCGACGACATCCGCCGGGGCCTGTCGCGCTACCCCGAGGTGGCGTCCGCGTCGACCGTCACCGGCGACGCGGACGCCGTCGTGCAGGTCTTCGCCGCGGACATGCGCCACTTCGAGCGGGTGCTGGAGCGGATAGCGGGCGAACCGTTCGTGGAGCGCACCAAGTCGGTGCTGGTGCTGTCGCCGCTGCTGCGCCGCTACACCTCGGGCGCCCCGACGTAGGGGGTGTCGTGTGGATCATGCCGGGCTCCCGACGCCGCTGTGACATCAGCCGCTGCCGCGGCGGGCGGCACCTCGCGGCCCCGCGCTCGTCGCACGCAGCGCCGCTGCGCTCTCCTCACGCGGGTTGCGAGCTACCGCACCAGACGCCGCTCGCTGATCCGGCCTGATCCACAAGACACCCCCTGAACCCCCGGCCCCGGGGCGGCACCTCGCCGCCCCGGGATCTTCGCGCAACGAATCGCCGCAGCGCGCCGAAAACGCGTAACGGATCCACGTGGAGCGCGCAACGATCGCGGCTTGTCGGCCGTTCTCGGCGCAACGTACCGTTTTCTGCGTACGTCCCGTCTCCCCAGAGGTCTCCATGCCGCCGCTGCGCACCGCCCTGCTCCAGAGCTCCGGCCACCCCGGCGACCCCGCCCGTAACCTCAAGGTCCTCGACGCCGCCGCCGGGCGCGCCGCCGCGGACGGGGCCGGGCTGCTGGTCACGTCCGAGATGTTCCTCACGGGCTACGCCATCGGCGACGGAGTGCACCGGATGGCCGAGCCCGCCGACGGGCCCGCCGGAGCGGCCGTGGCCCAGATCGCCGCCGACCACGGCATCGCCGTCCTCTACGGCTACCCGGAGCGCGCCGGTGGGGCCGTCCACAACTCCGCCCGCCTGGTCGGCCCCGACGGCACCCCGCTCGCCAACTACCGCAAGACCCACCTCTTCGGCTGCTTCGAGAACGACTGGTTCACCCCCGGCGACACCGCGGTCGTCCAGGCCGAGCTGGGCGGGCTGACGATCGGCATCATGATCTGCTACGACGTGGAGTTCCCGGAGAACGTCCGGGCCCACGCCCTGGCCGGGACGGATCTGCTGCTGGTGCCGACCGCGCAGATGCACCCCTTCCAGTTCGTCGCCGAATCCCTCGTCCCGGTACGGGCCTTCGAGAGCCAGATGTACATCGCGTACGTCAACCGCAGCGGCCCCGAGGGCGAGTTCGACTTCATCGGGCTGAGCTGCCTGGCCGGGCCCGACGGCACCATGCGCGCCCGGGCCGGGCGCTCCGAGGAACTGGTCCTCGGCGACGCCGACCCCAGGCTGCTGGCCACCTCGCGCCGGATCAACCCCTACCTGCGCGACCGCCGCCCCGGGCTGTACGGCTCCCTCGGCTGACCCCGGACCCCCTTCCCCCTCCTCCCTCACCCTCACCCCGCTCGATCCGCAAGGAGTCCGTACCCGATGACGTCCACGGTGCCCACCGCCGTCCACGACGAGCACGCGTCCGAGCACGCCGCCACCCTCCCGCCCGTCACCATGTTCGGCCCGGACTTCCCGTACGCCTACGACGACTTCCTCGCCCACCCCGCGGGGATCGGCCAGATACCGGCGACCGAGCACGGCAGCGAGGTCGCGGTCATCGGTGGCGGACTGTCCGGCATCGTGACCGCGTACGAGCTGATGAAGATGGGCCTGCGGCCCGTCGTCTACGAGGCCGACCGGATCGGCGGGCGGCTGCGCACCGTCGGGTTCGAGGGCTGCGACGGGGAACTGACCGCCGAGATGGGCGCGATGCGCTTCCCGCCGTCCTCCACCGCGCTCCAGCACTACATCGACCTGGTGGGGCTGACGACCCGGCCGTTCCCCAACCCGCTGGCCCCGGACACCCCCTCCACCGTCGTCGACCTCAAGGGCGAGTCCCACTACGCCCGCACCATCGACGACCTGCCGCAGGTGTACCGCGAGGTCGCGGACGCCTGGAACGCCTGCCTGGAGGAGGGCGCCGACTTCTCCGACATGAACCGCGCCATCCGCGAGCGCGACGTCCCGCGCATCCGCGAGATCTGGGCGCGGCTCGTGGAGAAGCTCGACAACCAGACGTTCTACGGCTTCCTCTGCGACTCCCCGGCCTTCAGGTCCTTCCGGCACCGGGAGATCTTCGGGCAGGTCGGGTTCGGCACCGGCGGCTGGGACACCGACTTCCCCAACTCCATCCTGGAGATCCTGCGCGTCGTCTACACCGAGGCCGACGACCACCACCGCGGCATCGTCGGCGGCAGCCAGCAGCTTCCGCTGCGGCTGTGGGAGCGCGAGCCGCGGAAGATCGTCCACTGGGCGCCGGGCACCTCGCTGTCCTCCCTGCACCACGGCTCCCCGCGCCCGGCCGTGACCCGGCTGCACCGTGCCGCGGGCGACCGGATCGTGGTGACGGACGCGAGCGGCGACATCCGCTCGTACCAGGCGGTCGTCTTCACCGCGCAGTCCTGGATGCTGCTCTCCAAGATCGACTGCGATGACTCGCTCTTCCCGATCGACCACTGGACGGCGATCGAGCGCACCCACTACATGGAGTCCAGCAAGCTCTTCGTGCCCGTCGACCGGCCGTTCTGGCTGGACAAGGACGAGGAGACGGGCCGGGACACGATGAGCATGACCCTCACCGACCGGATGACCCGCGGCACCTACCTCTTGGACAACGGCCCGGACCGGCCCGCCGTCATCTGCCTCTCCTACACCTGGTGCGACGACAGCCTCAAGTGGCTGCCGCTGTCCGCCAACGAGCGGATGGAGGTCATGCTGAAGTCGCTGTCGGAGATCTATCCGAAGGTCGACATCCGCAAGCACATCATCGGCAGCCCGGTAACGGTGTCCTGGGAGAACGAGCCGTATTTCATGGGCGCGTTCAAGGCCAACCTGCCCGGCCACTACCGCTACCAGCGGCGGCTGTTCACCCACTTCATGCAGGACCGGCTGCCCGCCGGACAGCGCGGCATCTTCCTCGCCGGGGACGACATCTCCTGGACCGCCGGCTGGGCCGAGGGCGCCGTCCAGACCGCGCTCAACGCCGTGTGGGGCGTGATGCACCGCTTCGGCGGCGCCACCGACCCGCACAACCCGGGCCCGGGCGACGTGTACGACGAGATCGCGCCCGTCGAACTCCCCGAGGACTGAGGGCCCCTCATGCGGCGGACGGCAGGGGAGTGAGCAGACAGCGCCCGACGAGCCCCACGCTCTTGTCGATCCGCTCCGCGAACTCTTCCACCACCTCCGGCAGGGCCCGTAGCCCCCACAGGGCGCGGAACGCCGCCCACGCGGCGTCCCGCGCCGCCTCCAGGCTCCAGGAGCCGACGAGATGGGTGAGCGGATCGGCCGCCTCCAGCAGATCCGGGCCGGGCATCAGCTCCTCCCGGATCCGCTCCTCCATCCCGGCCAGCAGCACCCCGACCCGCTCGAAGTCGCCCTCCAGGGCGGCCGGTTCGGCGCCCCGGGCCCGGCAGGTGTCCACCAGCGCGAGCGCCAGGTCATGCCCGATGTGGGCGTTGATCCCGGACAGCGCGAACTGCACCGGGCGGACGGCAGGGTGGGCCCGCAGCTCGAACAGCGGCCGCCAGCAGGCGGGCGGCCGCCGCCCCGCCGCCCCCGCGTCGACCGCCGCCAGATAGCGGGCGGCGAACCGCACGTCCAGCTCCTCGGTGGCGGCCGCGTCCCGGAAGTAGCCGGACCCGAGGCGGCGGCCGACCTCCGCGGTGACCGACAGATACACCCGGTTGAAGACCGCCACCCCGTCCTCGGGCGGCAGCGCCGCGCCGAGCGCGCTCATGCGCGCCACGACGCTCTGCACGGTACGCGGCGTCTCGATCCGCTGGGCGGGCATCGTCATGGGCAACAGCGTGGCAGCGCCCGCACGGGCGTGGGCGCCGGTGGGCCGTCACATCCCCCGGACGGACCAAGGTTTCAGAGCGCGCCCGCGTCGCGGGCCGTCCACATCGTCGGATACAGCGGACGCCAGCCCAGTTCCTCGCGCAACCGCAGGTTGGAGGTGCACCCCCACCAGGTGTCGCCGTCCGTCCGCTCGGTCATGCCGTGGGGGAGCGGCGCCCCGAGGATCTGATGCAGCTCGACGGCGGTCGCCGGGGCGTCGTCCACGATGTTGTACTTCCGCCCCGACACCGAGCCGCCCGCCGTACCGCCGGGCGCGCGCAGCAGCCGCAGCAGCGCCTGGGTCACGTCCGCGTGGTGGACCATGGCCAGCCGCTGGTTCCCGGCCCAGCCCCGGGCCGGCCGGAGCGCCTCGGCCAGATGCGGGTCGCCGTCCCCGTAGACGAAGGACAGGCTGCCGATCCGCAGGTCCAGACCGTGGTCGCGGTGCAGCGCCAGCAGCTCCCGCTCGGCCTCCGCCTTCGAGGCGGGGTACGCGCCCCACAACACGCCGCCGGGCACGCTCTCGTCGTCCTCCACCAGCGGCCGCCCGCGCGAGGCGCCGTACACGAGATTGGTGCTGACCTGGACGAACCGGCTCGTGCCCGCCTCGACCGCGGCCCTTCCCAGCGCGACCGCGGCGTCCCGGTTGACCGCCCACGCCTCCTCGTCCGGCACCCCGCGGAACGCCGCCGCGATGTTGACCACGGCGTTCGCGCCGTCCATCGCCTTCCGCAGGTCCTTCTCCTCGCGCAGATCACCCACCGCGACCCGCGCGCCGAGCGCCGCGAACGGCGCGCCCCGCTCCTCGTCGCGGACCAGCACCCGTACCTCGGTACCGGCCCGGGCCCCGTCCAGCAGCCGCTTCGCGAACCGCTGCCCCACGCGGCCTGTCACACCCGTCACCAGAATCAACGGCATTCGATCATCCATCCTTCGCTCCCGACCGGTTGGCCGTAAGCCTGGGACGGGCGGTGCGACGACGGGAGGGACCCGCGTATCCAGGGATCGGCAGACCCTGGATGGGGAACGGCCATGGCGCGACGATGGAGCCGTGCACCGTACGGAACTCGCGGACTTCCTGCGCCGCTGCCGCGCCCGCCTCGGCCCCACCGACGTGGGGCTGACCCCCGGCCCGCGGCGGCGTACGCCCGGGCTGCGCCGGGAGGAGGTCGCCCAGCTCACCGGCATGTCCCCGGACTACTACACCCGGCTGGAACAGGCCCGTGGCCCGCGCCCGTCCCGCCAGATGCTGACCGCGCTCGCCCGGGCGCTCCGGCTCACCGATGACGAACGCGACCACCTCTTCCACCTGGTCGGGGAGGAACCGCCGCGCGACCGCACCATCTCCGGGCATGTGCGCCCCGGGCTGCTGCGGGTCCTGGACCGGCTGTACGACACCCCGGCCCAGGTGATCACCGACTGGGGCGATGTGCTGGCGCAGAACGCGATGGCGGCCGCCCTGGTCGGCGACATCACCGCCCGCCCGCCCGAGGACCGCAACATCGTGCGCTCCATCTTCAGCGGGCGGTATCGCTCCTGGGCCTTCCCGCCCGAGGACCTCGACGAGCACGCCCGCGTCCACGTCGCCAACCTCCGCGCCGTGGTCGCCGCCCGCCCCGACGACCCGGCCCCGGCGGCCCTGGTCGCCGAACTCCGGGCGGCGAGCGCGGAATTCGCGGCCCTGTGGGAGACCCACGAGGTCGCGGTGCGCCGCTCGGTCGTCAAGCGCTTCGTCCACCCGGTGGTGGGGCTGCTGGAGCTGGAGTGCGAGGTCCTGCTGAGCGCGGAACACGCCCAGAGCCTGATCGTCCACACGGCGGCCCCGGGCAGCGAGTCCGCCGACCGGCTGGAACTGCTGCGGGTGGTGGGCCTGCAGTCCCTGACCCCCTGAGCCCCGGCCTCGGTTCGGGGACGGGTCCTACGGCTTGCGGTCGTCGTCGTACGTGCTGGTCCCCGCGTCCAGCAACGGCTCACGCGACGGCTTCAGATGCTCCGGCGCCAGCGCCCGCAGCACGTGATAGCCGACGATCACCACGATCGTCCCGAGCGCGATCCCGCTCAGCTCGAAGTTGTCGCTGATCTTCAGGTTCACGCCGCCGACGCCGATGACCACGCCCGCCGCCACCGGCACCAGGTTCAGCGGGTTCCGCAGGTCCACGTCGTTGTGCACCCAGATCTGCGCGCCGAGCAGCCCGATCATGCCGTAGAGGATCACCGTGATGCCGCCCAGCACCCCGCCCGGCACGGCCGCCACGACCGCGCCGAACTTCGGGCACAGGCCGAAGAGGAGGGCGAATCCGGCGGCGGCCCAGTAGGCGGCGGTGGAGTAGACGCGGGTGGCGGCCATGACGCCGATGTTCTCGGAGTACGTGGTGGTGGCCGGGCCGCCGACCGCGGTCGACAGCACGGTCGCGGCGCCGTCCGCCGCGATCGCCGTGCCGAGCTGGTCGTCGAGCGGATCGCCGATCATCTCGCCGACGGCCTTCACATGCCCGGCGTTCTCCGCGATCAGCGCGATGACGACCGGCAGCGCGACCAATATCGCCGACCAGTGGAACTCGGGCGCGTGCAGGGACGGCAGCCCGACCCAGTCGGCCTTGGCGACGCCGGACAGATCCAGTCGCCAGTGGTCGGTGACCCGACCGCTGCCCCCGATGGAGTGGATCTTGCCGAAGACCCGGTCGAAGACCCAGGAGACCGCGTAGCCGAAGAGCAGCCCGAGGAAGATCGCGATCCGGGACCAGAAGCCGCGCAGACACACCACGGCCGCGCCGGTGACCAGCATGGTCAGCAGCGCGGTCCACTGGTCGGCGGGCCAGTACGTCGTGGCGGTCACCGGCGCCAGGTTGAAGCCGATCAGCATGACCACCGCGCCGGTCACCACGGGCGGCATGGCCGTGTGGATGATGCGCGCCCCGAACCGCCGCACCGCGAGCCCGCTCAGCAGCAGCGCGGCGCCCACCACCAGGATCGCCCCGGTGACGGCGGCGCTGCCGCCGCCCTGCGCCCGGATCACCGCGGCCACGCCGACGAACGACAGGCTGCAGCCCAGATAGCTGGGCACCCGGCCCCGCGTCGCCACCAGGAACAGCATGGTCGCGACCCCGGACATCATGATCGCGAGATTGGGGTCAAGACCCATCAAAACGGGCGCGACGAAGCTGGCCCCGAACATCGCCACGACATGCTGTGCGCCGAGGCCCGCCGTCCTCGGCCACGACAGCCGCTCATCCGGCCGGACGACGGCGCCCGGGGCCGGGGTGCGCCCGTCGCCGTGCAGGGTCCAGCGCATGCCGAGGCCCATGACTGCTCCACTTCGTTTCCGCATACAGGGGAGATCCGCGTGACAGGGGGATCGGAGCAATGTTAGTTGGCCGAAATCGCACCGCTCGGCCCTCGCCCGGGTCCGCAACCCGGCGGTTGGTCGACAACTGGGCAACAGACCTTCGACCGCCCTGGAGTTCGCTCCGTACGGGGTGTGAGGGTGGCGCGCATGGCATCTCGATCCACCTCCCACGCCCTCGCCGCCTGCGCCCTCTGCCTGGTCCTCGTCCCGCTCACCGGATGCGGCCCGGACGGCGGCGAAGCGTCCTCCTCCAAGGGCGGGACCCCGGCCGCCGGGCAGCCCGGCGCGCCCACCGAGAGCCGGGCGCCGTCCCGGGGGAAGGGGTCGAAGGACCCGGACGACCTCAACGGGGACGGCCACCGTGATCTCGTGGTGCCCCTCTTCGCCAAGCCCGGCCAGGATCCCGCCGAGGGCGCCGACGAACGGGTCGGCGTGGTCTACGGCTCGGCGAAGGGCCTCGACCCCGCGACCCGCACCGTCCTGGGCCGCCGCGACCTGGGCCTGCCCGGCCCGCCGGCGAACCCTCCGGTCGGCGCCGTCGGACGCGACTCCGTCTCCGCCGAGGACGTGGTCACCGCCGATCTGGACGGCGACGGCTTCGCGGACGTCGTCACGACCGCGCCGTCGGGGGAGCGCGTGGAGGACGGGAACATCAGCGCGCCGCCGTCCACCCCGTACGTCCTGTGGGGCGGCCCCGACGGCCCGCGGAAGGGCGCCGGGGCGACCCGGCTACGACTGCCCGAGAGCGCGTCGAAGCTGGGCGTGACCTCGGCGGTGCGCGGCGACTTCGACGGCGACGGCCACCACGACCTCGCGGGGCTCGCCCAGAACCAGTCCGCCACGGTGGTGCTGTACGGCCCGTTCACCCGCTCCGGCGAGCCGAAGCGCACCGACACCGCCCTGCCGTACATGGACGGAGACCTGGCCGCGGACGCCATCGACCCGTCCGGCAAGGCCCGCGCGACATCCCTGCTGGTCCACGCCGTCAGCGACGGCGAGCAGTCCGGCAACACCCTCTACCCGGCCCGCCGCGGCACCGGCCTGTCCGCCGAGGGCAGGAAGCTGCGCGGCGGGAACGCCCACGCCTTCGGCGACTTCGACGGCGACGGACAGCGCGATGTGGCCGTCGGGGACGACGGCGGCCGCAACGACGAGCCCGGCGAGGGGACGGAACCGCAGGACGTCGACGGAAAGCTGACCGTGTACCCGGGCAGCGGCGGCGCACCGGTCGCGCACGAGCTGCCCGAGGCGCCCAAGGGCGCGCGCACCGACTACGGCCCCGGGGGGTTCGCGGCCGCCGACCCGGACGGCGACGGCCGCGACGGCATCCTGGTCGCCACGTACGAGGGCGCCACGCTCATCGACGGCGACCGGCGCACCCCGGTCACGCGGCAGGGGCCCGCGAAGGCCGGCGGCGAGAAGACACCGAAGAAGTGGCGGCACGCCCGGCCCGCGGGGGCCGCCGACTTCGACGGCGACGGCAAGGACGAGCTGATCCTGAACTGGGGGTCCGGCACCCTGTTCGGCCTCTACGGCGAGCAGCCCACCCACTGGTGGATCACCGACGGCACCGGCTCCCGGGACAAGACCTCCTTCACGACCACGGAGTTCGTGTCCCGCTAGGGGGTGTCGTATGGATCAGGCCGGATCAGCGAGCGGCGTCTGGTGCAGCGGGGCCGCGAGGTGCCGCCCGCCGCGGCAGCGGCTGATGTCACAGCGGCGTCGGGAGCCCGGCATGATCCACACGACACCCCCTAGGACGACGCCGTATCCGGGGCGCGGTCCGCCCGGCCGGGCTCGGGGGCTCCGCCCGGGGCCGCGGCGGCGGATCCGCGCAGCACCCCGGCCCCGGCCACCAGCCCCAGCGCCAGCGCCGTGACCAGGCCGAACGAGGCGGTCAGCGAGGTCATGTCGGCGATCGAGCCGATCGCCGCCGGTGCGACCAGACCCGAGGTGTACGTGATCGTCGCGACGCCCGCGATCGCCTGGCTCGGCGCCGGGCCGCTGCGCCCGGCGGCGGCGAAGGCGAGGGGGACGACGACCGCGATGCCCAGGCCGATGAGGCCGAAACCGGCGATCGCGGCCACCGGGCCCGTGGCCGTGACCACCAGCACCCCGCCGAGCGTGGCCAGCACGCCACCCGCCCGTACGGTCCGCACCGGGCCGATCCGCCCCACCACCGCGTCACCGGCGAACCGGGCCGCGGCCATCGTGCAGGAGAAGGCGGTGGTGCAGGCGGCGGCGACGCCGGGGGAGGAGTCCAGCACCTCCCGCAGATAGACCGCCGACCAGTCCAGGCTCGCGCCCTCGGCGAAGACCGCGCAGAACCCCACCGCGCCGATGACCAGCGCCGAGCGGGGCGGCAGGGCGAAGCGGGGCGGCGGATGCTCGTCGGGTGCGCCGCGCAGGTCGAGCACCCACCGGCACGCGCCGGTGCCCAGCAGCGTGAGCACCGCGGCGGCGATCCCGAGGTGCACCCGGGCGTCGCTGTCGGCATGGGCGGCCACCGTGCCCGCCGCCGAGCCGAGCAGCGCGCCCGCGCTCCACATGCCGTGCAGCCCGGACATGATCGACCGGCCGAGCCGTTCCTCGATCTCCACACCGAGGGCGTTCATGGCGACATCGGCCATCCCGGCGGTCGCCCCGTAGACGAAGAGCGCCCCGCACAGCCACACCAGGCCGGGGGAGAGCGGGGGCAGCACCAGGGACAGGCACCACAGGGCGATCAGCCCGCGCAGCGCGGTGCGGGGCCCGAAATGGTGGCTGATCGCCCCGGCCAGCGGCATCGCACAGGAGGCGCCGATGGCGGGGAAGGCGAGGGCGACCCCGAGCTGACCGGCGCTGATGCCCAACTGCTCCTGCACCCAGGGGATACGGGTGGCGAAGTTGCCGGTGACCGCGCCGTGGACCGCGAACACGGTGGCGACGGCCATGCGGGCGCGCCGCACGTCACGCGGGGACGGTTCCGTGCCGCCGTTCATCGACGCTCATCGCTGCTCATGTCCGTACTCTGCGCATGCCCGGCGGCCCGGCTCAAGGCTATTTCAGCACGATCTCTTGTCGTGGTCATGGTCCGTCTCTACTCTGACGTCCAATCTCGATTCTGAATATCGTTCAGGTATCTGATTGGAGTGCTCGATGGTTGCGACTCCAGCGGAGCGCGGGAGATCCCCCCGTGCGATCGTCGCCCTCGCCGTCCTGCTCGCCCTCCTGACCGCCCTCGCGGCGCCGTCCGCCCATGGCGCCGAGCGCGGCCGATGGGCGGGGCGGGTGCCGGACACGGTGGTGCTCGACGGCTCCAGGCTGGCCCTGACCAAGCTGAAACTCCAGTTAGGGGACCGGGGGCTGAAGCGGACCCTGCGCGACCTGACCACCCAGGCCGACCAGTGGATGACCCAGGGGCCGTGGACCGTCACCGACAAGGACCAGGTGCCGCCCAGCGGTGACAAGCACGACTACTTCAGCCAGGCCCCGTACTGGTGGCCGAGCAAGCCCAAGACCGAGGACAATCCGTATGGCTGCCCCTACGTTCAGAAGGATGGCCAACGGAATCCCGATGTGGACAAGATGACGGACCGTCCCGAGGTCGGAAAGGTCTTCGAATCCGCCTACGAGCTCTCCCTCGCCTGGTACTACACCGGCAAGCGCGGCTACGCCGAGCACGCCGCCGACATCCTGCGCACCTGGTTCGTCACCCCGGCGACCCGGATGAACCCCAGCCTGAACCACGCCCAGTTCATCCCCTGCAAGTACGACGGCCGCTCCATCGGCATCATCGACTTCTCCCAGGGCTTCACCAGCCTCCTGGACGCCGCCGCCATCCTCGACACCGGCGCCCCGGGCTGGACCAAGGGCGACCACGCGGGCTTCCGCACCTGGAACAAGCAGTTCCTGGACTGGCTGGTGAACAGCGACTTCGGCAAGGAGGAGAGCGCCGCCGAGAACAACCACGGCACCTTCTCCGACATGCAGGTCGCCGCCATCGCCGCCGCCGTGGGCGACCGGGACCTCGCCCGCACGGTGCTGCGCGAGGCCCGGACCAAGCGCATCGACAGCCAGATCGCGGCCGACGGCAGCCAGCCCCAGGAACTCGCCCGCACCCGCAGCTTCCACTACTCCACGTTCAACCTCGTCGCCTACACCCGGATGGCGGCCGTGGGGCGGCACGTCGGCGTCGACCTGTGGCACTACACCGGCCCCACCGGGGCGAGCCTGTTCAAGGCCGTCGACTTCCTGCTGCCCGCCGCCACCGGGGCCAAGCCCTGGCCGTACCCCGACCTGGAGTTCAAGGCGTACGCCGCGAGCGACCTGGTGCACGCGGCGGCCGACGCGGGCGACCGCCGGGCCCGCGCGGCCCTCGGCAAGCTCCGGACCCCGCCCGGCGGCGACCTGTGGTCGCTGCGCCCCGCGGTGGAACAACTCGACAGCATCGCGCAGGGCTAGGGGGCTTTCCCCCACCCCGCCCCTTCCCGACCCGGGGGCTTGCCCCCCGGGCCCCCGTCCCGGGGAGGCTCCGCGGGGCCGATCGCGCAGGAGTTGGGGGGCTTTGCCTCGCTCCGGCGTCTTCCCGAAGCGGAGTCAAGCGTCCGCCCCCCGGTTCGGGGTTTCCGGGGGGCCGACCGTGCAGGGGGGCTTTCCCCTGCCCCGCCCCTTCCTGAACCGGGGGCAAGCCCCCGGGCCCCCGGCTCGGGGAGGCGCCGGGAGGCTCCCCGGGCCGATCGCGTCCGCCGGGTCGGGGGATCGGGCGGCGAGCCCTGCCCGGGCCCCGGCCCGGGAACGGCGGAGCCATCACCGCATGGCCGGGACGCCGACCCGGCCGGCGTGGTGTTCGCCGGGGGCCCGGGGGCCGGCTGGCCCCTGGTTCGGGAAGGGGCGGGGTGGGGGATGGGCACCCGGGCGCCGGACCGGGTGAGACAGCCCACACCAGCCCCACCTCCACCTGCGCTGATCGCCGTGGCACACTGGCCTCGTACCAGTGACGTCAGCGCACTCCGGGGTCGGTGAAAATCCGAACCGGCGGTTACAGTCCGCGACCCGTCCGCCGCCAGCGGCCGGTTGACCAGGTGAAATTCCTGGACCGACGGTGAAAGTCCGGATGGGAGGCAGTGCGCGGCGGTAGCGACATCACCGGTGCGCCGTCATCGTGGCGGCCGCGCTCCCCGCGCGGGCCGTACGCGGCGATCCCGGCGCCCCGGCGGCGGCGTTCCCGCTCCAGTGTCGTTCCGACAGCCCCGGAGTCCGTGCCCGAAGAGGCAGGAGGACCCGGTGGCCCCCGCAGCCGGAGCAGCGGCAACCGCAGCGGCCGAAGCCCGCGCGATGCGCCGCGCCGTGGAACTCGCCGCCCGAGGCCTCGGCCACACCAGCCCCAACCCGGTCGTCGGCTGCGTCATCCTCGACGCCGAAGGACAGCAGGCCGGCGAGGGCTGGCACCAGCGGGCCGGCGGCCCCCACGCCGAGGTGCACGCCCTGCGCGCGGCGGGGGAGCGGGCCCGCGGCGGCACCGCGCTGGTCACCCTCGAACCCTGCAATCACACCGGCCGCACCGGACCCTGCGCCCAGGCGCTCATCGACGCCGGGATCGCCCGCGTCCGCTACGCGGTCGCCGACCCCACCGCCCAGGCGCGCGGCGGCGCCGCGACCCTCGCCGCGGCCGGGGTCGACGTCGCGCCCGGGCCGCTGGCCGACGAGGCGGCGGCGGTCAACGAGGCCTGGCTGACCGCGATGCGCCGCGGCCGCCCCTTCGTGCTGTGGAAGTACGCCGCCACCCTGGACGGCCGCAGCGCGGCGGCCGACGGCACCAGCCGCTGGATCACCTCCGCCCCCGCCCGCGCCGATGTGCACCGGCTGCGCGCCGAGGCGGACGCCGTGCTCGTCGGCTCCGGCACCCTGCGCGCCGACGATCCGCACCTCGCCGTACGCGACCGGGACGGCGTCACCCAGCCGCTGCGGGTCGCCGTCGACACCGACGCGACCGCGCTCAAGCCGGACGCCCGCATCCTGGACGACGCCGCGCCCACGCTCATCGCCGTGGCCGAGGACGCCGACACCGGGCGGCTGCCGCCCGGCGCGGAAACCCTGCGGCTGCCCCGCGCGGAAGCGGGGCGCGGGCTGGACATCGGCGCGCTCCTCGCCGCCCTCCACGACCGCGGCGTCCGCTCCGTCCTGCTGGAGGGCGGGCCCACCCTGGCCGGGGCGTTCCTCGCCGCGGGCGCCGTCGACAAGGTCGTCGGCTATCTCGCCCCCGTACTGCTCGGCGCGGGCCCCGCCGCCCTCGCCGACGCCGGAATCACCACGATCGCGCGGGCGTTGCGCCTCGAGACGGCCGACGTCACCCGGCTCGGTCCCGATCTGCGCGTTACCGCCGTCCCGACCGACCCAGCCGTCCCCACCGCACCCACCACCACCCTCGCCGAGGAGAACTGACGTGTTCACCGGAATTGTCGAAGAACTGGGTGAGATCGTCGCCGTCGAGAACCTGGGCGACGCGTCCCGCTTCCAGGTGCGCGGGCCCGTCGTCACCGAGGGGGCGCGGCACGGCGACTCGATCGCCGTCAACGGCGTCTGTCTCACCGTCGTCGACACCGGGGACGGCCGGTTCAGCGCCGATGTGATGGCCGAGACGCTCAACCGCTCCAGTCTCGGCGCGCTCGCCGTCGGCTCCCGCGTCAACCTGGAGCGCCCCATGGCGCTCGGCGGGCGGCTCGGCGGCCATCTCGTCCAGGGCCATGTGGACGGCACCGGCACCCTCATCGAGCGCAAGCCGTCCGAGCACTGGGAGATCGTGAAGATCTCGCTGCCGTCCGGACTCGGCCGCTATGTGGTCGAGAAGGGCTCCATCACGGTCGACGGCATCAGCCTGACCGTCGTGGACGCGGGCCCCGACTACTTCACCGTCAGCCTCATCCCGACGACGCTCGCCCTCACCACCCTCGGCGTCAAGCAGCCCGGCGACCCGGTCAACCTCGAGGTGGACGTGCTCGCCAAATACGTCGAGCGGCTGCTCGCCCACGGCGGCACGGACGCGCGGAAGCAGGCGATCGAATGATGTCCCTCGACTGGCTGGGCGCCGAGGCCGGGGAGATATTCGGCCAGCACATCCTGTGGTCGGACGCGATCGGCAACACCATCGGCCTGATCGCGCTCGCCCTCGGCAGCCGCCGCTCCCTGTGGACCTGGCCCGCCCAGCTCGCCTCCGGCGTCGTCCTGGTCGCCGCCTACGCCACCGCACACCTCAGCGGCGGCGTCGGCAAGCAGCTCCTGGTCATCGGCGTCGCCGCCTGGGGCTGGCGGCAGTGGCGGCGCGGCCGCCGCGACGAGGGCGGCGCGGTCGCCGTCCGCTTCGCCACCGGCCGGGAGCGCGCGGCGCTCCTCACCGGCCTGGCGGCCGGCACGCTCGCCGTCGGCGCCCTGTTCACCGCGGTCCCCGAACTGTCCTGGAACCCCTGGCCCGACGCCTACATCTTCGTCGGCACCCTCGCCGCGATGGTCGCCCAGGCCCGCGGCCTGATCGAGTTCTGGTTCGCGTGGATGCTGGTCGACGTGGTCGGCGTCCCGCTCGCCTTCAGCAGCGGACTGGCCTTCTCCGGCCTCGTCTACGTCATCTACTTCGCACTCGTCCTGTGGGGCGCGCGCGACTGGTGGCTGCGCTCCCGTACCGGGAACACCCGGACGTCCCCGAGCGCGCCCACACCCGCCATGGAAGGAGTGTCAGTGTCATGAGCGACGCCTACGCGACGACGCAGCCGCGACCGGAGACCGAGGACGCCTCCGCCGAATGGCCGCCCGACGAACTGGCCCTGGACTCCGTCGAGCGGGCGATCGCCGACATCGCGGCGGGCCGCCCCGTCGTGGTGGTGGACGACGAGGACCGGGAGAACGAGGGCGACCTCATCGCCGCCGCCGAGACGATCACCCCGGAGATCGTCGCCTTCATGATGAACGAGTGCCGCGGACTGATCTGCGCGCCCATGGAGGCCGACGACCTCGACCGGCTGCGGCTCCCGCAGATGGTCGAGGAGAACACCGAGTCCATGCGGACCGCCTTCACCGTGAGCGTCGACGCCACCGCCGAACACGGCGTCAGCACCGGCATCTCCGCCGCCGACCGGGCCACCACCCTGCGCCTGCTGGCCGGCCCGGACACCACCCCCGGCGACCTGGTGCGCCCCGGCCACATCTTCCCGCTGCGCGCCCGCCCCGGCGGCGTGCTCGCCCGCGACGGCCACACCGAGGCCGGGGTCGACCTCGCCCGGCTGGCCGGACTGCGCCCGGCGGCCGTGATCTGCGAGATCGCGGGGGAGGACGGGGTGATGCTGCGCCTGCCCGACCTGGTCACCTTCGCCCACAAGCACGACCTCGCGATCATCTCCATCGCCGACCTGATCGCGTACCGCAGGGCCGCCGAGCCCGCCGTGCGGCGCGAGGCCACCACCCGGCTGCCCACCGCCTTCGGCGACTTCCAGGCGTACGGCTACCGCGCGACCGCCGACGGCGTCGAGCACATCGCGCTCGTCCAGGGCGACATCGGCGACGGCGAGGACGTGCTGGTCCGGGTCCACTCCGAATGCCTGACCGGCGACATCTTCCACTCGCTGCGCTGCGACTGCGGACCCCAGCTGCACGCCTCCCTGGAGCGGGTGACGGCCGAGGGCCGTGGCGTGGTGCTGTACCTGCGCGGCCACGAGGGGCGCGGCATCGGGCTGCTGTCCAAGCTGCGCGCGTACCAGCTCCAGGAGCTGGGCCGGGACACCCTGGACGCCAACCTGGAGCTGGGCCTGCCCGCCGACGCGCGCGACTACGCGGCGGGCGCCGAGATCCTGGCCGACCTGGGCGTGCGCTCCCTGCGGCTGATGACCAACAACCCCGAGAAGACCACCGCCCTGGTCCGCCACGGGCTGCGGGTCACCGGCCGGGAGCCGATGCCGGTCCAGGCCGGCGAGCACAATCTGCGCTATCTGCGGACCAAGCGGGACCGGATGGGGCACGACCTGCCCTGGCTGGAGGGCGACCTGCGGGCGGAGAGCCCGGAGCCCGTGTCCGCCTGCGGCAACCAGTAGAACCACCCGTACACAGACAAGACCGGCAAGACCTTGAGGAGTGACGTGAGCGGTAAGGGTGCCCCCGAACTGTCCGTGGAGAACTGCGGGGACCTGCGCGTGGCCGTCATCGCCGCGCAGTGGCACGAGAAGGTGATGGACGGCCTGGTCGACGGCGCCCGGCGGGCCCTCGGCGAGCTGGGCATCGCCCGGCAGACCGTGCTGCGGGTGCCCGGCAGCTTCGAGCTGCCGGTCGTCGCGAAGGTCCTCGCGGACCGCGGCTACGACGCGGTCGTGGCGCTGGGCGTCGTGATCCGCGGCGGCACGCCCCACTTCGACTACGTGTGCCAGGGCGTCACCCAGGGCCTCACCCAGGTCAGCGTGGACACCGGCGTCCCCATCGGCTTCGGCGTGCTGACCTGCGACACCGAGGAACAGGCCCTGGACCGCGCCGGAATCGCCGGTTCCAGCGAGGACAAGGGCCATGAGGCGGTCACCGCGGCCGTCGCCACCGCCGTCACCCTCAGGTCGGTCACGTCACCCTGAGGTCGGTGCCCTGCGCGAAGTTGTGCCGTCCGGCACAAGTAGGATGGCGCACACCATGTCCAAGAAGACGTTCGAGGAGCTCTTCGCCGAGCTCCAGCAGAAGGCCGCCACGGCCGACCCCGCCACCTCCCGTACCGCCGAGCTGCTGCAGTCCGGTGTGCACGCGATCGGCAAGAAGGTCGTCGAGGAGGCCGCCGAGGTGTGGATGGCCGCCGAGTACGAGAGCGACGCGGCGGCCGCCGAGGAGATCTCCCAGCTCCTCTACCACCTCCAGGTGATGATGGTCGCCAAGGGACTCACCCTCGACGACGTCTACGCCCACCTTTAGAACCACCCCGGCTCACCACCCACCCCTCGTACGAAGGAAACATCCCTCATGCTGCGCATCGCCGTCCCCAACAAGGGTTCACTGTCCGAGCCTGCGTCGGCGATGCTCCATGAGGCGGGCTACCGGCAGCGCAAGGACCGCAGGGAACTCGTCCTGGTCGACTCCGACAACGACGTCGAGTTCTTCTTCCTGCGCCCCCGCGACATCGCCGTGTACGTCGGCTCCGGCCGCCTCGACATCGGCATCACCGGCCGTGACCTGCTGCTCGACTCCGGCTCCCAGGCCGAGGAGATCCTGCAGCTCGGCTTCGCCGGGTCCACCTTCCGCTACGCCACCCGGCCCGGCACGGCCACCGACGTGAGCGAGTTCGGCGGGATGACCGTCGCCACCTCCTTCTCCGGCCTGGTCACCAAGCACCTCGCCGACCACGGGGTGGACGCCGCCGTCGTCCACCTGGACGGCGCCGTGGAGACCGCCATCCAGCTCGGCGTCGCCGAGATCATCGCGGATGTCGTGGAGACCGGCACCACCCTGCGCAACGCCGGTCTGGACATCATCGGCGAGCCGATCCTGGAGTCCGAGGCGGTCGTGATCCGCCGCACCGGCGCCCCCGCCGACGACCCCAAGGTGCGCCAGTTCCTCCGCCGGATGCAGGGCGTCCTGGTGGCCCGGCGCTACGTGATGATGGACTACGACATCCGGGCCGACCAGGTCGAGCAGGCCGTGGCGCTCACCCCGGGCCTGGAGTCGCCCACCGTCTCCCCGCTGCACCACGAGGGCTGGGTCGCGGTCCGCTCGATGGTCCCCTCCAAGGACGCCCAGCGGATCATGGACGAGCTGTACGAGCTGGGGGCCCGGGCGATCCTCACCACGGGCATCCACGCCTGCCGCCTCTGAGCCCGGCTCTTCCCACGCCCCCCTCTCACTCCGCCTCTCCCGAGAGAGACCCATCACACGTGTCCGCCGCCGCCCAGCCGCCCGCCCTCCCGGTCACCTTCCGGCCGACCCGCACCCGGGTCATCCTGCTGACCATCGGCGCCGCCCTCGTCGTCGCCCTCACGGCGATCGGGCTGCTCCTGGAGAACCTGTCCCCGGGCGAGCAGCTCAGCTTCGTCGTCACCGGGCTGCTGTTCTTCGCGGGTCTGGCGCTGTTCAGCCGCCCCAAGGTGGTGGCCGACGAGGCCGGGGTGACCGTGGTCAACCTCATCACCACCCGTCGGCTGGAGTGGGCCGAGGTGCTGCGGGTCAATCTGCGGCCCGGCGACGCCTGGGTCTACCTGGACCTCGCCGACGGCACCAGCCTGCCCGCGATGGGCATCCAGGTGGGCATGGCCAAGGCACAGGCCATCGACGACGCCCGTGCCCTGCGCGCCCTCGCGGCACACCACGGCACCGGCGGCGGCACGTCCTGACGGTGGGGGCCTGCCCGTAACCGCCCAACCTTGTTTACTCTGTTGCCGGGGCCGAACGATGCCCCGCCCCGCCTCGACCTGCCCGCGCGCCGCGCGCGCAGCCGGCGGGCCTCCCCTGCGACCCGAGGAGTGACTCCCTCCAGAGATGGACGGATCGTCCTGTAGTACCCGCGCCGCCGCTGACCTCGAGGCGGCGGCATGAGCGTCACCCTGTCTCTCCTGCTGCTTTCCGCGGCACTCGTCCTCATCCTCGCCAACGGCTTCTTCGTGGCCGCCGAATTCGGCCTGGTCACGGTCGAGCGGCCGGACGCCGAGCGGGCCGCCGAAGAAGGCGACCGGCGCGCCCGTACCGTCGTCCAGTCGCTGCGCGAGCTGTCCTTCCAGCTCTCCGGCACCCAGCTCGGCATCACCATCACCTCCCTGGTGGTCGGCATGCTCGCCGAGCCCGCGCTCGGCCATCTGCTGACCGTGCCGCTGTCCGCGGTGGGGCTGCCGCACGGCGCCGTCTCCGGCGTCGCCGTCGTCCTCGGCATGCTGGTGGCGTCCGCCGTGCAGATGGTGATCGGCGAGCTGGTGCCCAAGAACTGGGCGGTCTCCCGGCCGCTGCAGGTCGCCCGCTTCGTCGCGGGCCCGCAGTCCGCCTTCGCCCACTTCTTCCGGCCCGTCATCGCCCTGCTCAACACGGTCGCCAACCGGCTGGTGCGGGCGCTGGGCGTCGAGCCCACCGAGGAGCTGGCGTCCGCCCGTACCCCCGGTGAGCTGGTCTCGCTGGCCCGCCACTCGGCGCGGGCCGGGGCGATCGAGCAGGACACCGCGGATCTGTTCGTCCGCACCCTCTCGCTCGGCGACCTCACCGCGCAGCACGTGATGACCCCGCGGGTGCGGGTCAGCGCGCTGCAGTCCACGGCCACCGCCGTGGACGTGCTCAACCTCACCCGGGCCACCGGACTCTCCCGGTTCCCCGTCTACCGCGACCGCCTGGACGAGGTCATCGGCATGGTCCACCTGAAGGACGCCCTCGCGGTGCCCGCGGGCGAGCGGCTGCGCACCCCCGCCGGGTCCATCGCCCAGCCCCCGCTGCTGGTCCCCGAGACGCTGCCCGTCCAGCCCCTGCTGGAGCGGCTGCGCAGCGAGCAGCCGATAGCCGTGGTCGTCGACGAATACGGCGGCACGGCCGGTGTCGTCACCCTGGAGGACATCGTCGAGGAGCTGGTCGGCGAGGTCCGCGACGAGCACGACGACGAGGCCGCCGACACGCCCGACCTGGCCCAGACCGTCGCCGAGGACGGCCGGCCCGCGTGGGACGCCGACGGCGCCTGCCGCGTCGACACCCTGCGCCGGATCGGTCTGGAGGTGCCCGACGGGCCGTACGAGACGGTGGCCGGTCTGATCGCCGATCTCCTCGCCCGGATCCCCGCCCCCGGGGACACCGCCGAGCTGCCCGGCTGGAAGCTGGCCGTCCGGCAGGTCGGCCACCACCGGGCGGAGCGGGTACGGATCGTCCGGACCGGAGCGGGTACGAGTGCCGGTGCCGGGTCCGCTGTTGCCGCCGAAGCCCAAGCCGAAGCCGAAACCGTGGCCGGAGCCGTGGGCCAAGCCGAAGCCGTAGCCGTAGCCGTAGCCGTAGCCGAGAAGGAAGCTGAGCGATGAGCCTCGTCCAACTCCTCTTCGCCGCTCTTCTGGTCCTCGCCAACGGATTCTTCGTCGGCGCCGAGTTCGCCCTGGTCTCCGTGCGCCGCAGCCAGATCGAGCCACGGGCGGCCGAGGGCTCGGCGCGGGCCCGTACGGTGCTCACCGGGCTGGAGAGCCTGCCGCAGATGATGGCCGCCGCGCAGTTCGGCATCACCATCTGCTCGCTGACCCTCGGCGCGGTCGCCGAGCCGACCGTCGCCAAGCTGCTGGAGCCGGTCTTCCACGTCGTGCACCTGCCCGCGCAGCTGGTCCATCCGCTCGGCTACGCCATCGCGCTCGCCGTCGTCGTCTGCCTGCACCTGGTGATCGGCGAGATGGTCCCGAAGAACCTGGCCATGGCGGCGCCCGAGAAGACCGCGCTGTGGCTCGCCCCCGGCCTCGTCGGCTTCGCCCGGCTGTGCCGCCCGGTCACCGCGCTGCTCGGCGCCTGCTCCCGGCTGGTGCTGCGGCTCTTCCGGGTCGAGCCCAAGGACGAGGTGGAGGCCGTCTTCACCAGCGAGCAGCTGACCCATCTGGTCGAGGACTCCCGGCAGGCCGGGCTCCTCGCCGACGGGGAGCACGAACGGCTCGCGGACGCCCTGGAGCTGGGCAGCCGCCCGGTCACCGACGTCCTCCTCGATCCGGCGGGCCTGGTCACCGTCGACCCCTCGGTCACGCCACGGCAGATCGAGGAGCTGACGGTACGGACCGGCTTCTCGCGCTTCCCGGTGCGCGGCGCCGGTGGCGCCTTCATGGGCTACGTGCACGTGAAGGACGTCCTGGACCTGGAGGCCCCCGAGGGGGCCGTCCCGCAGCGGGTCTGGCACCCGATCGAGACCCTGCGCGCCGAGCTGCCGCTGGACGACGCGCTCACCGCGATGCGGCGGGCGGCCTCGCACCTGGCGGCCGTGGCCGACGCGTCCGGCACGGTGCTGGGGCTCGTCGCGCTGGAGGACGTGCTGGAGATGCTGGTGGGCGAGGTCCGCGACCCGTCCCACCGGGAGGACGGCGGCCGCGTCCGCCGGGCGGCCGAGCCGCGCGGCGTCACACCGGTCCAGACCCCGGCCCCGGTCCCCGAGGAGCCCGCGCCAGCGATGGTTTCCCGCTAGGTCACCGGGGATTACAGCGGGGGGTCCTCCGGGTCGCGGTACATCGGACCGCGACCCGACAGGACCTCCCCGTACGCCTGCATCAGATCCGGCAGCCGCAGCGTCGCCAGGTCGTCCCGGGTCGGGATGCCCGTCCACCCCGACAGCCGCAGATCCCGGTACGCGCAGCTCTTCTCGTACAGGGTGCGCAGGAAGCGCCCGTTCCCCAGCTCGTCGATCCACCCCTGGTCGACGACGTGCCCGCTGATGCTGCGCAGCTCCTCCAGGGACTCCTCGTCCCACACGTCGCCGTTCTCCGCGGCCAGCACCTCACCGATACGGGTGAGTTCGAGCGGACGGTAGCTGGGGAAGTCGACGCGCGTCGTGAAGCGGGAGCCGAGGCCGGGGTTGGCGGCCAGGAGGCGGTCCATGCCCTCGGGATAGCCCGCGAGTATGACCACCAGCCGGTCGCGGTTGTCCTCCGCGCGCTTGAGCAGCACCTGGAGCGCCTCGTCGCCGTACGCGTCGCCCTTGCTGTAGCCGGAGTTGGACAGGCTGTAGGCCTCGTCGACGAAGAGGACCCCGCCGAGCGCCGAGTCGATCAGCTCGTTGGCCTTGACCGCGGTCTGCCCGAGGTATTCGCCGACCAGATCGGCCCGCCCGGCCTCGACCAGATGGTCGCCGCCGAGCAGCCCGAGCGCGTAGAAGACCCGGCCGAGGATGCGGGCGACGGTGGTCTTGCCGGTGCCGGAGGGGCCGGAGAAGACGAAGTGCCGCTTCGGCGGCTGGACCGGCAGGCCCTGTCCGGCGCGCAGCCGGGCCATGTGGAGCTGCGCCGACAGCGCCCGCACCTGCCGCTTGACCGGCTCCAGGCCGACCATGCGCTCCAGCTCCTGCAGCGCGCTCTCCAGCAGGGCGGGGTCGGAGGGCCCGGGCTGGGCGGGCAGGCCGCCCCGGTCGCGGGTGGTGCCGGCGCCGGTCACGGGGCCGGTCATGAGCGGCGGGCCCTCGGCCCCGTCGCCGCCGGTACGCAGATCCCGGCCGTCGGCCGGGTCGGCGGTGGCCGCCAGGGTGTCGGCGGGGTCCCCGACGGTGCCGTCGGTGGCGTCCTGGCTGCTGACCCCGGACAGCGGCACGGTCGCGAGGTCGGCGGTCTCGTCCAGGCCGTCGGACTCCGCTATGGCGGCCAGCCGCGCCGAGGTGTCCATGAACGTGGGGTCGATACGGTGCACCGCGCGGTAGAGGGGGAGGGCCGCCGCGCTGCGCCCGGTGCCCTCATGGGCGCGGGCCAGCCAGTAGCGCAGCTCCTTGCGCTGGGGCTGTTCGCTGCGGCAGCGCATCAGGGCGGCGGCCAGCAGCGGTTCCGCCTGGCCGTACATCTCCAGCCGGACCCGGGCCATGCCGCCGAAGAGCCCGGCCTCGATGCCGAGGAACGCGTCGTCCAGCAGCGGTTCGGTGTGGCGGACCAGCTGCTCCCAGTCCTTGACCAGATACGCGCGGCAGGCGTGCAGGAAGCGGGCCTGCGGATCGGCCTCCACGGGCGGGCAGCCGGCCAGCGCCCGGTCCAGCTCGGGGACGTGGCGGCCGTCGAGCCAATGCGAGGCATGCGCCAGCAGCAGGTCCCGGCTGGTCTCCAGCACGGGCTGGACCCACCAGCCCAGCCAGTACCAGGAGTTGAGGGTGCGGCGGTGGCGGGTGCGCTGTTCGCCGAAGCGATCACGGTGCCGGTACATCCGTAACAGCGCGGTCGCCGTGTCGGCGCGCAGCGCGTGCAGGCCCAGCCACGCGTCGGCCATGCCCGGATCGTGCCGCACCGCCGCCCGGAACTCCTCCTCGGCCTGTGCGTAGGCGCCCATCGTGTAGGCGTCCACGGCACGCAGCCAGGCGAGATCGGCCGGGGTCTGCGAACCCTGCGTGCCGAAATCCATCACGTCCCCCACAACCCCTGCCCCCGTGGATGCCGCCGGGGCGGCTGCCCTTTCCGCATCGTACCTGCGCAGGCCGCACCGGCCGAGGGTGCCGCACTGTTGTTCGTCGCAATCGCACAAGGCTCGGCGGGCGTGCGCGGGGGGCGTGTAAGGGGCGCACACGGCCGGGAGGGGTGAGTGACGGAGCGTGACGATACCGCGCCGTACCGCAGCCGGAAACGGTGTCGAACCGGGTGCGGACAGGACGAAGCCCCCGATCACGGGGGAACAACCGGGGGCTTCGCGTACTGGGGCGACTCGTACGAGTCGCACATTGAGAACGTAAGACCTGTATGGGCCCCAGGTCAAGCCGAGTTGGGGCGTGCCCGGCGGACCGGGCTCGGGGTCCGCATGCTCCGCCCCGGCCGCTCACGCTGAGTGACGCCCGGGGGTGAATCGGGTGGTCGCCGCGGGTCCCGTGAGCAACGTGTACCCCTTATTTCGCTGCGCTATCAGGGTTTCCGCATGGGGGCGGGAGGGGTCGGCGGCGAAATGCGCGCGCTCGGCAGGTTGCCAGCCGTCCCAGAATGTGGACAGTCCGGGGCCGTCGCGCAGCCGTCCGCGCCGCCAGGCGTCCCGGTCGGGCAGCTCCATCCACGTCAGATGGGCCAGTCGCGGCCGCACGGTGCGGCGCCCGGCGCCGACGCCTTCGAGGAGGACGACCGGGGCCGGGTCCAGCCGCCGCCGGGTGGCCGCGAAGCGGCGCTCGACCCAGTCGTACGGGGCGTACCGGGCGGCTTCGCCACGGCTCAGCGGGGTCAGGATGTGCTCCTGCAACCGCCCGGTCCACCCGAACGGCTCCTCGTGCGTGGCGAGATCGTCCGTATGGACGACGGGCGCGCCGCCCAGCGCCTCGGCCAGCCGCCCGGCGAACGTGGTCTTCCCGGAACCGGCGTGTCCGTCGACGGCGACGAGCCGGACCGGCCCGCAGGACGGCGGCAGGGCGCGCAGCCACCGGGCGAACGCGCGAAGCGTCTCGGCGGAGTGGTCGGCGGTCTCCATGAAGGGCCACTCTACGGCTACCCGGTGGTATTCACTCCATTGGTCCACACCAATATTGGTATGCGGGCAGGACGGGAAGCACTGGCCTGACACCACTCGCAGCGGCCATAGTTGTGCGACTGTCGCGCATCCGCCGCCGCTGGACGACGACTGGGGGAGCCCCGTATGACCACTTCCGGATTCACGCCCCGCCGCTCCGTGCTCGCCGCCGCCCTCGGCGTCGCGGGCGCGGCCGCCGTACAGACGGTGGCTTCGGCGGGCTCGGCCGGTGCCGTCGGTGCCGTCGGTGCGGCCGGTGCGGCCGGTTCGGCCGCGAAGAAGGCGACCGCCGAGTACCACGGCTGGACCAGCCACACCGACTGGCTGACCGGCTCCGCCAAGGGCGTCCGCGCCGAGGCCGGAGCCCGCCCCGGCATCGTGATCTCCCGCCCGGCCGGCACCGTCGACTACACCGACCCGCACACCGGCACCAAGGCCGCCTGGGAGTACGCCACCTGGACCTCCCCGGTGCGCGAACTCTCCGTCCCCGCGACGGAGGCCATCGTCTCCTGGAACGCCCGCACCCCGGCGGGCACCTGGATCCAGGCCGAGCTGAAGGGCACCTACTCCGACGGCACGGCCACCCCCTGGTACGTGATGGGCCGCTGGGCCTCCGGCGACGGCCCGGACTCCATCCGGCGCACCTCGGTGGACGACCAGAGCGACGACAAGAGCGCCGTGTGGACCGACACCCTCGCCATCGACGACCCGGCGAGCGGGCTCCGGCTGACCGCGTACCAGCTGCGCCTGACCCTCTACCGCAAGCCCGGCACCACCCGCACCCCCACCGTGTGGCGGGTCGGCGCGATGGGCTCGGACGTCCCCGACCGCTTCGAGGTGCCCGCCTCCGAGCCCGGCCTGCCGGGGGGCCGCGAACTCTCCGTACCGCGCTACTCGCAGGAGATCCACAAGGGCCAGTACCCGGAGTACGACAACGGCGGCGAGGCCTGGTGCAGCCCCACCTCCTCGCAGATGATCATCGAATTCTGGGGCCGCAAGCCCACGCCCGAGGACCTGGCCTGGGTCAACCCCGACTACGCCGACCCGCAGATCTGCCACGCGGCCCGATCCACCTTCGACTACCAGTACGACGGCTGCGGCAACTGGCCCTTCAACGCCGCCTACGCCGCCACCTACCGCGACCTGCAGGGCGTGGTCACCCGGCTCGGTTCCCTCAACGATGTGGAGAAGCTGATCGCCGCGGGCATCCCCGTGATCACCTCGCAGTCCTTCCTCAAGGAGGAGCTGGACGGGGCGGGTTACGGCACCGCCGGCCACCTCATGACCGTCATCGGCTTCACCCCCACCGGCGACGTCATCGCGAACGACCCGGCCTCACCGGACAACCCGTCCGTCCGCCGGGTCTACAAGCGCAGGCAGTGGGAGAACATCTGGCTGCGGACGAAGCGCCACAACGCCCAGGGCAAGGTGGTCTCCGGCACCGGCGGCGTGTGCTACCTGTACTTCCCGGCCAAGCCGGCACCGGCTCAGCACCGCGTTCTGCGCGAGCTGGGAGTCCTGTGACCGGCCCCGCCCCCGGCTCCGGCTGACGGCAGCGTTCCCGCCCGTCTTCGGTGAGGTGGCCGTAACGGTCGACTCTCCGATGTGAACGTGGCCAGGATCTCGTCGCGGACACGGGCGGTGACGGCAAGCGGGGTCGGGATGTCATCGACGCGGCGGCGCAGGGCGTCCCATGCCTCGGCCGGCCGGCTCCAAGCCGTCGCGGCTCCGGGCAGGCTCGTCGAGGACGGTCGCGGACACGGCGCGATCGGTGCGGAACAGCCGGGGTTCACCGTCGTGGGCGGCGACCAGGTACCGCCACGGCAAGCGCGGCACCATCCACCAGGCCTACCGCGACGGCATGGAGGACCAGCGTGGCGCGCTCGGCCTGGTCCTCGACGCCATCGTGCTTTGGACCCCCCACTACACCGACGCCGCCGTCGCCCAGCTCCAGGCCGAGGGCCACGAGATCCGGGACCCGGCCGTCGCCCGGCGTCACAGGAGGGCGCCGCCGGAGCCCTCGATGCGCTGGGCGGTGACCCAGCGCAGTCCCTCGGAGGCCGGCGTAGCGATGGCGTCGCCGATCTCCTCAGGTTCGCCGACGCGGCCGAGCGCGGTCTGTCCGGCCAGAACCTGGCGCATTCCGGCGTCGTCCCGCATCGCTCCGCCGTTGAAGTCGGTGCGGTCGGCCCCGGGGCGATGGAGTTGACCCGGATGCCGCGAGGTCCGAGTTCTGCGGCGAGGGTGCGGCTCAGAGCTTCGACGGCGGCCTTCGATGCGGAGTAGGCCGAGGTGGCGGGGCTGGTGTGGCGGGTCAGTGACGTCGAGACGTTGATGACCTGGCCGCCCTGGGCCAGCAGCGGCACGAGCGACGGGATGAGGAAGAACGTGCCCCGGACGTTGGTGCCCATCACTGTGTCGAAGTCGTCGATCGTGACAGTCTCCAGCGGCCCGAAGACTCCCACTCCCGCGTTGTTGACCAGGATGTCGAGCCGCGAAGCACCCCAGCGCTCCAGCTGCGCGCCCAGTTCGGAGGTGAAGGACGCCAAGGAGGAGATGTCGCTGATGTCGAGCCGGAGAACAGCGGCAGTCCCACCCACGGCCTGCACCTGTTCCGCCGTCTTCTCAGCCCCGGCCGCATCGCCGCGGTGGGTGACCACGACCCGCGCCCCGCGTGTGGCCAGGGCGATGGCCGCGCTGCGCCCGAGGCCGCGATTCGCACCGGTCACCGAAGCGATCTTGTCGATTGTCATGAACTTCCTCCACCGTGCGACAACCAGGGTGCGCCCAGGTGCCACAGATCAGATGCGAGTCACTCGACTCGCCTTTGATCAACGCACCACCCACGGATGATCATGTGATCGCTCGTCCTGGCCGAGGCCGGGATCGAGGACCCGGTCACCTTCGAGGAGAACCCGGGCACCTCCAGCCGACTCCACCCCCTCCAGCGCCCGAAGTTCCGCGCGCTCCTCGACTACGCGCGGCCCGGAGATACCGTGCACATCTCCGAGATGTTCCGCCTGGTGCGCGGCACCGGGCACATCCTCGACGTGCTCGACGTCCTGCACCGCGAGCAGGTGGCGCTGCGCATCCACGACGGCGCGTTCTCCGCCATGGACCTCACCGCCCGCCCCCGCGCACCGGGGAGCTGCTGTCCACCGTGACGTTCGTGGTGCAAACCCTCGCCGTCGCCGGCGAACTCCAACGCGACCTCCAGCGCGAGCTGACCTACGACGGATTGCGCGCCGCCGAGGCCGAAGGCAGCAGGGGCGGGGGCCGCCCCGCCGTGGTCGCCGGCTTCCTCCGCACCGCCGAGCTGGAGCCCGCCGAGCGCGCGGCGCTCGACGAGGGGGTGACGGTACGACGCGGCCAGGGCTGCACCCTGCGCGTCAGCGACGCCCCCGCCGCGAGTACGAGAATCGGGTCAGTGCGCTCGCACCGACCGGACCATGATCGTTCTCGGCGAAGACCTCCAGGCGCTCGGCCAGGTCGGAGGCGGGCAACTGGAGCAGGTACTGAGCACGCCTCAGGGGCGTGCCGTGCCCGGCCGTGGGTGGCCGCCCGGCGCATGTGAGCGATGTTTGGCGTGGGGCGTGCGCCCCGCTCACGACGGGCTTGCGAGCGATTTATGCCACTCTTTCGAGGTATATGGTCCTCCTTTTGTCTATCTGTAGGTTCATAGCCTCATCGCATCAGACTTGATTTCGGGAGGAACCAATGCCGTCCCCTCGTGCCGGTTTCGCGCTTCTCGCAACGGCGTTGCTCGTGGGCGCCACGACTGCGGTAGCGACGTCGAGCAGTGTCAGCGCGGCTCCGCGTGGGCCCGGACAGATCCGGGGAGTCGAACACCTCCACACGCAAGTTGACCTTCCGGCCGGCGCTTGGACCAACACCCCCTTGGAGGTCACGCTTCCGCGGGCCGGCACATACGAACTCGACGCGGACGTCCGCGGACGTCTCTCAGGCGTCCCGGCGGTCAACACGTACATCACCGCGCGGCTGTGGAACGTGACCACCGGCGCCGCGGTGCCGGAGAGCGAACGGCTCGTCAACCAGATCATCGACCACAACCAGGGCGATGCCGTCACCGGCAGCAACCAGACCGCGCCGATCAGCGAACTGATCAAGGTACAGGGGCCGACGACGATCCGGCTGCAAGCCCAGCGGAACGACGCTACCGGAGCGGCAAGCATCGCTCAGGTCTACTCCGACGGCGCCGGCCACACCTCGCTCCGTTACGAGCGGGTCTCTTCCTGAAAGGACACGCACGCGTGGTCCCCGCTCCAGGCAGTTCGGAGCGGGGACCACGCGTCCCCATGCCCGGGTTGTGACCCACCGACGTGACGGACCCCTCGGGGAGCGGGCGTGTCTGCACCGAAGTCCGTTCCATGCGAGGGTGCTCCTCAGTGGCCGTGGCGAGCATCTGGGTGGTCGGGGTGTCCGCTACCGCGTAGGAGCGCAGCGCGGGAGCGAGGCTCGGGGAGAGCGGAACGTCATCCGAACGGTGATCCCATAGCTCTGTGCCGTTCCAGTAGCCCGCGGTCCGTCCCCGAGGAACCTGGAGCTGGAGTGGCGGGTCCACGAAGCCCGCCGTAGGTGATGGGATGCGCTCGGCTCTTGGCGCCGCGCAGCGCGGTCAAGGCGTGTTCCTCGGCCCGGATGTCGTCCGTGTAGAAACCGCTGCCGGCAGCCAGTTCCGGCCGGAAGGGACCTTTCGCCAAGCCCTGGAGAACGTGGAGCTGACCCGAGGTCCCTGGGAGATGACCGGGAACAGGGTGCGCACCGTGGGTGGCTGGCTGCCTGGGCCATGGTGACCAGAGCGCCCAGGCGCAGGCCGCCGCGCTCGGGCGTTTGCCGGTGTCCGTCGACCAGGACGGTGCATGCCCCGCGGGCACCCGCGTCGCAGCCCTTCTTCGAGCCGGTCAGCCCCAGGTGCTCGCGCAGCAGGTCCAGAAGGGAGGTGCGGTTGTCGACCGTGACCGTGTGGGGGTGCCGTTGACGGTCAGGGTGAGGCGGCTGGAGGGCGCCGAAGGAGCGGCTGCCGCTTCCAGCTCGGGCAGGAGGCCGGTTCCGAGGACGCCGCCGGCGGCCACGGAGGTGCCGACGGCGGTACTGGTGGCGATGAAGGTGCGCCGGGTCGGTGCCATGCGCGACTCCGGCTCGGTGGTCGCGGAGGCGGAGAGGGGTGCGTGCGGGACGGGCTCGGTGGGCATGGGGGGAGACCTTCGCGTCGTGGACAGGGGCAACGGCACAGCGGTGGCGTCCGTGCGGGAGAGGGCATGGCCGGATGGCCTCCTGGCGGCCAGGAGGCCGACACCGACCGGAGAGGGTCGTACGAGAGTGAAGCGGGCCTTGGTGATACCGGGGCGGGGAGACGGCCGTGGTGACGTCCTGGCCGGTGGCGGCTATTGGGCGGTGTAGCCGCCGTCGACCGGGAGAGCGATGCCGGTGACGTAGCCGGCGCCGGCACTGCACAGCCACAGGACGGCTTGGGCGACCTCGTCCGCGGTGCCGAGCCGGTCGATGGCCTGGCCCGACTCGGCCTGAGTGCGGTCGAGTTCTCCGCCTTCGACCATGGCGTCAACCATCGGGGTGCTGATGGTGCCGGGGCAGACGGCGTTGATGCGGACACCGCGGGAGCCGTATTCGAGGGCGGCACTCTTGGTCAGGCCGATCACGCCATGCTTGGTGGCGTGGTAGGCGGCGCGGCCGGGGTTGCCGACGAGGCCGCCCAGGGAGGAGCAGTTGACGATTGCGCCGCTGCCCTGATCGCGCATGTGGCGCAGTTCGTGCTTCACGCTCGCCCAGATGCCGCGCAGGTTGATGGCCTGGACGCGGTCGAACTGGTCTGCGCTCTCGTCGGCGGCGTCGGTGGGCGGGGGCATGATGCCGGCGTTGTTGTAGGCCATGTCGAGCCGTCCGAAGGTCTCCACGGTGTGGTCGACGGCGGCGGCCACTTGGTCCTCGTTCGAGACGTCGCACACCAGCGCGAGGACCTGATGGCCGTCGTCTGCGAGCTGTTCGGCGGCGGCGTTCACGGCGTCCTCGTTGATATCGGCGAGCGCGACGGCGGCCCCCGAGGCGGCGAAGGCGCGAGCGGTGGCCAGGCCCATGCCCGAGCCGGCACCGGTGACGAAGGCGACCTGTCCGGTGAAGTCGTAGGTGGGGTTCATGACGGTTGCTCCCAACGAAACTGTGCGGACCAGGAGTTCAGCGCTCGGCCGTCGTCAGTGCGCCCGGGGCCTGCTGCTGTTCGCCGACGTCGGAGCCCACGACGAACTGGCCCGGCTTCACCGCGATGACCTCGGATCCGACCTCCTCCACCAAGCCGACGTACTCGTGTCCCATCGGGTGCGCTTGCTCGGTCGGCTCCGCACCGCGATACGGCCACAGGTCCGAGCCGCACACGCACGTCACCGCCGTACGAATGATCGCGTCGGTCGGCTTGAGGATCCTCGGATCCTCCGGAGTCTCGA
The DNA here is from genome assembly GCF_040631655.1 of Streptomyces sp. NPDC019937. Classification (NCBI taxonomy): domain Bacteria; kingdom Bacillati; phylum Actinomycetota; class Actinomycetes; order Kitasatosporales; family Streptomycetaceae; genus Streptomyces; species Streptomyces sp. NPDC019937. The sequence continues at coordinate 220,015 of NZ_JBEYAL010000006.1, forward strand.
AGCGGATGTCACCGGGGGCGTGGATCACTGCGCCGCGCATGAGAGGTTCCTTTGCGTCGCCGGGTGGAGAGTGCGGGCCCGAAGCACGGGCACAGGGCCGCCCGAGCCGGGTGCGGAGCTTCGTCCCCGCCCTCGACCGGGAGGAGAAGCGCCACGGCCTCCAGGTAACTCGCTCTGCACGCGCGGAGCGAGTCACTGACAAAGGGTGTATTGGCAGTACATCCGATGACGCCGAACGTGCCCGCCTGGTGAGCTTGGCCCAGGCCGCCGACGGCTCCGACGCCCTCACCCGGCCTCGCCGCCGACGTACCAAGGACCAGTGGAAGCCGCACCGCAGCCGCCTCGGACTGGGAAGCCTTCGCCGACGTCTCCGTGGCCATCCTGCGTACCGAAGCCGGCCGCAACCCCCGCGATGAGGACCTGCACGACCTGGTCGGCGAGCTGTGCACCCCTAGTGACGGATTCCGCACCCGATGGGGTGCGCACAATGTCCGCCATCACGGCACCGGCACCAAGCACTTCCACCACCATGCTGTCGGTGACCTCAGCCCCGCCTTCGAGGGCGGCAATCGTCTGTATCGGGTATTGCGGGCTCAGCCCGAGATTGCGTACGCGTTGTTCCGGCGGGTGCACGGACAGGGGTATGCGACAGGCGGTGTCCGCGGTGCTCGACGCTGCGATCGCGACCGGGCGGAAGCGGCTCTGGCCGACCGGATCACCTGGGACGAGAAGCGGATCGGACCAGATCACCCGGGACCGGGACCAGGCCGACTGAGACGGGATATGAGGCGTCGAAGAGCGGGTGCCAGAACAAGCGGGTCGACAGCTGGTGTCCCGTCTCAACGGAGATTGACCGGTCTCACCGAAGCCTGCTCGCGGCGTCGTGGGCCCCCGCGGGGTCGGCGTTCCTGGCTCGCGCTGCGGCCGCCGCCTCCAGCAGGGGCCAGCCATCGACTTCCACCGCCTGCTGCGCTCCCGGCTGCCACCCGCGGGCCGAGGCCGCGTCGAGCAGGGCCCGCACGGCGCCCGGTTCGTGCAGGTTGAGGGAGCTGCCCTGGACGTATCCCACGTCCCCGGAGCCCATGGGGAACCCGCCCGGGACGTACCGGCCCGGGCCCTCGGCGAAGACAATGTGCAGTGGGCCGCCGGTGCCGACCGGCTGCGGGTACAGCGTGAGGGTCTGGCGGCACTCTGCGGCCCGGCCGCTGTCCAGTACCCGGTGGCTGTGGCGGAGCGTCCACAGATACGTTCGCTCACCGGTGACCAGTCGGCGTGGCTTCTTCGGGTGACGGGGCACGGAACCGAGAGTACGGGCCGATTGTCCGTTGGTGTCAGCGGTCCGTCTTCGTCACCCTCACCGGGCGGAAGCCACTACGGTGCCGGCCTGGTGGATGGAGACTGGGCCGTCCCCTTCGGGGGGCTCATCATCGGCCTCTACGCCGGCTTGCCGACAGTGTGACCGCACCGAAAAATAGTGTGCCGAGCAGGTCGCTTGGTGAGGTGACCGTAACGGTCGACTGTGACCTTGATGCGATCTTGACGCGTATAGGTGATCATCTGCATACCTGAAGTCCGAACACGGAGGCATACCTTCATGAGACCGACGCGAGCCGTTCTGCTCGTCGTGGCCACTGCCCTGACCCCAGCCCTCCTCCTCACCGCCCCGGCGTTCGCCAACGGTTCGGCGGCCCCGGTCTCCACCGCAGTGGCGACCTCGTCCGACACACCAGTGGACGAGATGTCGGAGGACGAGCTGCGCGCAGCGATCACCGCCATCCTGGCGGACGAGAACAGCGGTCGGGGGGTTGTCCGAGAGGCCAATGAGGCCCTGAACGGCACCGTGGACGACATGCGTGCCTTCTTGAAGACCGGCTACCGGCTGGCTCGGGCCGAGGACGACCGGGTCGCCATCGCCCGCATCCTCCACGTGGCAACGCAGAACAAGGACAAGCGAGTTGTCGAGGAGGCCACCAAGCTCCTCGACGACAACTCCCCGGAGGAGATGCGCGCCTGGCTGGAGACCGGCTGTCGACTGGCCCAAGCCGAGGACGACGCCGTGTACATAGCTCGCATGCTCGCGGCTCCGAACATCAGTGACGCCCTGCGTGCCGCAGCCAATGCGGCCCTCGACGACGGCTCCCCGGAAACCCTGCGCTACTTCCGTGAGGTGGGGCAGTACGAGGTGGCCGGTTAGGCGAAGCGGGGAGCGCGCCCTGCCCGGCGTGTCCGGCGGCGGATCGGGCGGCGTGTACGCGGGGAGTCCGAGCCGCGTGGTTCACCGGTGCGCGGCAAGCACCGCCGCGAGGCCCTCTTGCAGATCTTTGACGAAGTACTCGGGGACCTCCAGCGACGGGAAGTGTCCCCCGCGTTCGGGTGACCTCCATCGGACGATGTGCCGGTAGCGCTCCTGTGCCCAGGGGCGCGGACACTTCTCGATGTCGCGGGGATACATGCTGATCGCTGACGGGACGTCGACCCGGAGTTCGGGGTCCAGCGAGTTGTGGCTTTCGTAGTAGATGCGGGCCGACGATGCGCCGGTCCGCGTCAGCCAATACAGGGTGACGTTGTCGAGGACCCTGTCCATGGAAATCGTCTCGAACGGGCTGTCTTCGGTGTCCGTCCACTCGGCGAACTTGTCCAGGATCCAGGCGAGGAGCCCGACCGGTGAGTCGACGAGCGAGTAGCCGATGGTCTGCGGCCGGGTCGCCTGCTGCTTCGCGTACGCCGCGCGGTGGCGCCAGAAATGACGGGTGTCCTCGGTCCATTTACGCTCGACCGCCGTCAGCCCGTCCGTCGTCAACCCGGGCGGTGCCTCCGCGAACGTGGTGTGGATGCCGAGAACGTGCGCCGGGAACCTGCCGCCGAGAACCGTGGTGATATTGCCGCCCCAGTCGCCGCCGTGGGCTGCGAACTTCTGGTAGCCGAGCCTTCCCATCAGTTCCACCCAGGCGGCCGCGATCTTTTCGGTTCCCCACCCGGTGGTGGCCGGCTTGTCGCTGTAACCAAATCCAGGCAGCGACGGGGCCACGACGTGGAACGCCGGCGCGTCCGCGTCTTTCGGATCCGCCAGCTCGTCCATGACATCGATGAACTCGGCGATGCTGCCCGGCCAGCCGTGCGTCAGGAGCAGGGGAGTGGCATCTGCGCGCGCGGATCGGCGGTGCAGGAAGTGGATGCCCAGGTCATCAATGGTCGTGCGGAACTGGCCGAGGCGGTTGAGGCGCTCTTCGAACGACCGCCAGTTGTACCCGGTGCGCCAGTAGGTCACGACATCGACGAGGTCGGCGAGGGGAACGCCCTGTTCCCATCGGCGAGGGTCGGGCGCGGGGCGATGGACCGTCTCGGTCTCCGGAAGCCGCGCCGCGGCCAGTCGCGCGCGCAGATCGTCGAGGTCGGCGTCGGTCGCATGGGCTTCAAACGCTTGCACGTCGCTGGGTGGGCGGGGCATGAGACCTCCTGGCCATCGCGGAACCGGCTAAGAAGGTTCTAGCAGCTCTCGGAGTCAGGCCGCAACCTGCTAAGGTGGTTCCATGCGTGCTGGGTTCCCTGACTTCCGCCTCGGTAGCGTGCTGGCGACCAGCTTCACGGGGACTCTGTCGGAGCGTCATGGCAGCGCTGTGGAGCGCATTCCCACGCCGCACCGGCTCGTCGACTGGCTGGCGGTGAACGGCCTCGCCGTGGACTCCTGCACCACCGCCCAGCTCGACCTCGCTCGGGAGCTGAGGGAGTCGATCCACGCCGCCGCGACAGCGGCCGCGGTCCAGGGCGCTCTCCCCGCGTCTGCTGTCCAGGTCATCAATGACCGCAGCGCCCAGGGCCGGGCCGCGGCGATCCTGACGCCCGAGGGTGAGCGGCGATGGCAGCTCGGCTCGGCTTCCGGTGTGGAAGATGCCCTCGGTGTGATCGCCGCCGACGCGATCAGCATCATCGCGGGGGAGCGAGACGGAAGGCTGGCCCTGTGCGCATCGCCGACCTGCCAAGCCGCCTTCTTCGACACCAGTCAAAGCCGCACGCGCAAGTGGTGTGACATGAACACGTGCGGGAATCGTCAGAAGAAGGCGCGCTTCCATGCCAACCAGCGCAAAAACCCCAGGTCGGCGGAGTGATCGTTATCGCCTCGGGTGTGCCCCGGCGGTTCAGGCCCGGGTGGTTTCAGCGCTGGAGATGGCTCGCTGCAACAGGTTCCGGAGCGTGTCCTGCTCCTGCTCGGTCAGTCCCGTCATCAGAGGTTCCTCGCGCAGGAGCTTCAGCAGCCCTTCCCGGCGCCCGGTTCCTTCGGGGGTGAGGTGCAGCTGCTGGGCCCGGCGGTCGGTGGGGTGCGGGCGCCGTTCGACCAGCTGCTGACTCTCCAGCTTGTCGATCACGACCACGGCGTTCGAGGGTTCGCAAGACATCCGCGCGGCCAGCTCCCACCACCGTGCTGCCGCCGCGGAATTCGTCATGGGTTCTCCAACTCCAGGGTCTCCACCGGTTGAGAGCGCGCTGACAGCGCGCTGACCAGGCGCGACGCGATCCCCTCGGTAAGATCCTGCGACGCCGGCTCCGTGAGCCACTCTGAACACGCGGGAGAGGAAGGCCGGCGGGACGTCGCGCCCTTCCGAGCACCGCGGCACGACTCGGGCGGCGGAGCTCCTGGCGCGGATCCGGGAGCACCTGGGGACCGGGACACTCGACGAAGCCGGGGCCGTCGCGGCGCAGGTGAACTGGTTCGCCCACACCCCGTACGGCGATCTCACCCCGCTCCTGCACGGCTACTTCGACCTGGACACGGCCGGGAGCAAGAAGTCCGCCGACTCCTACCGGCACAACGCGAAAACGATCGGTGTGCCGGCCGGCGCGTCGCTGGACGAACGGGACCTGGACGACCTGATGAAGGGAGCGTGACGAGCGTGACCGAGGCAGAGAACCACCACGTCGCGGAGATCGGCGTCATCGGCGACAGCGGCTTCTACGAGCTGCTGCGGAACGCGGAGGAGGTGACGGTCGAGACACCGTACGGTGCCCCCTCCGACGCGATCTCCACCGGCGATGTCGGGTGTCGTTCGCCGACCCGTACCGCGGACACGGGCGCACGGCCGTGCTGAAGGCCGCCGGGGCCGCCGCTATCCTCGGACCGTGGGGAGCCGGGGGAAAGGCCATGTCACGCGCCATCCGCTGTGGGGCGCCGTCGCGTTGACGCTCGCGTGGCACGTGGTGCTGGTGTTGTTCGCCACGGTGATTCTGCCTCCGCTGGCCCCGTCCTGGTTTCCCGACCTCGGCGCTGTCGTGGTCAACGCGGTCTGCTTCGCGGGCGTCTGGTGCGTGCTGTGGCGATGGGGGTGGCTGCGGGCGTCCGGGGTCGCGACGCCCGGCCGGGTGCGGCGCTGGTGGCTCGCCGTGCCCATGCTCGCGGTCGCGTGTTCCTACGCCGTCGCGGGCCTTGAGGGTGGCGCGCGCGTGATCGTCGGCTCGCTGGTGTCGTTGCTGTGGGTGGCCGTCAACGAGGAGGCGTACAGCCGGGGTCTGGTGCAGCAGGTGCTCGGTCCGCTGGGGGCGATGCGGGCGGCGGTCGTCGTCGGTGTCCTGTTCGGCGTGGGCCACGTCCAGAACTACCTGTTCTTCGGCGCCGCGTTGGACGACACGCTGTGGCAGATGCTGTCCGCCGGGCTCTTCGGCTTCGCCTGCGCCGGGCTGCGTCACGCGATCGGCTCGATCTGGCCCCTGGTCGTCGTCCACTGGCTGGACGACTTCTTCCAGATCCGCTCGCCGGGCTCGGCCCCGGACTGGTGGGACGCGATCGTGTACGTCTTCTACGTCGCGTTCGGGGTGTGGCTGCTGCGGCGCTACGGCACGCCCGGCTGACGTCCGCCGCCCGCCTGCTGGCCGCGGCGGAAGTCCCCGGGGCCGGCGGCCGCGGTGGCGGGTGTAGGCCCAGGGGCCGCGGGGCCCGCACGTCATCCACATGGGCGGCGGCGCCGGCCGCCTCGACGAGGACGGCGCGCGGTTCTTCGACGGCCCCGGCTTCTCCCGAGGAGTTCACGCCGTACGCCATCGAGCAGATCCGGCACTGGACGCCTGCCTCGCCCTCGGCGACTCCGTGACCTGACCTGTCTGTCCCCGCCCCCGGTCCACTTCGCCCCCCCTCAACCGCCGCTTCACCGTCGGCCACCGACCGGCGGGTCACGCGGCGGCGCGCACCTCCTGGGCGGCGTCGGCGTGGAGCGCCACCCGGACCAGGGCCGCGGCGAGCCGGGGGAGGTCCTTGGCGGACACCAGCTTCGCCAGGGACGCGGCGCTCTTCGGCAGGCCGACGCGCTCGGCGCCCTCCTGCGCCTTGCGGTCGAAATACGGCGCGAACTCCGGCCAGACGCCCTGCGCCTCCCGCAGGAAGATGTCGACACCGGAAGGACCGATGCCGGTGATCTCCCGCAGCAGCTTCTTCGGGTCCCCGGCCTCGCGCATCCGCCGCAGATCCCCGTCGTACTCGCGCAGCACCAGCTCGGCCGCCTCGCCGAGCTGGGTCGCGGTCCGCTCGTCGTAACGGCGGTAGCCGCCCTCGCCCAGCGCGTCGACCCGCTGCTGCCAGGTGGCGTCGGCCATCTTCCGCGGGTCGCGCATCCCGGCGTCGAAGAGGGCGCGGGCGGAGGCCACCGCGATGTCCGCCTTGATCCGGGCGGACAGCAGATGGGCCAGCACCAGCAGCTGGTAGAGGGAGCCGGGGGTGTTCCGCAGGGTGATACCGGCCTCGGCCGCGTACGTCGTGCCCTGCCGGTCCAGCAGGCTGCGCACCACGCTGGTGTTCTTGTCGCTCGTGTGCTTCTCGCTCATCTCGGAGCCCACCTCCTCACTGAGGACGGTCCGTGCGAGTGCCCGCCGGGCAGCGGTTCACTCGGGCCCGCTCCGCATGATCTTCCAGACACGGGTGGCCACCTGGAGGTTGAGCCTGCTGTCCACGTCCGTCAGATCGCTGCCGCTGATCTCCCGGATCCGCTGCAGCCGGTAGCGCAGCGTGGAGCGGTGGACGACCAGGGCGGCGGCCGTCTCGCTGTAGTTGCCGCCGCGGTCGAAGTACGCGGTCAGGGTCTCCACCAGGGCCGTGTGGTGCTTCGCGTCGTAGTCGAGCAGCGGGCCCAGCCACTCCCGTACGAACCGCTCGACCTCCCGCTGATCCTTTCCGGTGCGCAGAATGCGGTACAGGCCCAGATCGTCGAAGAAGGTGATGCCGTACGCGCTGTGCGAGCCCTGCCGGACCTCCAGCGCGCGCATCGCCTCCTGGTACGAACGGGGCACCTCATGGGGGGTGTCGCAGCGACCGCCGACCCCGATCGCCCCGGCCGGTGAGCCCAGCTCCCGGCTGAGCGCCGTGTGCAGCGCGCGCTCGGCCGGCCGGCCCCGCGCCACCAGCACCGCCGTACCGGAGCGGAGGGTCGGCAGCACCCGCAGCCCCAGCCCCGAGGCCGCCCGGCCGACGGCCCGCAGGAACCCGTCGTCCGCCGGCCCGTCCGCCCAGCGCGCCGCGACCACATGGTGCGGACCGTGCAGATCGTGGCCGACCGCCTCGGCGCGGGCGTAGGCGCTGGTGTCGTCCGCGCCCGTGAGCAGATCGTCCACCAGCTCGCGGCGCAGCCGCAGCTCCAGCTCGGCCAGCCGGCGCCGGTGCGCCAGCTCCAGGGCGAGCGCGGCCGCGGCGTGGTCCAGGGCGCGTACGGCCCGCTCGTCGGCCCGGGCCTCGGGATCCACCAGGCACAGCGCGCCCAGCAGCTCGCCCCGCGGCGCGGCGACCGCGATCAGCCGGTCCCGCAGCCGGGCCGGGCCGGACCGGCGGGCGGCGTCGCGCAGCAGCTCCTCGCGCTGCGCCGGATCGGGCGTGGGGTACGGATCGGGGCGCCCGGGGCCCGCCCAGGCCCGCAGGTTGCCGAACCGGTCCTCGACCGCGGCGGGCAGCCCGGTGACGCGGTGCAGCGCCCGGGCGATCCCCGCCTCGCCGTCGCCACGCGCGGCGGTCCGGGCGAGGGCGTCGTGCACCTCGCGCAGATGTCCCAGGTCGGACAGGGCGCGGTCCAGCCGCCGCCGCATCGCCTCCCGCTCGCCCCGGGCCCGGCGCAGCTCGGCGGCCTGGGCCCGCTCCCGGCGGTGAGCGGCGGCGATGGACAGCGCCGCGGAGGTCTGACGCACCAGGAGGGAGAGCAGGAACCGCTCGTCCTCGCCCGGCCGGTCCCGGGAGCTGACCACCAGCGCGCCCCGGAGCCCGTCCGGTACGGGCCCGTCCGGTACAGGGAGGCCGTCCGGCTCGCGCAGGGCGAACGCCCACCCCCAGGCCCGCCGGGGGAAGCGCACCGGCCCGTCCCGGCCCGCCAGCTCCCTGACCCGCGCGTCCAGGGCCGGGGTCGCCCGGGAGCCGTGGCCGTCGTCCGGACAGCGCACCAAGCCGTCGCCGCGCAGCAGATAGCCCGCCTCGGCGCGGCCCGGCCCGACCGTGCTGACCTGGGCCATCGCCCGGCGCAGAATCTCCGCCTCGTCCTGGCTGTCGAACATCGTCAGACAGCGCAGCACCAGCTCATCGGCGACACCTGATCGGGCCATGCGGTCACTCCGGGCGTCCTCGGCGCGTCCCTCCCTACCGAAATTACCCATATCCCAGCGAATCACCACAAGAGGGCGAATTCAGGCTCGTATTTTCGACCTCGGAGGCGCAGGCACACCCTCCTCCCGCCTTGTCACCCTGACGGCGTGGGCCTCCGTCCCGCGCGTGGTCCGGTCCATGGTCCGGCCACTTGCGGCGACGCGGGCATCCGCTACGGCGAGGAGGGCGACGCCATGGCCATCGAGTCCGACCCCCATCTGTCCATGGTGCGTCCGGTCGCCCCGAACACCCCGCAGGGGTGCGAGGAGTGCCTGCGCCTGGGATCGCCCTGGGTGCATCTGCGGCTCTGCCTGACCTGCGGACATGTCGGCTGCTGCGACTCCTCCCCGCTCAAGCACGCCCGCGCCCACGCCGCCGCGGCGAGCCATCCCATCGTCGAGCCCCTGGAGGCGGGCGAGGAATGGCGGTGGTGCTACGTCCACGAGGCCCTGGTCTGACCTGCCGAGAACCATCACCACGGAGGTGAAGGACGATGAGCATGCCCGTCCGACGACACCGGGGCGCAGGCCCCCTCGAGCGCCCCCGGGGCTGGAGCCGCAACCCCCTGGCGGAATTCGACGAACTGCTCAGCCAGATGGGCGGACTCCTCGAATCCACCGTCGGCGCCACCCCGCCCGGCCTCACCGCCTGGGCGCCCGCAGCCGACGTCAGCGAGGCCGACGACGCCTACCGCGTCGAGGTGGACCTCCCCGGCGTCCGGCGCGAGGACGTGGACGTGGAGGTGAGCGGCCAGGAGCTGACCGTCTCCGGCGAGATCGGGGAACGCGAGCGCGAGGGCGTGCTCCGCCGGAGCACCCGCCGCACCGGGCGCTTCGAGTACCGGATGCTGCTGCCCGCCGAGGTCAACACCGAGGCCGTCAGGGCCGGGATGGCCGATGGTGTGCTCACCATCACCGTCCCGAAGGCGGAGGCCGTGAAACCCCGTCATGTGGAGATCACCGAGAAAGGGGAGACCGAGAGCGCGGGGACGCGCATGACCGGCGAGGCCACCGCCAGGGGCGCCGAGGCCCAGGGAGCCCAAGCAGCCCAGGAACCACGGGGTTTCCAAGAGACCCAGGAGCCCCGAGGGTCGCAAGGGGCGCAAGAAACCCCTGGGATTCAGGAGCCCCAGGAGATGCGAGAGCCCCAGGGGACCGACGAGTCCCAAGAGACCGGTGAGACCCGCACCTCCGGCTGGGGGTTCCGCAACCGCAACCGCTGAAGGGCCCCCCCGCCCCCCCCCCCCCCCCCCCCGCGCCCCCCCCCCCCCCCCCCCCCCCCCCCCCCCCCCCCGCGCCGCCCCCCCCGCCGATGCCCGGCTTCTCCCGGCTTCTCCCCTCTCCGCGCGTACATCCGGATGGCCAATGTCCATTTTTCCTTTCCTCAGCCAACGGTTGATCAGTAATCTCGCCTCAGCAGCGGGTTGCCCTGCCGCTCTTCGTCGTGCTCCACTGCCCCGAGGACGCGGACGACCCCGAGGGCGGCCCCGAAAGCCGGAAGAGGGCGAAGGAAGTGCGGGACTTGAAAGCCACCTGGCGGCCGGCGGGCATCTACGCCACAGGCGCGGACATCGACGCCACAGGCGAAAACGAACCAGCCCCAGGTGGCGTCCCTCCGGCGAGGCGTGCGATATGACCTCGGCGCCGGGCGGGCCGAGACGTCGGGACCGCGCCGAGGACGTCGAGGACGCCGAGGCGGACAACGACAGGCTGCGGCGGTTCGCGGCGATCTGGAGCCGGGCCGTCCACCCGATGGCGGCCACCGCCATGACCCTTGATGAGTTCGAGGGCCATCTGCTGCCGCTGGCCCGCCGGCTGAGCGAGGCCCTGCACACCGCCCCCTTCGACACGGCCGACGCCTACGAGGTGGGCGCCGCGCTGGTGGACGCCCAGTGCGCCGAACCCGAGGCACTGCCCGCGATCCTGGGCGTCATCGACGCCCATCTGGTGCTCTGCTCCTGGCCGGACCGGACGATCAGCGACGAGGACGTACGGGCCCGCTGCGCCCGGCTGCAACACGCGCTCGCCGCCGGTTTCGTGCGGGAGCTGCGCGAGCGCGAGCGCGACGAGCGGAAGGCCATCTCCCACGCCGCGCTGACCGCCCGCATCGAGGCCGAGAAGGCGCTGCACGCGAGCGAGGCCAAGTTCCAGGCCGTGTTCGAGGGCGCGGTGATCGGCGTGGGGATCGCCGGGCTCGACGGCGAAGTCCTCGTCGTCAACGACGCGATGGCCAGGATGTTCGGCGGCGCCTCCTTCTTCCGGCCCGGCCGCAACGTCACCGAGTTCGTCCACCCCGACGACGCGCCGGGCGTCCACGAGCTGTACCGCGAGCTGGTCACGGGCGAACGCGATCACTTCCGCATCGAGAAGCCGCACTACCGCGACGACGGCAGCGTGCTGTGGACCAATCTCACCGTCACCCTGCTCCGCGACTCCAGCGGCGCGCCCCAGTATCAGCTGGCGCTCGCCGAGGACATCACCGAGCACCGGCTGCTGCGCGAACGGCTGCGCTACGAGGCCACCCATGACGAGCTGACCGGGCTGCCCAACCGCACCCTGTTCCTGGAACGCCTCGACCAGGTCCTCGCCGCCGCGGCCGACGCCCAGCGCTTCGGCGTGTGCTACCTGGACCTCGACGGCTTCAAGGCCGTCAACGACAGCCTCGGGCACGTGGCGGGGGACCGGATGCTGCGGGCCGTCGCCGAACGGCTCCAGGGGTGCGTGACCTCCCCGCACGAGCTGATCGCCCGGGTCGGCGGGGACGAGTTCCTGGCCCTGGTCACCGGGCCCGCCGCGCAGACGGACGGCACCGCGATGGCCCGCCGGATGCTCGCCGCGCTCGCCGACCCCGTCCAGGTCGAGGGCCGGGAGCTGCGGGTACGGGCCAGCATCGGCGTCGTCGACGGGCGGGCCGGTGAGATGTGCCGGGCCGAGGTGCTGCGCAGCGCCGACATCACCATGTACCGGGCCAAGGCCGCGGGCGGCAACCGCTACGAACTCGCCGACGCCGACGAGAGCGCCCGGGTGATCGCCCGTCACAGCCTCAGCAACGGGCTGCCGTCGGCCCTGGAGAACGGTGAGTTCTTCATCGAGTACCAGCCGCTGGTACGGCTCGCCGACGGCACCGTACGCGGCGCCGAGGCGCTGGTGCGCTGGCTCCACCCGGTGCACGGGGTGCTCGGCCCCGACCAGTTCATCCCGCTCGCCGAGGACACCGGCCTCATCGTGCCGCTCGGCCGCTGGGTGCTGGAGCAGGCCGCCCGGCAGGCCCGCGCCTGGCAGGACGCCGCCGAGTGCGACGCCGAGCGGCTGCGGGTCAACGTCAACCTCTCGCCCTGCCAGCTCGGTCACCCCATGCTGGTGTCCGACACGGTGGCGGTCCTGAAGAACGCCGGGCTGAGCCCGAGCGCCCTGTGCCTGGAGGTCACCGAGAACGACCTCATCGGCGCAGACGAGGACGCCCTGCGGCCGCTGCGGCAACTCGCCGACCTGGGCGTGGACATCGCCCTGGACGACTTCGGCACCGGCTACTCCAACCTCTCGTACCTGCGCCGCCTCCCGGTCAGCACCCTCAAGCTGGACCGCTCCTTCACCCGCGGCATGCAGCGCGCCCCGGCCGACCCCGTCGACGTCAAGATCGTGGAGGGCATCGTCTCGCTGGCCCACACGCTCGACCTGGCGGTCACGGTGGAGGGCGTCGAGACGGCGGTGCAGGCCGAGCACCTGCGGATGCTGGGCTGCGACACCGCCCAGGGCTGGTACTACGCCCGCCCCGGCCCCCCGGAGCGGCTGCACACCCTGGCGCTGGCCGACGCCAGCTGAGCGCCGTACGCATGGAGGTCCGGGCGGGCCGAACCCGGCCCGCCCGCGCGCCCTACTGGGGCTGCGGCGCGTCCAGCAGCCGGGAGCGGATCAGGAAGCGGACGCCCTCCGGCGCCTCCAGCGAGAATCCGCTGCCGCGCCCCGGCACGACGTCCACCGTCAGATGCGTATGCCGCCACCGCTCGAACTGCGACGCGGACATCCAGAAGCCCACCGGTTCCTGGACCCCGTCCACGTGCAGCTCCCCGAGCAGCACATCGGACGCGCCCGTACGGAACTCGCCCAGCGGGTAGCACATGGGCGCGCTGCCGTCGCAGCACCCGCCGGACTGATGGAACATCAACGGCCCGTGTTCCGCCCGCAGCCGACGGATCAGCTCGGCCGCGGACCGCGTCAGGGCAATGCGTGAGGTCTCCGTCATGACAGGCAGCCTAGGGGGTGGCTGGTGGAACGCGAGGTGCCTGCGGCGCATGACTGTACCTCGGTTTCTTGGGAGCGCTCCCATCGGAGGCGCTTCGCAGGGCGTTCAGAACCTTCGGGGTGTGCCCGGTATCGTGTTGCGCCCCGCTGAAGCTGTCAAGAGCCGTTGCAGGGACGTGCCCTGCGCGCCCGTCGCGTGAGGCCGGCCGGTTCCCGCCGACGCCGCCGTGGCCGGCTTCGACGACCTGAGCGGCCCACCCGCCTGGCCGGCCGCTTCAGCGCCGGACGGCCGCGCGGTTGGACCGTGGCGGCCCGCCGGTGGGTACGGCGGCTGTGCTGGAGCGCAACGAGATCGGCGGGGCCAACAGGATGTGCCGAGGCGGAGTCTGCGGCGCGGCGATGCGTTCCACCAGCAGGGAAACGGCTTTCTCGCCCATCTCCACGGCCGGTACGTCCGCTGCGGTGAGCGGTGGGCGGAAGTCCTCGGCCCACGTCCTGGCCGCCACTCCGGTGATGGAGAAGTCGTACGGCACCGTGAGACCGGCGTCCGCCAGCGCGCGCTGGACGCCGGGCAGGGCGGCCTCGTTGATGGTGGTGATGGCGGTGACGTCCGGATGGCTGCGCAGGAGCGCCTCGACGCGTTCCTGACCGGAGCGGGCATCGTCCCCGCACGGCACTTCGACGCCGTCGAGGCCGCGTTCCGCCACGGCCGCCTCGAAACCCTCCCTGGCCCTGTGCGCGGGGCCGTAACCGGCCGAGATGAGGTCCGGGGAACGTGTGACCAGAGCCACCCGGCGGTGTCCGAGATCGGCGAGGTGCCGCACGCAGTGCTGGACCAGGCCGGCGTAGTCGACGTCGATCCAGGACATCCGGTGGTCGCGGGTCGTGTGCCCGATGCCGACGAAGGGCAGTCCGGCCTCCCGCAGCCGCCCCACGCGGGGGTCCTCCAGGCGGATCTCCATCAGGATGACGCCGTCCACGCGGCTCTCCGAGACCAACCGCTCGAAGGAACGGTCGTGATCCCCGCCGGAAGGGGACAGCAGCACGTCCAGGTCGGCCCGGGCGGCGGCGTCGACCACGCTGGCGACGAAGTCCAGCTGCATGTGGGTGAGCCTGTTGCCGGCCGGGGGGATGACGAGACCGATGGTCCGGGTCCGGCCCTCCTTGAGTGCCCTGGCGGTCGCGTTGGGGCGATACCCCAGTTCGGTGATCACGTCTTGGATACGTCTGCGAGTGCCGGGGGCGACCGGGCGTTTGCCGCTGAGCGCGTACGACACCGTGCTGCGCGACACCCCCGCCCGCCGAGCGATCTCCCCGATGTTCATGCGCCTCCCCGAAGGACTTACTCGCGGGTCGCAAGGATACTCGCGCGGATCGGTCCGCCGGCGTGACAGGGAACGGTTGCGGGGGTGGAACCGGCGGGTTCGGCGCCGCCGCGCCGCGAGCGAATCGATTCCACGCAAGCGCTTCGACGGAAGCTGCGACCGGCGGAGTGCGGGGTCGATCCCCGTGCCGTGAGGCGACGGCGGCGCCGACGAGCGGCCCGAAGCCTCGCTGCATCGACTGGTGCTCCGCGAACCGGCCCTTGGTCCCATGAGTTGGCGGCTGCGTCCCTGCTCAGTCCCATGATGGGCAGTCACCCGCCATCCGGTGGCCCGCCGCCGGGCAGGCCCGCGCGGCCCACCGGGGCCCGCCCGATGGGAAGATCGGCCGCCCATCGCCTGCCGCCGCCCGGGGACCGTTCGAGCGCCCCGATCGGTCCCGAACTGCCCGAATCGGCCGTCGAATCGATTCCGCGACAAGGTTCGCAACAGCTGACTCCGCACTCTTGACAGTCCACGAACCCGGGAGCACCGTCTCCCCCCGAACCCTCTCTGCAATCTCGCTGCGGAAACGGCACCTTCAAGCGCTTCCGGATTGTCAGCGCCACCACACACGACCCGATCGGGTCGCGCCGGCACGGTAGGGAGATCAGATGAGAACCATGCGTACAAGGCGCCACCCGCTGTCCGTGCGCGGGGGCGTACGACGGTTGTTCGCGGCGGTAGGGCGCCGCGGCAGGCCGGGCCACGTGTTCGCCCGGGCGGGAGCCGCGGCCGTGCTCGTCGCCGGCGCGCTGGCCGGGGCCACGGCCACGGCGGGTACGGCCCGTGCCGACACCTCCGGGCCGTGCGACCTCTACGCGTCAGGCGGTACCCCCTGCGTGGCGGCGCACAGCACGACGCGAGCGTTGTACGCCTCGTACAACGGGCCGCTCTACCAGGTCCTGCGTGCCTCGGACAACAGCACCCGGAACATCGGCGTCCTGAGCGCGGGCGGATACGCCGACGCCGCCGCCCAGGACTCGTTCTGCTCGGGGACGGCCTGTCTCATCACGATCATCTATGACCAGTCCGGCCGCGGCAACAACCTCACCCAGGCGCCCGGCGGCGGTGCCGCGGGCGGCCCTGACAACCTCGCGAACGCGACCGCCGCGCCCACCATGGTGGGAGGTCACAAGGCCTACGGCGTCTTCGTGGCGCCCGGCACGGGTTACCGCAACAACCACACCAACGGCATCGCGACCGGGGACAACCCCGAGGGCATGTACGCGATCTTCGACGGCACGCACTACAACGGCGGATGCTGCTTCGACTACGGCAACGCCGAGACGGACAGCAACGACGACGGCAACGGCACCATGGAGGCCATCTACTTCGGCAACATCAGAGTCTGGGGCTACGGTTCGGGCAACGGCCCATGGATCATGGCCGATCTGGAGAACGGCCTGTTCTCCGGGGTGAACCAGCGCTACAACGCGGGCGACCCGACCATCAACCACCGGTACACGACCGCCATCATCAAGGGCGGCCCGAACCACTGGGCGATCCGTGGGGGCAACGCCCAGTCCGGTGCCCTGTCCACCTTCTACGACGGGCCGCGTCCAAGCGTCCCGGGCTACAACCCGATGCGGAAGCAGGGTGCCATCATCCTGGGCACCGGCGGGGACAACAGCAAGGGCGCCCAAGGCACCTTCTACGAGGGCGTGATGACCTCGGGCTACCCGTCGGACGCCACCGAGAACGCGGTCCAGGCCAACATCACCGCTGCCGGATACAGCAACTCCTCCGGCGGGACGAGCACGGGCGCGCTGCACGCGGTGGGCGCGGGCAAGTGCCTGGACGTGCCCAACTCGTCCACCACGGCCGGTACCCAGCTACAGATCTGGGACTGCGGCGGCGGCGCCAACCAGACCTGGACCCGCACGCCCTCCGGCCAACTGACCGTCTACAGCGGCAGCAACCAGATGTGCCTGGACGCGTACGACCACCAGACGTCCGCCGGCACCAAGGTGGTGACCTGGCCGTGCAACGGCGGCGCCAACCAGCAGTGGCAGCTGAACTCCGACGGCACCGTCACCGGCACCCAGTCCGGACTGTGCCTCGACGTCACCGGCGCTTCCACCGCCAATGGCGCACTGGCGGAACTCTGGCCGTGCAACGGCGGGTCCAACCAGCAATGGAATCTCGACTGACGTGACCGGCCCCTGGCCGGCTCACCACCGCCCCGGCGCCACCCGTCCCACGCGCCACCACTGGAGGATGACGATGTCCGGAGCCAGAGCGCTCCGCGGCCTCCGGGCCGCCCCCGTGGCCGTGCTCGCCCTCCTGGCCGGGCCGTTCGCGACGATCGACCAGGCGCAGCGGCCCGCGCACCAGCTCTCGGCCGACGCGGACGTCGTGGTCCACCTGGCCGGGGGGACCTACCGGTTGTCCAAGCCGCTGACCTTCGGCTCCGGCGACGGCGGCCAGAACGGCCACACCATCACCTACCAGGCCGCGTCCGGGCAGCAGCCGGTCGTGACGGGTGCCCGCCAGGTCATGAATTGGCAGGTGCATGATCAGTCGATCAGCATCTGGTCGGCCCACATCGGCACCGGCGTGAACACGCGCCAGTTGTACGTGAACGGCAAGGAGGCGCCGCGGGCGGCGATCCAGGTGCCCCGCTCGGCTTTCACCTTCACCCAGACCGGCCTGACCATCACCGACCCCTCCCTCGACTACCTGGCCGGTCTCCCGGACAAGAGCCACATGGAAGTCGAGAGCGTCAACTCCTTCACCGACCGCTACGCGCCGGTTCAGTCGATCAGCGGCAGAACCATCACCATGCGGCAGCCCGCCTGGAACAACAACTCGTGGGGCTACGACACCATCAACGCGCCGTTCGCCGGCGGGACCATGTATCTGGAGAACAACTACGCGTTCCTCAAGCAGGCCGGACAGTGGTACCTCGACTCGTCCACCGGCGACCTGTACTACCGGGCCCAGCCGGGGCAGAACCCCAACACCCTCGATGTCGAACTGCCCCAACTGCGGAGCCTGCTCGGCATCAGCGGCAGCTACGGCTCACCGGCGACCGGTCCGGGATTCGCCGGCATCCGGTTCACGGGAACCTCCTGGCTCGGCCCGAGCGGATCCGACGGCTACGCGGACCAGCAGAGCGGCGCGCACATCACCGGCGCCCACGCGATGGCCGCCAACTGGCCGAGCACCTGCAGGTCGGGCTGTACGCAGTTCGAGGCCGCCCGTAACCAGTGGGCGCAGATGCCCGCGGCCGTACAGGTCTCCGCCGCCACCGGCATCACGTTCTCCGGCGACACCTTCTCCGGACTCGGGCAGGCCGGACTGGGCGTGGGCAACGACGGTGCCGCCACGGCCTCCGGCACCGGACTCGGCGCGAGCGACATCACCGTCACCGGCAACACGTTCACCGACATCGCCGGCAGTGGCATCCAGGTCGGCGGTATCCGGCCGGACGCGCACCACCCCGGCAACCCGCAGATGACCAACCATGACATCACCGTCAGCAACAACCGGGTGAGCGGGGCGGGCACCGACTACAAGGAAACCGCGGGCATCCTGTCCACCTACGTCGACGGCGGCAGCATCTACAGCCTCTCCGCGAGCCCCGGCTCGGTGATCAGCGACAACTACATGTACGGCAACAACCACACCACCGCGCTGTACCTCGACGAGGGATCCCGGTACCTGACGGTGTCGGGCAACGTGGTGCAGGACGCCGGTAGCTGGGCGCTCACCAATGCCAACGGCAACAACCACACCGACGACAGCACCTTCTCCGGCAATTGGTACAACGGCGGCAACACGTACGTGGCCACCGGTCCTCCGCACCACAACGTCCTCACCGGCAATGTCCCGGTCAGCGGCACCAACTGGCCGCAAGGCGCGAAACAGGTCATCCAGCAGGCGGGCGTCCGGTGACTCGCCCCATGGCCCCGCAAGCACCCCATCCACCGTCCCGCACCAGTGAGGAATGCTGATGAAGAAGTACTGGGTCCCCTTGGCCGCGGCGTTGACGGCCGCGCTCGGCATGGGCGCCGCGTTGCCCGCGACCGCCGCCACCAGCACCGAGGCGCCTCCCCCCGCCGTGCGGGCCGCCGCGCCCGCCGCCTTACGGCTGATGCCGTTGGGCAACTCGATCACCTGGGGCGTCGGCAGCCCGTCCGGGAACGGTTACCGCGGCTTTCTGTGGAACCGTCTGGCGGCCGAGGGGCACGCCGTGGACTTCGTCGGCTCGGGACGCGGCGGGTCCATGTCCGACCCGGACAACGAAGGCCACTCCGGCTGGCGGATCGACCAGATAGCAGGCATCACGGACTCCGTGCTGGCCCGCTACCGGCCGAATGTCGTCACCCTGGAGATCGGCACCAACGATCTCAACGGCAACTATCAGGTCCCGACCGCCCCCGACCGGCTCCGTGCGCTCATCGACCAGATCACGAGGGACGCGCCCGACGCGACCGTCCTCGTCGGCACCCTGATCGTCTCCACCAGCGCTACCGAGGAGGCCCACCGGCCCGCGTTCAACGCCAAGCTCCCCGGAATCGTCCAGGCCGAGCAGGCCGCCGGCAAGCACGTACGCCTGGTGGACATGAGCGCTCTGACCGCCGCGGACCTGGCCGACGCCCTGCACCCCAACGACAACGGCTACCGCAAGATGGCGGACGCCTTCAACGCGGGGGTCCAGGCCGCGGACGCGGCGGGCTGGATCAAACCGCCCCGTCCCGTGCGCGGCCAGGTGCGGCATTCCTCGGCGGCGGACCGCGCTTCCGGTCTCCGGGGGTGATGAATCATGCTGCGCAGAACACTGACGCTCATCGTCTCGGTCCTGCTGCTCACCGCGGCCGTCCCCCTCGTCTCCCTCGGAACGGCGCGACCCGCCGCCGCACTCGGCAACGGGCTCGCGCTGACCCCGCAGATGGGTTTCAACGACTGGAACGCGTACGGCTGCAATGTCTCCGAGTCGCTCATCAAGTCCACCGCGCAGGCGATGCACACCAACGGCATGCAGGCGGCGGGCTATTCGTACGTCAACATCGACGACTGCTGGATGACCCACAGCCGCGACTCCGGCGGCCGCCTGGTGCCGGACCCGGCCAAGTTCCCGGACGGCATCAAGGGCACCGCGGACTACGTGCACTCGCTGGGGCTGAAGCTGGGGATCTACGAGGACGCGGGCACCGCGACCTGTGCCGGGTATCCGGGCAGCCTGGGACACGAGACCACGGACGCGCAGTCGTTCGCCTCCTGGGGCGTGGACTATCTGAAGTACGACAACTGCAACAACACGGGGGCGCCCGCGCGGACCCGGTACACCGCGATGCGTGACGCCCTGGCGGCCACCGGCCGGCCGATCCTGTTCAGCCTGTGCAACTGGGGCCAGGAGAACGTGTGGACCTGGGGCGCGGAGGTGGGCAACAGCTGGCGCACCACCGGGGACATCAACGCCAGCTTCTCCAGCATGCTGTCGATCTTCCACAGCAACGTGGGGCTGGCCTCCTACGCCGGTCCCGGCCACTGGAACGACCCGGACATGCTGGAGGTCGGCAACGGCTCACTGACGGCCACCGAGAGCCGCAGCGAGTTCAGTCTGTGGGCGGAGATGGCCGCGCCGCTGATCGCGGGCACCAACATCCCCTCGGCCAGTGCGGACACCCTGTCCACGCTGACCAACTCCCGGGTGATCGCGGTGGACCAGGATCCCCTGGGCAAGCAGGGCACCATGGTCTCCTCCTCGGGCGGCCTGGACGTGCTGGCCAAGCCGCTGGCCAATGGGGACGTGTCGGTCGCGCTGTTCAACGAGACGGGCTCGACGGCGACCATCACCACCACCGCGGCCGCGATCGGGAAGTCCGGCGCGTCCGCCTATGCGCTGACCGACCTGTGGTCGGGAGCGTCCTCGACCACCTCCGGCACGATCAGCGCCTCGGTGCCGGCACACGGCACGGTGATGTACCGGGTCGCGGGCGGCACCAGTGGTGGCGGCACCAGCGTGACCGGCGCGCTGCACGCGGTGGGCGCCGGCAAGTGCCTGGACGTACCGGACTCGACCACGACCGCCGGCACCCAGGTGGAGATCTGGAGCTGCCACGGCGGGGACAACCAGATCTGGACGCACTCCACCTCCGACCAGCTCACCGTCTACTCGGGCAGCCGCCGCATGTGCCTGGACGCCTACGACAACCGGACCAGCCCCGGGACGAAGGTGGAGATCTGGTCGTGCAACGGCCAGACCAACCAGCAGTGGACGCTGAACCCGAACGGCACGATCACCGGTGTCCAGTCCGGTCTGTGCCTGGACGTCACCGGAGGAGCCACGGCTGACGGAACCCTCGCCGAGCTGTGGACCTGCAACGGCAGCAGCAGCCAGCGCTGGACGCTGGGATGAGTCCCGCCACCGGCAGCTTCGGCGCCGCCGTGGGGCGGCACCGCCACAGAGGAGGTCGCCATGATCGAACCAGCCGTCCCTCCCCGGCGAAGGCGAGGGAAAACCGTACTCCTCGTCGCCCTGGCGATGGCCCTGGCCGCGTTCGGCGCGCCGGCGTTCGCCACATCCTCGCACCCCCGGACCACCGCCACCGTCCAGTCGGCGGCCCACCGCGCGGCGGACGTGTCGCTCCCGTGTGACATCTACGCCGCGGGCGGTACGCCGTGTGTGACGGCGCACGCCACCACCAGGGCCCTCTTCGCGTCGTACAACGGGCCGCTGTACCAGATCCAGCGGTCCTCCGATCACAGCTACCGCGACATCGGAGTGCTCAGCGCGGGCGGGTACGCCGACGCGGCTTCCCAGGTCTCGTTCTGCGCGGGCACCTCGTGCACGATCACCAAGATCTACGACCAGACCACCCAGCACAACGACCTGCCGATCTCCTGGGGCGGCTTCTGGAAGGGGCCCGGCCCGAACGGTTCCGACATCGGGGCGGACGCCATGGCCCTGCCGGTGACCGCGGCCGGCCACCAGGTCTTCGGCGTCAAGGTCAAGCAGGGTGTCGGCTACCGGATCGACCACGCGAAGGGCGTGGCCACCGGCTCCCAGCCCGAAGGCATCTACATGGTGACGTCGTCGAACTACACCAACCAGTGGTGCTGCTTCGACTACGGCAGCGGGGAGAACTCCCACACCGACACCGGCAACGCCACCATGAACGCCATCTACTGGGGCAACGCCTGCTGGTTCAACGGGTGCACCGGCAACGGCCCGTGGGTCGAAGCCGATCTGGAGAACGGCATGTTCCACACCAACACCGGCTCCAACAAGGACCCCAACAACGCCGGTGTGCACTACCCGTTTGTCAGCGCGTGGCTGAAGAACAACGGCACCAGCAACTTCACCCTCAAATACGGCAACGGCAGTAGCGGCGGCCTGACCACCACCTTCTCCGGTCCCCTGCCGAACGGCTACTCACCGATGAAGCTCGACAGTTCGGTCCTGCTCGGCACCGGGGGCGACAACAGCGTCTCGGGCACCGGCGAGTTCTTCGAAGGCGCGATGACGGCGGGCTACCCCTCCGACGCCACCGAGAACGCCGTGCAGGCCGCCATCACCGCCGCCGGCTACGGGGTGGGCGGCGGCGGTGGCAACACGACCGGTGCGCTGCGTGCGGTGGGTGCGGGCAGGTGCCTGGAGGTGCCGGGCGCGTCCACGACGCCGGGCACGCAGACCCAGATCCGCGACTGCGCCGGCGCGGCGAACCAGACCTGGTCGAAGACCGCCTCCCAGGAGCTCACCGTGTACTCCGGCGGCAGCCGGCTGTGCCTGGACGCCTCGGGCCGGGGCACCGGCCCCGGCACCAAGGTCATCACCTGGGCCTGCAACGGCCAGACCAACCAGCAGTGGAACCTCAACACGGACGGCACCGTCACCAACGCCCAGTCCGGCCTGTGCCTGGACGTGACCGGCGGCGCCACCGCCAACGGCACCCCCGTCGAACTGTGGACCTGCAACGGGGGATCCAACCAGCAATGGTCACTGAGCTGACCTCGTGGGAGCCGAACCGGGAGGAGGATCGGATGAGGTCGAGAGCGAGGCCCGGCCGGCTGGTACTGGCGGTCGGCATCGTCCTGGCGTTCGTGCTGTCGTCGCTGTCGACGACCGCGAGCCGGGCCGCCGCGGGCGAGTCGCTGAGCGTGCACCTGGCGTCGACGCGGGGACCGTCGACCGGCGTGGGGGAGGGGTTCCTCTACGGCATCACCCAGGACGGCAGCCAGCCGGCGGACCAGTTCATCCAGCCGCTGGGGATCAACGCCTTCCGCGGCGGCGGATGGTTCTCCGGCGGCTGGATCAGGGACGGCTACCAGTACGGCCCGGCCACCCGGGCCGACCTCGACTCGATCACCGCGCAGGCGAGACGGCTCACCCGGCCGCCCTATCACGCGCAGTACCAGGTGCTCGTGAGCGACATCTACGGCGCGAACGGCGGCCAGCCGTCGAACACGCGGTACCCGTGCGACAACGGAGACTGCTCCAACTGGGTCAGTTTCATCGACTCCACGGTGGGAGCGCTCCAGGCCACGGGGCTCACGTTCGCCTACGACATCTGGAACGAGCCGGACATCTCCGCCTTCTGGACCCGGGGAGTGAACAGCACCCAGTACTTCCGGATGTGGGACACCGCCTACCGGGAGATCCGGCGCATCGCCCCCGGGGCGCGGATCGTCGGGCCGTCACTGGCGTTCACCCCGCAGCGCAACCCGGGTGAATGGCAGACCTGGCTCGCGCACGTGAAGGCGGCCGGGACGGTGCCGGACATGATCACCAATCACAACGAGGGCGATGTCGACGACCCGGTCACGGTCGCGCGGACCCTGAACAGCGACCTGACCGCGGCGGGCATCGGTCCGCTGCCGCTGTCCTCGAACGAGTACCAGCCGGCCGACCGGCAGACCGCCGGGGTGACCGCGTGGTACCTGGCGCGGTTCGCGCAGTCCGGGTACACCAACGCGATGCGCGGCAACTGGGTGTGCTGCGTCACCCCGAACCTCACCGGAGTCCTCACCCAGAGCGGGGGCAGCTGGCAGCCGACCGGCAACTGGTGGGCGCTTCGGGACTACGCCGACATGACCGGCACCCTCGTCGACACCTCCGGCCAGGTCGGCTCGACGGCGATCTCGGCCTCCGAGGACTCCTCCGCCGAGCGAGCCGTGGCGGTCATCGGCGACGCGAACGGGTACACCGGCGCCGCGTCGGTGACCTTCGACGGGCTGGCGTCCGTGCCCTGGCTGGCGAACGCCGGCGGCGTGCACGTCACCGTGCGCCGCATACCGGACCAGGCGCCGCTCGGCGCCCCCCAGACGGTGTACGACCAGAACGTGAGCGCCTCGGGCGGCTCGATCACCGTGCCGATCACGTTCCAGGGCGCGCACGACGCGTTCTCCGTCTACCTGACACCGGCCTCTTCCGGCGGTGGCGGCTTCCCGGACGGCTACCACCAACTCGTGGTCGCTTCCAACAGCCTGTGCGTGGACGTCTACGGGAACTCGAGCAGCGCCGGTGCCGCGATCGACCAGTGGACCTGCAACGGGCAGGGCAACCAGCGGTTCCGGTTCGTGCCCGCCTCGGGCGGCTACGGCGAACTGCGGGCCCAGGACTCCGGCCTGGACGTGGCGGTGGCCGGCGGTTCCACGGCGGCGGGCATCCCGGACATCGTCCAGCAGGCCCCCGGCACCGCGGCGAGCGGCCTCTGGCTGCCGCTGCCGCAGTCCGACGGCTCCTACGCCTTCCAGAACAAGAACAGCGGTCTGTGCCTGGACGTCTACGGGGCCGGCGGCGACGTCGGCCGGCAACTGGACCAGTGGAGTTGCAAGAACGGGCCGGGAACCAACCAGGACTTCTTCCTCCGCTGATCGACCTGCGAAAGGAACCCACCGTGTCAGCATTCAGCAGGCTGTTCCGGCGCCTGCGCGCCTCGACCGCCGTGCTCGCGGGCCTCCTCCTGACCGCCGGCGGCATCGTGGGCACGGCCGCCGCGCCGGCCCAGGCCGCGGCCTCCATCACGATCAACGGCGCCTCCGGCGGCCGGACCTTCGACGGCGTCGGCGCGATCAGCGGCGGGGGCGGCAACAGCAGACTCCTGATCGACTATCCCGAGCCCCAGCGCGGCCAGATCCTCGACTACCTGTTCAAACCCGGATACGGTGCCTCCCTGCAGATCCTCAAGGCGGAGGTCGGGGGTGACACCAACTCCACCTCGGGTGCCGAGCCCAGTCACCAGCACACCCGGTCCGACCTGAACTGCGACCGGGGCTACGAGTGGTGGCTCATGGAGCAGGCCAAGGCTCGCAACCCGGACATCAAGCTGTACGGGCTCGCCTGGGGGGCGCCCGGCTGGATCGGCGGCGGGAACTTCTGGTCCACCGACATGACCAACTACCTGCTCTCCTGGCTGGGCTGCGCCAAGCAGCACGGGCTGAGCATCGACTACCTCGGCGGATGGAACGAGCGAGGCTACAACATCTCGTGGTACGAGCAGTTGCGCGGCGCGCTCAACAGCAACGGCTACGGCAACGTCAAGATCGTCGCGGCTGACTCGGACTGGAACGTGGCGAACGACGTCAACTCCAACCCGGCGTTCGCCGCCGCGGTGAGCGTCATCGGCACGCACTACCCCTGCGGCTACCGGTCGTCCCAGTCCAACTGCTCGGTGCCGTCGGCCGCCACGTCGTCCGGCAAGACACTGTGGGCGAGCGAGAACGGCTCGGACGACTACAACGGGGGAGCGCAGGCCGTGGCCCGCGGCATCAACCGCGGATACATCGACGGCCGGATGACCGCGTACCTCAACTGGCCGGTGGTCGCCGCCGTCACACCCAACATCCCGTACCCCACCATGGGGCTCGCCCTGGCCTCGCAGCCCTGGTCCGGCCACTACGCGATCGGCAAGAACGCCTGGGTGATGGCACAGACCAGCCAGTTCACCGCCCCGGGGTGGCACTACCTCGACGCCTCCAGCGGCTACATCGGCGGCAACCGGAACAACGGCAGCTACGTCTCCCTCAAGTCCACGAACAACTCCGACTACTCCACGGTCATCGAGACGATGGACGCCGGCGGCGCCCAGACACTGGACTTCAACGTCAGCGGTGGGCTGTCCACCAAGACCGTCCACGTCTGGTCGACCGACGTCCGCTCCGGCAACGCGGCCGACTACTTCGCGCACACCACGGACATCACCCCGTCCGGCAGCGGCTTCAGCCTCACCGTCCAGCCCGGCCGCGTGTACACCCTGACCACCACGACCGGTCAGGGCAAGGGCACCGCCACCGGCCCTGCCCAGGGCAAGCTGAAGCTGCCGTACAGCGACTCCTTCGACGGCTACGCCACCGGCGCCGAGGCGAAGTACCTCATGGACTGGCAGGGCGCCTTCGAGGCGGTGGGCTGCGGTGGTGGCCGCAACGGCAAGTGCGTGCGCCAGATGAGCCCGCAGAAGCCGATCACCTGGGACGCGCTGACCGATCCGCACGCCCTGCTCGGTGACGTGAGCTGGGGCGACTACACCGTCTCCTCGGACGTGCTGCTCGAACAGCCCGGATACGCCGAGTTGATCGGCCGCGCGGGCGGGCACGACTACGACCGCACCGGAGGACTGAACGCCTACCGCCTGCGGGTGAGCGACACCGGGGCCTGGTCGATCCTGAACACGAACACAGGCGGCAGCGTCTCCACCCTGGCCCGCGGCACGACCGCGGGATTGGGCACCAACCGGTGGCACACCCTGGGCCTCACCTTCTCCGGCACCACCATCACCGCCGTCATCGACGGTGCCACGGTCGGTTCCGTGAACGACCGCACCTGGGCGGGCGGGCAGATCGGCTACGGGACCAGCCAGGGCGAGACGGCGCAGTTCGACAACCTGTCCATCACCCCCGGCAGCGGCGGGAACGACGGCGGCACGACCGGCACGATCGTCGGGGCCGGCTCCGGCCGGTGCGTGGACGTGCCGAACCAGTCGCAGACGGCCGGCACCCAGGTGGAGCTGTGGGACTGCAACGGCGGCAGCAACCAGCAGTGGACGGACACCTCGGCCGGTGAGCTGCGGGTCTACGGCAGTTACTGCCTGGACGCGGCGGGCCAGGGCACCAGCCCCGGCACCAAGGTGGACATCTGGGACTGCGACGGCGGCGGCAACCAGAAATGGACGCTCCACGCCGACGGCACGATCACCGGTGTCCAGTCCGGCCTGTGCCTGGACGCCACCGGCGCGGGAACGGCCAACGGAACCTTGCTGCGGCTGTGGACCTGCAATGGCGGCAGCAACCAGAAGTGGACGCGCGACTGATCCGGCGACCGGCCGACGATCACCGACTCCCGTATCACCTCCGTCATCTCCCCCGAGAGGCCCCACATGTCTCCCTCTTCCCTGCCCGTCAGCCGGCGCCGGCTGCTGACGGCGGCCGGCGCGGCCACGGCCTTCGGCCTGTTGCGGTTCGCCCCCGAGGCCGCCGCGACCGAAGGCCCCGGAAGCTACACCGCGAGCTGGTCCTCCGTGGACCAGCACCCCCCGGCCCCGGCCTGGTTCCAGGACGCCAAGTTCGGCATCTACTACCACTGGGGCGCCTTCAGCGTTCCCGCGTTCGGCAACGAGTGGTATCCGCGCAACATGTACATCGGCGGCTCCGCCGAGAACCGGCACCACATCGCCACCTACGGCGACCCCTCGGCATGGCCGTACCACAACTTCATCGACGGCGCCCGCGACAAGGCCGGCAACCATGTGCAGTTCGCCCCCAAACCGGTCTCCGAGGGCGGCAAGTGGGATCCGGACGCCTGGGCGCGGCTGTTCAAGGCCGCGGGTGCCAGGTTCGCCGGCCCGGTCGCCGAGCACCACGACGGCTTCTCCATGTGGAACAGCCGCTCCAACCCGTGGAACTCGGTCCGGCACGGCCCCGGACTCGACCTCGTGGGGCTGCACGCGCGGGCCATCCGCGGGCAGGGGCTGAAGTTCATGGCCGCGCTGCACCACGCCTATCACTTCAACGGCTACTACGACCACGTGCCGTCCCAGTCGGACCCGGCGCTGCGCATCCTCTACGGCCAGCAGGGCTCGGCCGCGGAGAACAAGCTCTGGTACGACAAGCTGATCGAGGTCATCGACGGCTACCAGCCGGACCTGCTCTGGCAGGACTTCGACCTGAACCTGGTGCAGGAGTCCTACCGGCTCCAGTTCCTCGCGCACTACTACAACCAGGCGGTCTCGTGGAACAAGGACGTGGCCGCGACGTACAAGGACGGCCTCAACAACAAGGGTGAGGTCTTCGACTTCGAGCGCGGCGGCCCGGCAGGCCTGCTCACGCCCTACTGGCTGACCGACGACAGCATCTCCTCCTCCAGCTGGTGCTACACGGTGGGCATCGGCTACTACTCGACGCAGGCACTGCTCCACTCGCTGATCGACCGGGTCAGCAAGGGCGGCAGCATGCTGCTGAACATCGCTCCGATGGCCGACGGCACCATCCCCTCCGGACAGCAGTCCATCCTGCTCGCCATGGGCGACTGGCTCGGCCGTTTCGGAGAGGCGGTGTACGCCACCCGCTCCTGGGCCAGTTACGGCGAGGGTCCCACCAAGATGGGCGGAGGCTCGTTCAGCGGACCGGTGGCCGGCAAACCGCAGGACATCCGGTTCACCCGCAGCCGGGACAACAAGGTCCTCTACGCCACCGCGCTGGGCTGGCAGGGCGCCACCACGACCATCACGACGCTGAACTCGAACCAGATCAACCTCAGCAGCCTGACGGGCGCGCAACTGCTGGACAACACGGCCGGCACCTACATCGACCTCCCCGCACCCGCCCAGGACGCCTCCGGTCTGCACCTCACCATGCCCTCGTCCAATCCGCCGTTCAGCGCCCTGGCGTACACGATCAAGCTCACCTTCTCCGGTGAGATCCCCGTCCTGGGCGCGCCCGGCGGCTCCACCACCTGGGTGAAGATCGCCAACGTGACCAGCGGACTGGCGCTCGACAGCGGGGGCGACGTCGCCTCCGGCTCCAACTTGAAGCAGTGGAACTACGACGGCAGCGCCAATCTCCAGTGGCAGCTGATCGACCTCGGCAACGGCTACTACCGCATCATGAACCGCACCAACGGCATGGCCGCCGACAGCTGGGGCAATTCCGCCAACGGCGCTCCCGCCCGCCAGGAGGCGTGGAACGGAGGCGACAACCAGCAGTGGCAGCTGGTCAGCCTCGGCGGCAACCGCTACCAGATCGTCAACCGGGGCACCGGCACCGCCCTCGACGGCAGTGGCAGCACCACGGTCGGCTCGACCACGGTGATGT
This sequence comes from Streptomyces sp. NPDC019937, assembly GCF_040631655.1. Classification (NCBI taxonomy): domain Bacteria; kingdom Bacillati; phylum Actinomycetota; class Actinomycetes; order Kitasatosporales; family Streptomycetaceae; genus Streptomyces; species Streptomyces sp. NPDC019937. The sequence goes on from NZ_JBEYAL010000006.1 coordinate 248,475, forward strand.
GGACGCCGAACTCCAGCACCAACAACGCATGGACCATCACCGGGGCCTGAGCGGCCACAGCGGCAAGCTTGCGGAAGAAGGAGCACATGAGACCCAAACGCCTCTTCATGTCCATCGCGGCTGCGGTACTTCTCGTCCTGGCAGCCCCGGGCACCTCGTTCAGCAGCGGCCTCGGCGCGCCCCCGTCGGCCGCGACCACCGGCGCCGTCCGGGCGACCGCCGGCTGCGGCAAGGCCCCAGCGCTGACGAGCGGTACGCACACGATGCAGGTCGGCGGCCAGACCCGCAGTTACATCCTGCGGATCCCGGCCGGCTACGACAGCAACCACCCCTACCGGCTGATCTTCGGTTTCCACTGGCGGGGCGGCACGGCGGGTGACGTCGACTCGGGCGGAACGGACGGGTACAACTGGTCCTACTACGGTCTGCGGCGCCTGGCGGACGCGAACAACGGCACGATCTTCGTCGCGCCTCAGGGCAACGGCAACGGCTGGGCCAACCCCGGTGGCCAGGACGTGGCCTTCGTCGACGCCATGGTCAGCCAGATCGAAGCAGGTCTGTGCGTCGACACCACCCAGTTGTTCTCCGCCGGATTCAGCTACGGCGCCGCGATGTCGTACGCCCTGGCCTGCTCACGGGCGACGGTCTTCCGCGCGGTCGCGGTCTACTCCGGCGCGAACCTCAGCGGGTGCGACGGGGGCAACCAGCCCATCGCCTACATGGGTCTGCACGGCCTCAGGGACAACGTGCTGCCCATCGCGTCGGGACGGCAACTGCGCGACACCTTCGTCCGGACGAACGGCTGTACCCCGCAGAACCCGCCCGAGCCGTCCTACGGAAGCCTGACCCACATCATCACCACCTACTCCGGATGCCGGTCCGGATACCCCGTCGTCTGGGCCGCGTTCGACGGAGCGGGCCACGACCCCGGTCCCATAGACGGTTCCACCGGTGACGGCTGGCGCACCTGGACGTCGGCAGCGGTATGGCAGTTCTTCACACAGTTCGGCTCGGATCCGCCGGCGCCCTCCGGCAACCAGGAGATCGTCGGCCGGCAGTCGGGGCGCTGCCTCGACATCAACAACTCCACCACGGCCAACGGCACGCAGGCACAACTGTGGGACTGCAACGGCGGCTCCAACCAACGGTGGACCCACACCGCCGGGAAGCAGCTGGTGGTCTACGGCAACAAGTGCCTGGGCACCTCCGGCCAGACGGGCAGCGGCGCCCCGGCGGCGATCTGGGACTGCAGCGGGCAGGCGGATCAGCAGTGGAACATCAATCCCGACGGCACGATCACAGCGGTGCAGTCGGGGCTCTGTCTGGACGCCACCGGCCAGGGGACCGCCAACGGGACGAAAGTCCAGCTGTGGAGTTGCACCGGCGGCGCGAACCAGTCCTGGCGCCTGGAGAGCTGAAACACGGGCCAGGGGGTGTCGTGTGGGGGGGGGGGGGCGGGGGGGGCGGGGGCCGGCGCCACCCGGCCCAACAAGAAGGACGCCCACAGCGCGGGCCCGGGGGCAGGCGCCG
>NZ_JBEYAL010000006.1:250014-299078 GCF_040631655.1 Streptomyces sp. NPDC019937
GGCCGTGGGGGTGTGTTTTGTATCGGGCCGGGCGTCGGGAGCCCGGCCTGATCCACACGACAATTCTTACGACCAGGCCACGTGCAGCGGCAGCTGCACGGTGCCGTGCCGACATGCAGACGAGTGTGGCGCAGCACTCGGGCGGGCGTGCCGCCACCAGTGACGACCGGGTGTGGCTTGGTCAGGGAGTGGTGGCGGGGTCGGTGCCCTGTGCACGGGCGAGGGCGAACGGGACTCATTCGGCGTGCGGTGGCGCCGCTACGGGGCGGGGTGGAGCGTCGTGGGCCGCGGCCAGGTAGGTGAGGTTGGCCCGGCGGGCGGTGGTGATCCACCACAGTGCGCCGACAGCCGTGGACAGCACACCGGTGGCTATGCCGACCGACTGGATGTCGACGGCGGCCAGGAGGCCACTGATCAGGGCGAGGGAGAGCTGGGACACCGCGTTGTAGGTCGTCATGTGGAGGCTTGTGACCCGTCCGCGAAGGGATTCGGGCACGGTCTCCAGGAGAATGGTGGTGTCCAGCGCGATGATCACCCCGCTCGCCAGCCGCATGACGCCGAAGAGCACCAGGCCCAGGACGACGTTTCCGGCGGCGAACATAAGGGCCCAGAACACGCCCTGGGCGATGTACGCCAGGGCGTAGCCCGGCAGGTGGCCGGCTCGCCGGAGGCGGGCGGCGCACCAGCTGCCGACCACCACCGCGGTCCCGTCCACCACGTAGAAGAGCCCGAGCCCCCCGCTTCCGCTGTGCAGTTCGTTGAGGGCCAGTCCTGCGATGAGGACGTTGAACCCACCGCTGATCAGGCCCCAGGCCATGCCGACCCAGATGATGGACCGGGCCAGGGGGTAGCGGTCCACGAGCCTCACGCCGTCGCGTGCGTCCCGCAGCAGCGAACGGGCCCCGGGCTCGGCGGGAGTGGTCCCGGTGGCGGTGGGGTACCGGGCGATGAGGATGCCGATGGCGGCACAGGTCTGGGCGGCGAGCGCCAGCAGGACGGTCAGGTCCGGGTTCCAGGCCGTCAGCACGCCGCCGGCGGCGGCGCCGATGACCGTCATGAGGCCCTGCACCGAGCCGATGGTCGCGTTGACGGCGGTGTACTGGCTCGGCTCCACCAGCCGGTAGAGCCACACCTGCCGGGCCGGCTGCCATAACGCGTTGCTGATCGTCAGCAGCGCGTAGAGGGCCGCGACGATGGCCGGGCCGTGGTGGAACATGAGGAGGAGGGCCGCCAAGCACGTGATCTGGGTGGCCATGGAGCCCAGCGAGAGCGTGCGGGCGTTGTATCGGTCGGCGAGGCTTCCGGCCAGCGGCATGAGCAGCAACGACGGCAGGATGCCGGCGAGTTCCACCATCGCCAGGGTGGAGGTCGAGTACTGCTCGAGGATACGTACGAAGATCACGATGCGGATGACCCAGGTCGCGCCGGAATCGAAGACCGTCGCACTCCACAACAGGGCGACATCGCGAGAAGTGAGGGACTTTCCCGCACGCCGGCGGAGCCTGCCTGTCACGTTACCGATGCGAAGACCTCCAGGAATCGGCCGGTGGCGGAGGGAGCGCGGCCCGCCCCGGCGCCATGACCGGCGTACAGGCGGAAGGCCCCATCATCCCACCCAGGGGGCCGCGGCGGTACGGAGCCGGGGCCGCCCGGCACGGTCGCCCGGGGTGGTGCCCTCCGCCCCGGAGTCCCGGGCGGGCAGCCATCTGCCGTTCCGTTCACCGAACGCCTCGGCGGAGCCGTGCTGCCGGTAGACCACCTCGCCCCGCCGGACGGTCGCCTCGACGGCGCCGAGGAGTTCGCCGCCCTGGTACGCCGACCAGTTGTTCTTGGTGTGAATGCGCCCGGGGGTCATCGTCCATGGTGCCTCGGGATCCACGATGACCAGGTCGGCGTCCTTGCCGACCTCGATGCTGCCCTTCCGGTCGGCGAGTCCGAACAGCCGGGCCGGAGCCAGCGCGAGGCGTTCCGCGACGATCGCCATCAGAGTCTCCGTGGCCTCCTGCGGCCAGCGGCTCCGCAGCCCCTTCCACACGGTGCCGAACAGCTCCTGCACCCCGGGCAGACCCGGTGGCACATCCGGGACGGGGCGGGCCTTCTCCGCCGCCGTATGCGGTGAGTGGTCACTGCCCACGGTGGCTGCCTCGCCCGTGCGGACCGCCTCCCACAACCGGTTCCGGTCGGCCTCGTCCCGGATCGCCGGACGGAGCCTGATCTGCGGTCCGAGGCGCCGGATGTCGGCGTCCACGAACGTCAGATGGTGTCCGGTGACCTCGAAGGTGATCGGAATGCCGGTGCTCGCCGCCGCCGCGAGCAGATCGGTCTCCTCCCGGGTGGACACGTGGACCACATGGGTTCGTACGCCGAACTCGGCTGCCAGATTGATGAGTTGGGCGGTCGCCACGATGCCGCCGGTCCGTGGCCGATGACGTTCGTACTCGCTGTACCGCGCGGGCGGCGCCTGCCGCCGGTCGAGAAGACCGAAGACGGCATCGTCCTCCGCGTGGAAGAGCAAGGTGACACCGGTGTCCGAGGCGATGGTGAAGATCCGCCGCAGGGTGCGGATGTCGCGGACCACGGTCGGTGTGGTGTGATGGCTGCTGAGGAAGACCTTGAAGGAGTCGGCCTCGGCCCGGTCCCAGTCGCGCATCGCCTCCACGCGCGAGGGATCGACCCCGGCGTGGCATCGGTAATCCACCAGACTCCGCCCCTCGATCAGCCGCCGGCGGGTGGCCAGCTCCTCCGGTGTGATCAGCGGTGGAACCGTGTTGGGCATGTCGATGACGGTGGTGACCCCGCCGGCGACCGCGGCCATGGACCCCGTCCGCCACTCCTCCTTGTGGGTGAGACCGGGGGTGCGGAAGTGGACGTGCGAGTCGACGAGCCCCGGCAGGACATAGCGTCCGGAGGCGTCCAGCGTCGACTTCGCCGCGGGCACCTCCGCGGCGGCTGCCGACGGGAGGAGCGCCGCGATCCGGCCGTCCAGTACGGCGACGTCCGCGGGGCGGGCCCCGTCCGGGGTCACGATCGTGCCGCCCCGCAGGAGAAGGTCGTAGAGCTGTGGTGATCGCACGGGCACTCCGTTCACGGCTTGGACGGCTCGGGCACCGCGCGGCTGCGCGCGCCCGCTTCCGGCAGGTCGAGGGAGGTGACGAGACGGGCCGACTTCGGTGACACGCTCACCTCCACCAGCCGGCCGGCGGCTGTGGCGGCCCGGACCTGCGTACGTCCGGCGGCGGTGCGCACGGTGAGCCGCCCGCTCGTGTCCACCCCGGCCAGCCGGTGCGGGACGGTGCCCTCCTGGGCGGCTGCGGTCGCCAGGCAGGTCGCCCCGGTGAGGGCGAGCGTCGGATGCCAGGAGGGCACCGATATGGCCCGCGCGGCGAGGACTCCGGGCCCGCCCGGCAGCAGGGCCGCCACCTTGGGGAAGCACAGAGAGTCCCAGCCGAGCCGGTGCGCCACCAGCTCGCGCGTCCGCGTCAGAGCCCGGAACAGCGGTGCCCCGGCCGCGAACAGCGCCGCCTCGTCGGGGATGTCCAGCTCCCGTGCGTCGACGAAGACATAGGGGTTGCCGAGCGAGACGAGCGAATAGGGGATCTCGAGCCCCCCGGAGCGCAGCACGCTCACCGTCTCGCCCAGCAGCAGGGTGCCCGCCAGCGGGGTCGGCGCGGTGCGCCGGAAACCGACGGTGAAGGTGACGCGGTCCCCGGCCGGGGTGATGTCCAGAGGCTCGCACACCACCGTGTCGTCGTTGGTGAGGACCCGTACCCGCACCCGTACGCCCGGCCGGAGCCATGGCACCATGCCTATCTGGCTCACCGCGAGCACCGAACTCAGGATCGAATGCCCGCAACTGCCCCCGAACTCGAACCGGGGGACGGCGCCGGGCACCACCTGGACGAAGCGGTACGCGAGATCGCATCCGGGGTCGGCGGGCGGCGCCACCAGCGCGATCTTCAGGACATGAGCGGCCCCGCGTTCGCACAGCGCGCGGTGGACACCGGTGAGGATCCAGGAGAGCGTCTCCTCGTCCCCGGGCCAGGCGATCGGCGACGGCAGCACCAGGGTGGGGCAGGGGCTGCCCTGGGCGTGGGCGATGTAGGCACGCATCACGCCACCTGTTCCCTGGGGCGCGGAGCCGGGACGGGCTCGCTCTCCTGCCTCCGCCAGAGTTCGAAGACCATGAGCGACCAGATGGCGAGCGCCGATCCGGCGTCGGGTGCGAGGGCCTGCCGGCGCAGCAAGGCGGTGACACCGCCGGGGTCGAGCGCTCCGCCGGTGCGCAGCTCCGCCGGTGCCAGCACCTCCTGGGCGTGGGCGAACAGCGCGGTGCCCGGGGCGAGCATCGCCGTGATGGGCAGGGTGAACGGCTGTTTGGGCCGGTTCCGTACGCTCTCGGGCACCACGCCCCGGGCCGCGGCGTGCAGCACGCGTTTGCCCCGGCCCCGGTGCACCTTGAGCGGGGCCGGCAGCCGGCGCGCCGCCGCCACGAGGGAGCGCTGGCAGAACGGCGGTCGCACTTCGATCGCGCTGGCCATGCTCAGGTGGTCGACGCGGCGCAGGTGGTACGCGGGCATCCGCAGGCCGATCTCCACGTCGGTCATGGCCGCGAGGCGGTCGCTCTCCCGTCCGCGCACCCGCTCCAGCAGCTCCTCCTCGGCGGTGTGGATCTCCCGCAGCAGATCCCGGTAGTCCGGCCGGTACAGCCGCGTACGCAGCGGGGACGGCACGGCGGCCAGGGCGCGGACGTACTCGGTGCCCCAGTCGCCCTGGGCCGAGACCCCCTCGGTGACCCGTGCGTAGCCGCCGAACAGCTCGTCCGCCGCGTCGCCGGTGAGCGCCACGGTGAAGCCCGCGTCCCGCACGGCCTCGAAGAGCGCGTAGGTGCTGACGGTGATGGGGTCGGCGTTCGGCTGCCCCAGGTGGCGCAGGACCTTCGGCAGCAGATCGGGTATGTGCGCGGGGTCGAGTTCGACCTCGTGCAGCCGGACGCCCCGCGCCGTGGCCACGGCGCGCGCGTGGGTGGACTCGTCGGCGGGCCAGGAGCCCCGGTAGCGGATGTGGAAGGCGTGCAGGTCGTCCACCACCTCCGTGAGCAGCCCGGTGACGAGGGAGGAGTCCAGCCCGCCGCTGAGGACGGCGGCCACCGGGACGTCCGCCACGGCGAGCCGGTGGACTTCCGTGCGGAGCAGGTCGCGCACCGTGCCGGCGGCTCGCTCCGGCCCGGCCGCGTCCGGCCCGGGTGAGGGAGCGGCCGGGGCGCGGGGGTGCCACCGCATCCGGCCGTGCGCGGTGACCGTCACCGTCCGCGCGGGCTCCAGTGCCGTGATGTCCTCGTAGACGCAGCGGGTGCCGAGCGGGGTCTTCGTCGTCAGGAAGGTGTCCAGCGCGTCGGGGGCGTGCCGGGCACCCGCGCCCGAGAGATACCGCAGAGCAGCGATCTCGGAGGCGAAGGAGACGCCACCGTGCCGGTCACGGTGGTAGTAAAGGGGTTTGACGCCGGTGTCGTCGGTGGCGAGCACCAGTCGCGGCGCGCCCCGCAGATCCATCACGGCGATGGCGTACATGCCGTCCAGATGGTCGGCGAAGGAGGTGCCGTACCGGTGGTACAGGGCAGGGAGCACCGCGCCGTCGCAGGGGTCGTCGATGGGGTATCCGTGCCTGGCGAGCCGCTCGCGCAACTCCCGGTGGTTGTAGATCTCGCCGTTGAACACCACCCGGATCGGACCGAGGACGTAGGGCTGCGCACCGTGCCGGGGAGCCATCACCGCCAGCCGGGTGGCCCCCAGGGCCCAGCCGGGGCCGTGGTCGAAAAAGCGTCCGTCCGGCCCGCCGTGGTGCAGAAGGGCGCCCGTGTGCGCCAGGCGCGTCGGTGGTACGTCACGGTTGATGTATCCATAGACGCGGCACATGTTCACCTTCGCATGTCTCGGGTGGGCGTGGCATGACGCGGCAGGCGGGCAAGGCGGGCGGTCCGGTGCGGCCCGTCAGCCCGGCCCGCGGAAGGTCCTCAGCCCCTTGACCACCTGCGCCCGCCATTCGTGAAGGTCTTGCTCCGTGACCGGCCCGGCGGGGTTGCGGAGGATGGCGTCGCTCGGCAGCGCGGCCCGTTCGGACCCGGTCTGCCGGTAGCGCTCGCGGTGAACCATCAAGTCGGAACGGAGACGCGGCCGGGCGGCCGGTGTCGTAGCGGCCCATCCGATGCACACGCCGAACAGCGGCGTGACGCCGGGCGGCAGCGCGAACACCTCCGCCACCCGGTCCGGTGACCGGCGCACCGCCCCGATCATGACGGTCCCGAGCCCCAGCGAATCGGCGGCGAGCGACAGGCACATGCCCACCATCGAGGCGTCGATGGTGGCGGACAGGGCGGCGTCCGCCGACCACTCGCCGAGCGGCACCCCGTAGTTGTCACCCTTCTCCGGCAGGGCCGCGAGGTCACAGCAGACGAGGACGAAGGCGGCGCACTGCCGCACGAAGTCCTTGCCCAGGATCTCGGCGAGTTCCTTCCTGCGGCCCTCGTCGACCAGGGTCACCAGGGAGTAGGACTGGAAGTTGAAGGAGGTCGGCGCCCGGAGGGCCGTGTCGAGCAGGGCGTCCAGTACGTGCGGCTCCAGACGCTCTCCGGTGAAGTTCCGGACGCTCGACCGACGCCGGAGCAACTCCAGAACACTGGATGTGGGGGCGGCTGCTCGCCGCACGGAGGCGGTCAACGGCGGATCTCCCTTCTCGGTGACCGGCCGGGGTGGAAGAGTGGTCCGTGCCGCGGTACGGCACGGACCACTCGACTCGTCACTCGTCCGGCACACCGTCAGGGACGTGCCCGGTGGTCCGCCGACGAGCGCGCACCACCGGTCAGGCGTTGCCGGTGAACTTGACCACGATGGTGCCCGGACCGGTCTTGCGGCCGCGCCCGGTGGCCTCGACGGCGGGAGCCGCGACGGCGCGGGTCTCGGTGGAACCGGTGAACTTCACGACGATGGTGCCAGGGCCGGCGCTACGACGCTTCTGCATGACAGCCTCCACTTTGGTGAGATCCAACCCGGCGCTTGACGACGGGTCATGACATCGGTGTCCGTCACCCGTGAGCTCGGCGGCGGACACCCCCGCTGGCTAACGCCCACCCGGGCGGGTGAGCTCACCAGCAAGCTCAGGGGGTACGACGAGGTGCACGATGCCTTCCCGGTGCAGCTCGGCCACCTCCGAGAACAACGTCTCGTAGGTGTAGGCCGGCAGCCGCCCCGCGAGTTCCAGCACACTCGCCGGTGCCTCGCTGATCGAGCCGATCAGCGGTTCCTCCGCCAGGTCGAAGACCTGGCAGCGTTTGTGCGTGTCCCAGATGCGCTGCACGAGGACCTTGCGGGCACCCGGGGTGGTGACCTGGGTGACCGTGTCCGGGTCGTCGAGGAGCGGCAGCACGTTGTACCGGAAGGACAGCACCTCGTAGGGCCGCCGCAGAACGGCCCGGTAGTTCCCGCGCACGGTCACCGCCCCGGGCGGATCGGCGTGCGCGGGCGCCTCTTCCTTGGGGGACTCGGCGACCGTGGTGATGGCGGAGCACAGCCGGCACAGGTCCACCAGGTAGGGCGGCAGCCGGTGATCGACGATGAACGCCACCACGAATGCCTCGAACCGGCGGATCTCCGCGCGCCGTTGCCACCAGCCGTGCCGGTGCTCGTCGTCGAAGCGGCGGTAGAGCGCGGGGACGTCGCAGTGGGGCGCCAGATGGTCGAAGAGCAGCGCGAAGACGGAGCTGAGCCGGTCGAACCGCTCACGCCGGACCGTTTCCGCCACCTTGGTGAGGTCGGCCAGCTCGATCTGCTCGATGAGCCCGCGCTCCTCCTCGGTGAGTTCCCGCCCATCGAGTACGGAGGTCAGCTCGCCGCCGTCGCAGCGGCGGCGGACGTCGCTGTCCCGCACGTACTCGGCGAGGAAGGTCTGCACCTCGCGCAGGCTCATGACGCCACCGCCACTTCGGTGTCGGCCCCGAGCAGCTCGCGCGCCCAGTCCAGGGCGTCACGCAGCTCCTCCGGCCGGGCGTGGGACGGGGTGCCCGCGTCCTCGATCTCGAAGATCACCGAGACCGGTTTGAACGAGGGTTCGCGGAAGAGCTGTTCCAGGGTGCTGTTGGCCCAGCGCTGTTCCTCCCGCCGCCAGTCGAGACCGAGCCCGGGGTCGTTCAGCTCCTCCGCCCGCCCCAGGGGGAGATGCACCTGCCACACGTGGTCCAGGGGGATCGCGGCCAGTTCCCGTTCGCGGTCCATGGAGACGAACCGCTCGGCGATGATGAAATTCGACAGGCTCAGCAGGATTCCCACATCGGCGCCGAGGGCGATGTCCCGGACCTGCTCGCAGATGGAGCGCGGGCCGACCTGGTTGTAGACCTGTGACTGGTTCTCGATGGTGAGCGGACATCCCGGGGCGCCTTCGAGGTCCCGCAGATTGTCGATGAACCGCTCGGTCTGCTCGTCGGTGCCGAACGGCTGCAGAAAGGTGCCGGAGTACCGCTCACCGGTGCCCATCATGCCGACGTGTTCGCCGATGTACTGGCAGTTGGCCAGCTCGGCCATGCGCCGGAGCTTGGTGATCGTCCGCTCGTCGGGACGGTCCACACACCCGATCATGTATTCGTAGCAGTGGAGCGTGGAGGGCGGGTCGCCCAGACTCCGGTTCACCTCCGCCACGTATTCGACGTCCGAGCCGAAATGGGTCGCCAGATACTCGATCATGTCGATCCGGCCGCCGCACTCGACCAGCGCGCGGTACAGGTCGGCGAACCTCGGGGCGCAGTGATAGAGGAAACCTGCCCCGATCGGGTCCGGCTTGGTATGCCGCCGCGCCGGGGCTTCGATGAGATCCGTCACGCGCTTGCCTCCAGATCTGCTCGGTCCTTCACACCAGGTCGTCCGCGATACGCCGCAGACACAACTCGTTTCCCGGTCCCATCAGCGCGGTCGCCTGGGCGTCGCGGAGGTGGCGCTCCAGCCCGTACTCCATGAGGAAGCCGCGGGAACCCACCACATGCGTGAGGTTTCTGGTGAGGTCCTCGGCCACCGTGGTGGCCGCCACCTTGAGCTTGCTGGAGGCCGCGTACGCGTCATCCGGCGCCGCCGCGATACCGCTCACCAGACGGGCGGCGTAGGCGTAGACGCTCTCCAGAGCCACCGTCGTCGCGGCCAGGCGGTGCGCACGGCTCTCGGAGAGGAGGACCGGCGCCGGTTCGGCGGCCTGCTCCCGCACCATCTCCAGGGCCCGGCCGAGCGCGGACGACGCGATGCCCAGCGCCAGCAGGGCGGGGTTCAGCGGGGTTTCGTGGTTGGCGCGCATCAGCTGCCGGGCCTCTCCCACGCCGCCGATCACGGCGTTCGGCGCCACCGGGACACGGGAGAGGGTGACCGTCCCCGTACTGGTGCCGCGCAGGCCCAGCATCGGATAGATCTCCCGGCCCACCCCCGCGTGGTCCGCGTCCACCCGGACGAAGGTGGGGCCGTGGCCGTCGTCGGTGGAGGCGTTCACGAGCACGTCTATCACCGAGGCGGAGTCCAAGCCGGTGCAGTACGTCTTGGTACCGTCGACGAACAGTGCGTCCCCCTGGCCCGCCAGGGACGTTCTGACATCCGACTTGCTCTTCGACGGGCCGGGTTCGGTCCACGCGCTGGCCGCGATCCGCTCACCGGCGGCCATCGCGGGGAGGTCCCTCTTCTGCTGGAGTTCGTCGCCGTATCGCACGGTGCGGTGCACGACCTGGTAGTGGAACATGAGGATGGCGGCCGTGGACGCACACGCCCGTGCCGTCCGTTCCACGGCCAGGGCGGCCATGGCGTTCCCGAGGCCGAGCCCTCCGTGCGATACGGGGATCTGCACCCCGAAGGCACCGATGTCCCGCAGCGCCTTGAGCGATTCCTCCGGGGCCCTGCGCTCCTGGTCCACGGAGGCCGCGTGCCGGGCCACCGTCTCCGAGCACACCCCGTCCAGAGCCTCCAGCCATCGTCTCGCGTTCTCGCCGGACCGCTCCAGGCAGGCCAGGACGAAATCTTCTCGGGTGGCGGGCAGATGCAACTTGGACGTGTACATGCGGCTCTTTCCTGACGAAGAAGGAGCGAACCTGGAATTCAGCGGGACATCCTGTGCAGGTGGCGCTTTTCGGAAGTGACGGGGTCCGGGGAACCAGCTCCCGGGGCCCGTCGGCTTCTGTTTCACAGTCTGCGCCGTGTCCCTTTCCGGAACCTCGCCCGCTCGCTGGAGGATTCCTTGCGATCCGCTTGCGGCCGGTCGCAAGCCCGCCGGGATCCGTGCCCCTCCGGGCCGGAAAGCACCTGGCCCGGCCGCTACCCGAGCCGCGCCGCCCGCGCGTGCAACCGGTCGCGGTCGTCCGGGGCCAGTTCGCCGAGCAGGGTCTCCCGGACGAAAACGGAGGTGAAGGAGAACACCCCTGGCCGCTTGGCGTCGGCCGTGAGCAGATGGCCCCGCACCGCGCTGTCCACGGCGGCCGCGGGGTCCTCGCCGTCGTCCAGGGCCGCCTTGACCGCGTCGAGATCGGCCTCGGGGCCGAGGACGGCACACACCTCCAGCACCCGTCTCGTCCGCGCGGGCAGTGCCGCCAGCCGACGGCTCAGCCGCGTGTGGAGATCCGGCGGTACTTCGGTGAGCAGCGCACTGACCGCGTCGTGGTCGTGCAGGGACTTCGTCGTTCCGAGCATCGAGAGCAGCTGGAGGAGCAGATACGGATTGCCCTGGGTGCGCCGGTGCAGCGCGCGGACCACCTGGGTGTCGACACCAGTCCCCACCTGGGCGGCGATGAGGTCCTCGGTGGCCTGCTCGGACAGCCCCTCGAGCCGCATCGTCCGGGTCCCCGGATCGCTGAGGATGTCGCTCAGCTTCCCGCTCAGATCCTCGCCGCGGACCGGTTCCTCGCGGCCATAGGCGTCGCTGATCGTCACCAGAACGCTCAGCCGGCTGCCGTACAGCCGGGCTCTGAGCAGCCTGAGCAGATCCAGCGACGGACCGTCGGAGAGATGCAGATTCTCCAGCACGAGCACCAGCGGCCGTTCGGCGGCCAGGGTGGTGAGAGTGACGCACACCGCGTCCTGGAGCAGGAAGCGCGTCCGGGAGGGCTGGGCCCCGGAAGGCGGTTCGAGGCGCGCCAGATTGGGCGACTCGGCATAGCTCGCGGTGGCTTCGCGGAAGCTCTCGCGGCGGGAGAGCGCCAGCTGGCGGAGGATCTGGGACCACAACCAGTGGGCGGGAACGCCCTCCCCCGGATCGGACTGGGCGCAGATGACTTCCTGCCCCATCTCTCCCAACCGGGCCACGAGTTCCGCGATGAGCCGGGTCTTGCCGACACCCATGTCTCCGACCACCGCCATCAGATGCCCCGCCCCCTGCAGAGCGTCGTCGGTGAGCCTCAGCAGAGCGGCGAGTTCACGCTCGCGGCCGACGAACGACGGCGCTTCCCCCGGCCGCGCCGCCGTCGGCACCTCGTCCAAAGGCGCCGGGGACCGGCCCTCCGAACCGTCCCGGGAGCTCTTCCGGGAGCCGTCATCGCCGCCGAGGTGGCCCACGGGGTGGCCGAGGTGGACGACGGAGGGACCGGCCTCCGCGCCGGAGTAGTGCGATGGCACGGTCAGTTCATGGCGGAGGATACGGGTGTGCACGCGCTGGAGTTCGGCGTCGGCGTCCACCCCGAGCTCCTCGGCCAGGCAAGCGCGGGTGCGCTCATAGAGCTGAAGCGCCTCGGCCTGCCTGCCCAGCTCGTACAGGGCGGTCATCAGATGGCCGATGAGACGCTCGCGCATCGGATGATGGCGAGCCTCCGGGCCGAGCCGGGCCACCACCGCGTCCGGCTGCCCCAGGGCCAGGCATACCTCCGCGTACGACTCGACCGCTGTCAGCCGCTGTTGCTCCAGCCGGGAGCTCTCCTCGGCGAGCGGTTCGTAGGAGGTCAGGCCCAAGAAGGGGCTGCCGTGCCACAGCCCCAGCGCGGCCGTGAGCAGATCGTGGGCCGATTGGAGGAGCTGCTCGCCCGCGTACCGCCGGGCCTGCGCGATCAGACCCTCGAAACGATGGGCGTCGACGTACTCGGGGTCCAGCGCGAGGACGTATCCGGGCGACTGGAAGCGCAGCAGCCGCGCGCCCTCCGCGCCGCAGTCAGGGGCGAGTGAGCGGCGTAAGTGGGAGACATAGGTCTGGAGGGTGGCGGCGGGCCGGCGTGGCGGGGCCCCGCTCCACAGCTCCTCCGCCAGCTGGTCGGTGGGGACCACCTGTCCGAGCCGGATGAGCAGCAGGCCCAGCAGCGCCCGGTGCCTCGGCGGCCCGAGCGGCGTTACCCGGCCCCCGCGGCGCCGGGTCATGGGGCCCAATACCTGCAATTCCAGATCCCGGCGGGCGTCGGGTCCTGGTCCGTCCTGGGCACGCCCGCTCGTTTTCCGGATCTGCCGCGAACTCTGCACGGTGTTTCCCTCCTGCGATCGGCATTCTTCGCGCTCGCGTACCCAGCGCGTAGGGGATGCGGCCATGGAAACGCCCCGAAACAATGCGATGAACGGTTTTCGGGAAATCGGCGCGCACAACACAAAGACCACCGCAGGCATGCGGAAGGGGTTATGTGTATTGCGTGCCGATGTGTCACCTGGTCATGCGTGTGACGCCGGATAATTCCCGTGGGGAATTCCGGGCGAACGCCGCCCCCGTTGATGCAGCGATCAGATCGGCCGCGGGCCGGGTGTCAGGTTCTGACTGCCTTGGAGCAGCTCACCGGGCCGAGTGGCGGTACGGACGGTCTCATGCGGTGCTCTGGTGCACCGGACGCAGGGCCACGCGGCCTTCGCTGGAGGGCGGAGCCGCCACAGGGAGCGTACGCGAGTGATGGGCGCTGTGACGCGCGCAGGAATAAGGCGGTACGCACGGAGACGGTCACTCCTTTGCATCGCACCGGAGGACGACTGAACCCAGTGGTGCCTGCCGGTTCCGAGCGATTTCGAGGATTGTGCTTTCGACTAGTATTTGCGCCGGGACAGCATGTGTAAAGAGCGGCCCCAGTGAGTGCGAGAATCCCTAGTCTTGGCGTCTTCCCTACCGGTCCGTTGTCGTGTAAAAAGCGGTCGGGCGATCCGGCCGGGGCCGACGGAATGAGCCCTGGGAGCGGAGAAGCCGCAGGTCGGCTCGGACTGCCCGCGAGTCACCGCCCTGCGGAGCCGGGCCGGAGGGCGACGTCGGCGCCGCACCGCGCTGTTCGCAAAGGTGCTGCTTCAGCGCGTAGGCGGTCTGGCGGCACCGGCGGGCGCCCTGAGATCATGCCCCGCCGATCGTCTCACTGGTCGACGGGACAGTCAGCGGATTTCCGCGGCACCGGGGCGGCGCGGCTGCCGCACGGGCTCCGGCCACAGCGCGGCATCTCGTCCTGTCCTGCCCGAAGACCTCATCCGCTCAGATGATTCGGCAAGCACACCGTCACGGGGGGCGAAGGTCAGCCACGCCGAGGAAGTCCTGACCGAGGGGGAAGAGGGCGTCCGTACGGGGACAGCGCCGGATCGCCGCCAGTTGACGCGAGGGGGTCCACGGCCCACGACGACAGGGCGCACTTGCTTGCATTGATGCGCTGATCGCATGAACAGATCTCGGTTTGTTGCTGGACACGGATCCGTTAATGCTTCGACACTCTCGCGTAACACCTCGCTCTGCCCCAGCCCCGCCCACCGTCCCCGGGTGCCCCACCGACTGAGACGAGGACCCATGAGAGGGATCACCAGACGCACGGTGCTCACCGTCACGGCAGGTGCGGTCACGGCGCCGGCCGTGAGCACGGGGGCCGCCGCGGCCGCCGGTACCACGACGGCGGCCTCCGGACCCCATCCGGTCCTGCGAACGGACCTCGTCACGCGGGTGACGCCGAGGAACAATTGGCTGGTGGCGGCGGTCGCCATCCAGTACTCGCATCGCATCGACTTTCGCGGCGGGGTGATCGAGCCCACCGCCTTCCAGGTGAAGGCCACGGTGGGCAAGCAGACGGCGGCTCGCACGGTGACCCGGGTCTACTCCAACACCGTCGCCGACGTGGACGACCGATCCGCTCCCGGGCGGCCGGGGGACCGTCTGATCGTCGAACTCGACCCGAACGACGCCAACGCGCGGGCCGCCGGCACCGATCCCCTTCCGCTCGACCGCGCGTACTCCGTCAGACAGGTCGCGGACGTGCGCACCCCGGGAGGTGAACTGGTGCTCAGGGCCGGCCCTTTCGCGAGCCGGAACAACGGGATCATCACTCCCGTGGTCGACGCGTTCGCCGCCGGTTCCTTCACCGACTCCGCGGGTTTCGAACTGGACTTCCGGCTGTACCAGCCCGAGGGATTCGTACGCCATCCGCACAGGCGCACGCGGTACCCGCTCGTCGTCACCCTGCACGGCGGTGGCGAAGTCGCGGACAACAACATGACCCAGCTCACCGCCAACCGGATCGCGGTCACGTTCGCCAAGCCGCAACGACAGCGCCGCAACCCCGCGTTCGTCCTCTCTCCGCAGATCCCCCTGCCCCGTCCCATGGACGGACCCGACGGCACGGACTGGACCGACGCCAAGGTCCAGGCCGCGCTCATCGAACTCATCGACACCTTCGTGAGCGAGCACTCCCGCAACGTGGACACGGACCGGCTCTACGTCGTCGGGCTGTCCTCGGGCGGGCGTGGCATCTACAGCCTGCTGGCGAAGCGACCCGAGGTGTTCGCGGCCGCCCTGCCCACGGCCGGCTGGGGCGACCCGGCCACCATGGAGAGGATCACGCACATTCCGATGTGGGCCGACCACTCCGTGGACGACCCGGTCGTCCCCTACCGGGAGGGCCGGTTCGGCAACCCCGGTACCTGGACGCTGATGAACGCGCTGGAGGCCGCCGGTGCACCGGTCAGCCGCGGAGAGTGGGCCAACGATCTACCGAAGGCGCAGTTCGAGGCCCGCTCGCGGGAGCTGCTGCGGCAGGCCCGGGCCGCGCGCGGTCACGTCCTGTTCACGAGCTATACGCCCGGCACGACACCGGTGAACCCGCACTTCGCATGGCCCCAGACGTACGAGAACGACGTGGTCATCGATTGGCTCTTCGAACAGTCCCGGTAGCCGGCCGCACGGCGGACACAACCCGGTCCAGCTCAAACCGTCGAATGCTTTCCTTGATGAGGAGTCCGCATGGAGTCCAATGGGACATCGGTACGGCGTCGCAGGAGAGGCCGGTTGCGCCGCACGGCCCTGATCGCGGGAGCGAGCGCGATGCTCCTTGCCGCGGGCACGGCCGTGGCCCCCGGCGCCTCGGGCGTGGGCGCGGGTGACGCCCGGGGCACCGCCGGCGTCTCTCCCCGCGTCGCTGCCCTCATCGCCCGGATGTCGCTGGACGAGAAGTTGTCCTTCGTCCATGGAGGCACCGATCCCCGGGCCCTCGGCCAGGCCGGATACATCCCCGGGGTTCCCCGCCTCGGCATCCCCGAACTGCGGCTCACCGACGGTCCGGCGGGCGTCCGGGTCAACGCGCACGCCACCGCGATGCCGGCGCCGGTCGCGCTCGCCTCGTCGTTCGACGACCGGCTGGCCCGTGCCTTCGGCCAGGTCATCGGACGCGACGGCCGTGCGCTCGGCCAGGACGTCCTGCTCTCACCGATGACGAACATCATCCGGGTGCCGTACGCGGGGCGGAACTTCGAGACCTTCAGCGAGGACCCGCTGCTCAGCTCCCGCATGGTGTCCGGCGAGATCGGGGGCGTTCAGAGCCAGGGCCTGATCGCCACCGTCAAGCACTACGCGGAGAACAACCAGGAAGACAACCGCATGGGGGTGAACGTCAACGTCGACGAGCAGACCCTGCGCCAGATCGAGCTGCCCGCCTTCGAGGCCGCCGTCAAGGCCGGCGCCGGTGCGGTGATGTGCTCGTACAACTCGGTGAACGGCAGTCACGGCTGCGGCAGCGACGAACTGCTCAACTCGATCCTCAAGGAGCAGTGGGGCTTCCAGGGCTGGGTCATGTCGGACTGGGGCGCGGCGCACGCGACGACCGACATCGTGAACGGCCTCGACCAGGAGATGCCGAGCGGCGTCTTTCTGGGCGACAAACTGAAGACCGCGATCACGAACGGCACCATTCCGGTCTCGGAGCTCGACGACGCGGTCGCCCGCATCCTGGGCCAGATGAACGCCTTCGGGCTCCTCGACGGCGCCGCGGGCCGGCGGCCCGCACGCGACCCGCAGGGCGGTGCCAGGGTCGCGCAGCAGGTGGCCGAGTCCGGCTCGGTCCTGTTGAAGAACACCGGCAAGGCGCTTCCGCTGACCGGCGAGGACACCGACATCGGACTCATCGGCCCGACCGCGAAGACACCGAAGGTCACCGGCGGCGGCAGCTCCAACGTCGTACCGGACTCCGCGGCCTCGCCGCTGGATACCATCACGCAGCGGGCCGGCCGGAATGCCACGGTGCGCTACGCGGCCGGGGTCGACACCACCGGCGCCCCCATTCCCGCGACGGCCCTCAGCCCCGCCCTGCCGGCCGGCTCGGACGGCACGATCACCGTCACCCCGGCCGCCCCCTTCGACTACAGCGGCACCCTCACGGTGCCGGCCGACGGCGACTACTCCTTCGTCTACGACCTTCCCGCCGCGTACGGCGCGCTGAAGATCGACGGCAAGAGCGTCATCACCGGTTTCCTGGGCTCCAGCAGTGCCACGGTGCACCTCACGGCGGGAACGCACCGCTTCGCGGCCAACGCCCAGGCCATCCAGGGCGCACCGGCCAAGATCCGGCTGAACTGGGTCACCCCGCAGGCCGCGCAGGCCGCCCGGGAGCAGGCCGTGGCCCTGGCCCGCCAGGTGAAGACCCCCATCGTCTTCGCCCACGACGACGGTACCGAGGGCGCCGACCGGAAGGACCTCTCCCTGCCGGCCGACCAGGACGGGCTCATCTCCGCCGTCGCCGACGCCAACCCGAACACGCTGGTCGTCCTCAACACGGGATCGTCGATCACCATGCCGTGGCTGTCCAAGGTCAAGGCGGTGCTCGACACGTACTACCCCGGGGAGAACGGGGCCGAGGCCACCGCCCGCCTGCTCTACGGCGATGTGAACCCGTCGGGCAAGACCACCCAGACGTTCCCCGCGAGCGAGTCCGCCACACCGGTCGCCGGCGACCCGCTCAGGTACCCGGGAGTGGACAACCAGGAGAACTACTCCGAGGGCATCTACGTGGGCTACCGCTGGTACGACAAGGAGAAGGCCGCCCCGCTGTTCCCCTTCGGCTACGGCCTGTCGTACACCTCCTTCGCCTACCGCGACCTGGCGGTCCGGCAGAGCCACGGCACGTTGACCGTCTCGTTCACGCTGAAGAACACCGGCACCCGTGACGGTGACGAGGTCGCCCAGGTCTACGTCGGTGCGAGCCCGAAGACCACCGCGCCCCAGGCGGTGCGCTCGCTCGGCGGCTACCAGAAGGTGCATCTGCGCGCCGGTCAGTCGACGACCGTACGCATCCAGGTCGACGCACAGCAGCTGAAGTACTGGAACACCTCCTCCCACGCCTGGGAGCTCGGCACCGGGCACCGGGAGGTGTGGGTCGGCTCCTCGTCGCGGACGCTCCCCCTGCACGGCGGCGTCGAGGTCACCCGCTGACCACCCGGCATCCGGCCAGAGAGGTCCCCATCCATGACTGTCAGCAGAACCCGTACGGCCCTGGGCGGCGCGTTGGTCATGTCCCTCGCCGTCGTCGGGCTGCTGCCCGCGACGGCGTCCGCGACGGCGCCGGCCGCGGTGGCCACCGACAAGGGCGCCGTGCTCGGCGCCACCTCGAAGGGCGTCGAGAGGTTCCTCGGCATCCCCTACGCGGCTGCGCCCACCGGCTCCCTGCGCTGGAAGCCGCCGCGGCCCGCGGCGCGGTGGACCGGCGTGCGGGAGGCGGCCGACTTCGGCAACCCCTGCCCCGTCCTGCCCAGCGGCAACGGACCACGCAGCGAGACCGAGGACTGCCTCGACGTCAACGTGTGGCGGCCGTCGGGCGTGCGGGCCGGCGCCCGTCTTCCGGTGCACGTCTTCATCCACGGCGGTGGCCTGACCAACGGCAGCGGCTCGCAGAACGACGAGTCGAAGCTCGTCAAGGAGACGGGTGTCATCGGCGTCTCGCTCAACTACCGGCTCGGCGCCTTCGGCTTCCTCGGCCTGCCCGCCCTCACCGAGGAGGGCGGCGAGTCCGGCAACTACGGGTTCATGGACCAGCAGGCCGCGCTGCGCTGGGTGCAGCGCAACATAGCCGCCTTCGGCGGTGACCCCGGTGAGGTCACCATCGACGGCGAGTCCGCGGGCGGCTGGTCCGTCTGCGGTCATCTCGTGTCGCCCGGCTCGCGCGGGCTGTTCGCCCGCGCCATGATCCAGAGCGGCTCCTGTCGCAGCGGGCCGCAGGCCCGGGCGGAGGCCGCGGGGACGGCGTTCGCCCGGCGGGCGGGCTGCGACGGCACGGCTCGGGCGGCCGTCCTCGACTGTCTGCGGTCGGCTTCGGCGGGTACGCTCCTCGACGCGAGCCGGACCTTCTCGGCCGGCTTCGTGGACGGAACTCCGACCTTCCCGAACGGAATACGCCAGGCGCTGGACAGCGGGAGGTTCACCCGCGTGCCCATGGTCGTCGGTGCCAACCGTGACGAGGGCCGCACCTTCGCCGCGGGCTACATGGGCGCGGGCAAGGAGGCCTACCTCGCCTTCGTCCAGAACCTCGCCGGCGCCCGCGCCGACGAGGTCCTCGCCCGTTACCCCTGGCCCGATACGTCCGACCGGTACACCGCGGCGTACCTCATCGGCGGGATCATGACCGACTCGGGGAGTGTCGCGGGCATCGGCGGGTGCGGGCTCCGCTCGCTCGCCCGGACCCTCGAGCGGTACACCCCCACCTATGCGTACGAGTTCGACCACCGGACCGGCCCGGGCCTGACGCAGATCCCCGGCTACGTCTGGGGGGCCGGCCACGCCGCGGAACTCGCCTACATCTGGCCCAGCTTCAACAACGGCACACCCATCACCCCGTTGTTCAACGCCGACGAGCGCCGACTCGCCCACGAGATGACGCGGTACTGGGGCGCCTTCACCAAGACCGGCCGGCCGGCCGTCGCCCGGCAGACGGCCTGGCCCGGCTATCACGGGGGCAAGGGCCTGATGCTGTCGCTGCGGGCCGGGGGCAGGAGTGCCCTGATCGACGACGACCGGTACGCGACGGAACACCAGTGCGCGTTCTGGGACACGATGCCGGGCACACGGCACTCCTGAGCAGGGCGAGCGGGCTCGGCCTTCCGCTGGGCCCGCCACGCCGGTTCCATACCGGAGCCGGGTTCGTGCCACGCCGTCAGCGCCGCGGAGTCAGCAGACCCGGACGGGGTAGGGCAGGAGGCCGTAGTCGCCGCCGGAGGCAGGGAAAGCCCTGAAATATTTCGAAGAAGTTCCGGATGCTCTGGCGCCACAAGCTAGGAATATGGGGCCCTCTGGTCAAGGCCTGTGGCCGATCTGTCCACAAACAGCGCCTCCCCTCCGTGTTCGTGGCGCCAGCGGTTCGCCGGTCGGTTGGCCAGGGTTCCGGAATTTTTCGGGAGAGGAACGGAAACTTTTTCGGTGAGGAGTATTGACGATCCACCGTCAACACCTCACCGTGCTGCACGACGGATCCGCGCACCAAAGCCTGCGCCACCCCGTCACGTTCCGGTGTCCGTCTGCCGAGGGGGAGTGGACGGCGCACCCCCCTGCGACTGCCGTCCTTCCGTGATGACCTTGGAGGCACAGCCATGGGCTTATACGCCGTTCCCGGACCCGTTACCCGCCGGAAGATCCGCCGCCTGCTGGTGGCGCTGGTCGTCGGCGTCCTCGGTGCGGTCGCCGCACTGGTCACGCCGCCGACCGCACACGCCGCCGAGAACACGCTCGGCGCCGCGGCGGCGCAGAGCGGCCGCTACTTCGGCACCGCCATCGCCTCGGGCAGGCTGGGCGACTCGGCGTACACGACGATCGCGGGCCGTGAGTTCAACACGGTGACGGCCGAGAACGAGATGAAGATCGACGCCACCGAACCGCAGCGGGGTCAGTTCAACTTCAGCGCCGGTGACCGTGTCTACAACTGGGCGGTGCAGAACGGCAAGAAGGTACGCGGTCACACCCTGGCCTGGCACTCCCAGCAGCCCGGCTGGATGCAGAGCCTCAGCGGCGGCGCGCTGCGCCAGGCGATGGTCGACCACATCAACGGCGTCATGGCCCACTACAAGGGCAAGATGGCCCAGTGGGACGTGGTGAACGAGGCCTACGCCGACGGCAATTCGGGAGCCCGGCGCGACTCCAACCTGCAGCGCACCGGCAACGACTGGATCGAGGTCGCCTTCCGCACCGCGCGCGCCGCCGACCCGGCCGCCAAGCTCTGCTACAACGACTACAACATCGAGAACTGGACCTGGGCCAAGACCCAGGCCGTGTACGCCATGGTCCGGGACTTCAAACAGCGCGGCGTGCCGATCGACTGCGTCGGCTTCCAGTCGCACTTCAACAACGACAGCCCGTACAACAGCAACTTCCGCACCACCCTGCAGAGCTTCGCCGCCCTCGGCGTCGACGTGGCCCTCACCGAACTGGACATCCAGGGCGCCTCGGCCACGACCTACGCCAACGTGACCAACGACTGCCTGGCCGTCCCGCGCTGCCTCGGCATCACCGTCTGGGGTGTGCGCGACACCGACTCCTGGCGAGCGGAGCAGACGCCGCTGCTGTTCAACGGCAACGGCAGCAAGAAGCCCGCCTACACCGCCGTCCTCAACGCGCTCAACGGCGGCTCCACCACGCCCCCCGCGGATTCCGGACAGATCAAGGGCGTCGGTTCGGGCCGCTGCCTGGACGTGCCCGGCACCAGCACCACCGACGGCACCCAGCTCCAGCTGTGGGACTGCCACAACGGCACCAATCAGCAGTGGGCGTACACCGACGCCGGCGAGCTCAGGGTCTACGGCGACAAGTGCCTGGACGCCGCCGGTACCGGCAACGGCTCCAAGGTCCAGATCTACAGCTGCTGGGGCGGTGACAACCAGAAATGGCGCCTTAACTCCGACGGATCCATCGTCGGTGTCCAGTCCGGGCTCTGCCTCGACGCCGTCGCGGGAGGCACCGCCAACGGCACCCTGATCCAGCTCTACACCTGCTCGAACGGCGACAACCAACGCTGGACCCGCACCTGACGCGACGTCGGCGGAGTGGAGCCAGGATGACCCTGGCTCCACTCCGCCGTGCCTCCTGGCAACCGGCTTCAGGCTCTAGAAGAAGCCGAGCCTCTTCGGGGAGTACGAGACCAGCAGGTTCTTCGTCTGCTGGTAGTGGTCCAGCATCATCTTGTGGTTCTCGCGCCCGATGCCCGACTGCTTGTAGCCGCCGAAGGCGGCGTGCGCCGGGTAGGCGTGGTAGCAGTTCGTCCACACCCGGCCCGCCTGGATCGCCCGTCCGGCCCGGTACGCGGCCGTGCCGTTCCGGGTCCAGACGCCCGCGCCCAGCCCGTACAGCGTGTCGTTGGCGATCTCGATGGCGTCCGAGAAGTCCGCGAACCGGGCCACGGCCACCACCGGCCCGAAGATCTCCTCCTGGAAGACGCGCATGTGGTTGCCGCCCTCGAAGATGGTGGGCCGCACGTAGTAGCCGCCCTCCAGCTCGCCGCCCAGCTCCGCGCGGGTGCCGCCGGTGAGGACGCGGGCGCCCTCCTGCTTGCCGATGTCCAGGTAGGAGAGGATCTTCTCCAGCTGGTCGTTGGACGCCTGGGCGCCCATCATGGTGTCGGTGTCCAGCGGATGCCCCTGGGTGATCTTCTCCGTGCGGGCCACGGCCGCGTCCATGAAGTCCTGGTAGTGGCCGTCCTGGATCAGCGCGCGCGACGGACACGTGCACACCTCGCCCTGGTTGAGGGCGAACATCGTGAAGCCTTCGAGGGCCTTGTCGAGGAAGTCGTCGTCGGCGGCGGAGACGTCGTCGAAGAAGATGTTCGGGCTCTTGCCGCCGAGTTCCAGCGTGACCGGGATCAGGTTCTCGCTCGCGTACTGCATGATCAGCCGGCCGGTCGTGGTCTCGCCGGTGAAGGCGACCTTGGCGACGCGCGCGTTGGAGGCCAGCGGCTTCCCGGCCTCCACCCCGAAGCCGTTGACGATGTTGACCACGCCCGGCGGCAGCAGGTCGGCCACCCGGTTCAGCCAGACGTGGAGCGAGGCGGGCGTCTGCTCGGCGGGCTTGAGGACCACCGCGTTGCCCGCGGCCAGCGCCGGGGCGAGCTTCCAGGCGGCCATCAGGATGGGGAAGTTCCACGGGATGATCTGGGCGACCACGCCCAGCGGCTCGTGGAAGTGGTAGGCGACCGTGTCCTCGTCGATCTCGGAGAGACTGCCCTCCTGGGCCCGGATCGCCCCCGCGAAGTAGCGGAAGTGGTCGATGGCCAGCGGGATGTCGGCGGCCAGGGTCTCCCGCACCGGCTTGCCGTTCTCCCAGCTCTCCGCGACCGCCAGCTCCTCCAGATGCTGCTCCATGCGGTCGGCGATCCTCAGCAGCACCGCGGCGCGCTCGGCGGGCGCGGTACGGCCCCAGGCGGGCGCGGCGGCGTGCGCGGCGTCCAGGGCCCGCTCGACGTCCTCGGCGGTGCCCCGGGCGATCTCGGTGAACGGCTGCCCGTTCACCGGCGTCGGGTTCTCGAAGTAGCGTCCCTTGGCGGGGGGTACGTACTCCCCGCCGATCCAGTGGTCGTAGCGCGGCTGGTAGCTGACAACCGATCCCTCGGAGCCGGGGTTGGCGTAACGCGTCATGGGGGCGGCCCTCCCTGTCGTGCCTGCGGGCTCCGCCCGCCACGGGACGGACGGAGATGTGGGGGAGGCTAGACGCGGCAACGTTGCGGCGACGTTGCGTCCCCGTGCTCCCGGCAGTTGTCCTCCGGGCCGCCGCCCGCCACTCCGTACACCTCGCGCAGCCGCCGCACCCGCGCCGCCTGGGCCGCCCGGCCGGGGGAGTGCGGCGGATGGGCGGCCAGCAGCGCCTCCGCCACCTCCAGGTCGTCCTCGCCCCACGACGTCTGCGCCCAGCGCCGCAGCAGCTCCGGGTCACCGCGCGAGAGCACCGCCCGCCGCAGCCCGTCCTCCAACGCCCGCCGCATCCGGCACACCCCCGGCGCCTCCGACATCGGCAGCAGCGGCCCCGGATACGCCCGCAGCGCCGTGGCCACCTCACCGGCCGCCAACTCCTCGGCCGCCACGCCCGCATCGGTCCGCAGCGGCGCGCACAGCCGGTACGGGCGCGATCCGAGCAGCGGGCCCACCAGCCTGCGCAGCCGGGACATCTCGGCGCGCAGCGTCACCGGCGAGCGGTGGTCGGCCCGCGGCCCGTACAGCTCCAGCGCCAGCCGGGCGCCGCTCAGGCCCTCCGGATGGCCCGCGAGCAGCACCATGATCTCGCTGTGCCGCCGTCCCAGCCGCAGCCGCCGCCCCTCGGTGACCAGCAGCGCCTCGTCGCGACCCAGCGCCGTCAGCGCCACACGCGGCCCGCGCGCCGGGGGCGCGAGCGCGGCCAGCTGCGCCTCGGCGGCGCGGGCGGTCGCCTGGACCAGGGCGAGGCTGTGCGGGGCGGCCAGATGGTCGCCGCCGGTGAGGTCCACCGCGCCCAGCAGCCGCCCGGAGTGCGGGTCGTGGATGGGGGCCGCGGCGCAGGTCCAGGGCTGCACGCTGCGGTTGAAGTGCTCGGTGGCGAAAATCTGCACCGCGTGGTCGAGGGTGAGCGCGGTGCCGGGCGCGTTGGTGCCGGCGTGGCGCTCGTCCCAGCGGGCCCCGGCGACGAAGTTCATCCGCTCGGCCCGGTGGCGTATCCCCGCGTGCCCCTCCACCCACAGCATGCGGCCGAGGTCGTCGCAGACGGCGAGGAGATGGGCGCCGTCGTGCGCGATGCTCCCCAGCAGCTCGCGGAACAGGGGCATCACCCCGGCCAGCGGATGGTCCGCCCGGTACGCCTCCAGCGCGTCGTCCACCAGATCGATCGGTGCCGTGCACTCCTGCGCCACCCGGGCGTCGGCCGAGCGCCGCCAGGAGTCCGCCACCACCGGGCGGACGGCCGGGCCCATGGCCCCCTCCGTCAGGAACACCTCGTGCGCGCGGCGCACCACCCGGATGCGCTCCGCCGGATCGGTGCCGGATGCCATCGCCAGCCAGGGATTGACCACGGGGCCTCGCTCAACGGGTACGAAGGGGCGGGTGGGACTTCAGGGTCAGGTGGGGGTGGCGGGGGCGACGCAGTCGCCGGGCGCGGGAGCGGGCGCGAAGCCGGGCGGTGAGGCGTAGCCGCAGGAGTGGCAGATCTTCCACCCGTCCTGGTTGACGGCGAGTTGGCCGCCACAGCTCGGGCACTGCTCGGAACTCATGATCGATCCTTTGGTTCATGCGCAACGGGCCGGTCAGGGCCACCCCAGCGCTCAGATTTCCTTGTGAGGCGGATGCCCCGCAATAGTCAGAACAAGCCGCGTTGCGATACGGCTCCGGCGCCGGATCGGTTCACCGGAACACGGGTTTTCGGCACATGCGTGCGGCATACGCGCGAGGCGCTTGCGCGCCGCGTTACCGGCGGGTACGAAGGAGCCGGGAGCGCATGCGCTCCCGGCTCCTTCGTACCTCTTGCCCGGCTCAGCTGATGGACTTGATCAGCTCTCCGTTGCCGGTGTCACCGCTCAGCTCCCAGAAGAAGGTGCCACCGAGACCCTGCTGCTGCTTGTAGGTCATCTTCCCGGCGATGGTGGCGGGGGTGTCGTAGCTCCACCACTCGCTGCCGCAGTGCGCGTAGGCCGTCCCGGCGACCGTGCCGGTGGCCGGGCACTTGCTCTTGAGCACCTTGTAGTCCTCGATGCCCGCCTCGTACGTGCCCGGCGCGGCGCCGGTCGCGGTGCCGCCGGGGGCGGCCTGGCTGACGCCGGTCCAGCCGCGTCCGTAGAAGCCGATGCCCAGCAGCAGCTTCGAGGCCGGGACGCCGAGCCCCTTGAGCTTCTGGATCGCGGCGTCGGTGTAGAAGCCCTGCTGGGGCAGGCCGCTGTAGGAGGTGAGGGGCGAGTGCGGGGCGGTCGGGCCCTGGGCCGCCCAGGCGCCGAAGAAGTCGTACGTCATCGGGTTGTACCAGTCCACGTATTGCGCGGCGCCCGCGTAGTCGGCGGCGTCGATCTTGCCGCCGGACGAGGCGTCGGCCGTGATGGCGGCGGTGACCAGGTTGTTCTGGCCGAACTTGGCGCGCAGCGCGGCCATCAGGTTCTTGAACGCGGCCCGGCCGCTGGTGTCGCAGGTGTTGCCGCAGGCGTTGGGGTACTCCCAGTCGATGTCGATGCCGTCGAAGACGTCCGCCCAGCGCGGGTCCTCGACCAGGTTGTAGCAGGACTCGGCGAACGCCGCGGGGTTCCTGGCCGCCTCGCCGAACCCGGACGACCAGGTCCAGCCGCCGAAGGACCACAGGACCTTGAGGTTCGGGTGCAGCTTCTTGAGCTTGCGCAGCTGGTTGAAGTTGCCGCGCAGCGCCCCGGCGTCCCAGGTGTCGGCCTTGCCGTCGACGCTGCCCGCCGCGTCGTAGGCCTTGTCGTAGTCGGCGTAGGCGTCACCTATCGCGCATTTGCCGCCGGTGACATTGCCGAAGGCATAGTTGATGTGGGTGAGCTTGGCGGCGGACCCGGAGGTCTCCACGTTCTTCACGTGGTAGTTCCGCTGGTAGACGCCCCATTCGGTGAAGTAGCCGACGACCTTGTTGCCGGCCGCCTGCGCGGTCTTGGCCGCGGTGGGGGGCTCCGCCGGGGTGGCGCTCGGGCTGGCCGTCGCCGCGCCCGCCAGCAGGGTCGCGGTCAGCACCGCTGTCGAGAGGGCCGCGACGGCGGCCCGTATTCCGCGTGGTCTGAGCATGGGTTCTCCTCGGTGGGGGGTGAGGGGAGGTGAAGTGCCCGACGACCTGCCCCGATATTGACATGCACGCGCAGGGCAGGGTGGGAGAACGGTAGAAGGACTAGACCAGTGGGGTCAATGGTCTGGGCCAATCCAGTCCGGGCAACACCCGGGCGGAGGAATGTGGTTGAAGATCGATACATCGGTGACGCGGGCCCCTCGATCGGGCATACTCCAACCGCCACGGTGCAGGTCATCACCCGTTCGCGATCCGGCGGGAGGACCGGCGGCGAGGCAGGACACCGGCGGCGCCGCCCCACCGGGCGCGCACGCCGCCGCCGCGCCCTACAGGGAGAGGAGAGCGCCGCCATGACCGACCACGGCCCGCAGCCGGTGGAACGCGAACTGCCCACCGAGGAAGCCCGCGACCTGATCTCGCTCGTCCGCGAGCTGGTCGACCGGGAGATCCGCCCCCGAGCCGCCGAGGAGGAGGCCGCGGGGCACTTCCCCCGCGAACTGTTCGCCCTGCTGTCCGAGTCGGGGCTGCTGGGGCTGGTGTATCCCGAGGAGTTCGGTGGCGGCGACCAGCCGTACGAGGTCTATCTCCAGGTCCTGGAGGAGCTGGCCGCGGCCCGCCTCACCGTCGGCCTCGGCGTCAGCGTCCACACCCTGGCCTGCCACGGCCTCGCCCGGTACGGCACCAAGGAGCAGCTGGCCGAGCACCTTCCGGCGATGCTCGGCGGCGGGCTGCTCGGCGCGTACTGCCTCTCCGAGCCCGCCTCCGGGTCCGACGCCGCAGCCCTCACCACCCGCGCCACCCGGGAGGGCGACACCTGGACGCTGGAGGGCGGCAAGGCGTGGATCACCCACGGCGGCATCGCCGACTTCTACACCGTCCTCGCCCGCACCGGCCCCGAGCGCACCCGTGGCATCAGCGCGTTCCTGGTGCCCGGCGACGCCCCCGGGCTCTCCGCGGCCGCCCCCGAGCGCAAGATGGGCATGAACGGGTCACCCACCGCGCAGATCCACCTGGACCGGGTCCGGGTCCCCGACACCCGCCGGATCGGCGACGAGGGCCAGGGCTTCGCCATCGCCCTGTCCGCCCTCGAGGCGGGCCGCCTGGGCATCGCGGCCTGCGCGATCGGCCTCGCGCAGGCGGCGCTGGACGAGGCGCTGGCCTACACCGCGCAGCGCAAGCAGTTCGGCCGTCCGATAGCCGACTTCCAGGGGCTGCGCTTCATGCTGGCCGACATGGCCACCCAGATCGAGGCCGGGCGCGCCCTCTACCTGGCCGCCGCCCGGCTGCGGGACGCGGGGCGGCCGTTCTCCAAGCAGGCGGCCATGGCCAAGCTGTTCTGCACCGACACCGCGATGCGCGTCACCACCGACGCGGTCCAGCTGTTCGGCGGCTACGGCTACACGGCGGACTTCCCGGTCGAGCGCTACATGCGCGAGGCCAAGGTCCTGCAGATCGTGGAGGGCACCAACCAGATCCAGCGTGTGGTCATCGCGCGCAGTGTCGCGGGACCCGAGAGCCGGTAGGTGAGCGGTAGGGGGCGCGGCCGTGCCGGGCCCCCGCCGTATTCGCGTTCGCTACGGGCTTTACGGGCGGGACGCGGCGTGGCGCACCGTCATCGGCGTCCTGATCGGGCGCGAGCCCGGGCCGCCGATGTGCGAGAACGGCTGCTTCCGCCAGTCCAGCCCCTCCGGCAGCGTCAGTAGCAGCGCCGCGTCCCGCTCGTGCGCGTCGAGCGAGGCGTCCGCGGCGGCGGCGTCCGCCACCCCGCGCCCGGTGCCGGCGCACACCGTCAGTCCGAACGGGTTCCACGGAGACGGGCACAGCGCGTGCTCCGGGAGAACGTCCTCGTCCGCGAGCAGCGCGATGGGCTGCGCGCAGTCCGGGCAGATGACCCGGAACATTTCGTATGTTTCGTACGATTCGATGTCGCCTTCATCGAGGCGCTCGACGTAGGGCATGAGATTTCCCCCTCGGGTGGGCTGGCCAGGCGCGTCGGCCTCGACCACAGCAAGCATTTCCCTCGCGGTCGCATAGGTAATCGCCGCATCTCATAGGACACCCACCAAGGGATGTGGCGTTCGTCACATGCCCCGTGCAGATGCTGCGCGTTCCGGACCGATCCACGGGGTGTGCCCGCTGTGCCGAGAGCCTTCCGACCACATAAGGTGATCGGCTGTGGAGGAGTTGGACAGACAAATCGTGGAGCTGCTCGTCAAGGACGGGCGGATGAGCTACACGGACCTGGGCAAGGCCACCGGCCTGTCCACATCGGCCGTGCATCAGCGGGTCCGCCGCCTGGAGCAGCGGGGCGTGATCCGCGGCTACGCGGCCGTGGTGGACCCGGAGGCCGTGGGGCTGCCCCTGACCGCCTTCATCTCGGTCAAACCCTTCGACCCGAGCGCGCCGGACGACATCGCCGACCGGCTCGCCGAGGTGCCCGAGATCGAGGCGTGTCACAGTGTCGCGGGCGACGAGAACTACATCCTGAAGGTGCGCGTCGCCACCCCGCTGGAGCTGGAGCACCTGCTCAGCCGGATCCGCTCGCTGGCCGGTGTCTCCACCCGCACCACCGTCGTCCTGTCCACTCCGTACGAGGCGCGCCCGCCGCGCGTCTGACCCCCCGTACGGGCCCGGCCGGACGTGTGATCCCCGGTGCCCGGATCGTCCGAAAACCGACCCCGCGAGGCAGCCCGCCGTGAACGACCCGACCCCCGACCAGGCCGACGAAGGCCGCACCGTCCTGCTGCGCGGGGGCGAGGTGCACAGCCCCGCCGATCCGTTCGCGACCGCGATGGTCGTCGAGGGCGACACCATCGCCTGGGTCGGCTCCGAGGGCGCCGCGGACGGCTTCGCCGACGGCGTGGACGAGGTGGTGCGGCTGGACGGGGCGCTGGTCACCCCCGCGTTCACCGATGCGCATGTGCACACCACCGCCACCGGACTCGCCCTCACGGGCCTCGACCTGACGGGCACCCCCACCCTCGCCGACGCCCTGGAACGGGTCCGCGCGCACGCCGCCGCCCACCCCACCGACCAGATGCTTCTCGGCCATGGCTGGGACGCCAGCGGCTGGCCCGGCGGCCGCCCGCCCTCCCGCGCCGAACTGGACGAGGCCACCGGCGGCCGGCCCCTCTACCTCAGCCGCGCCGATGTGCACTCCGCGGTGGTCACCACCGCGCTGCTCGACCGCGTCCCGGACATCACCGGCCGCACCGGCTACGCCCCCGACGCGGCCCTGACCGCCGACGCCCACCACGCCGTGCGCGCCGCCGCGTACGCGAGCGTGACGGCGCGCCAGCGCGAGGACGCCCAGCGCGCCGCCCTCGCCCACGCCGCCTCGGTGGGCATCGGCTCGGTCCACGAATGCGCGGGCCCCGGCATCTCGGGCGAGGACGACCTCACCGGGCTGCTGCGGCTCGCCGCCGAGGGGGCCGGCCCCCGGGTCCACGGCTACTGGGCCGAGGCCGTGACCGGCCCCGCCGGCCTGGAGAAGGTGCGGGCGCTGGGCGCCGCCGGAGCCGCCGGAGACCTCTTCGTGGACGGCGCCCTCGGCTCCCACACCGCCTGCCTCCACCAGCCCTACGCCGACGCGCCGCACACCGGCACCGGGTACCTGGACGCGGCCGCCGTCGCCGCCCATGTCGCCGTGTGCACCGAGGGCGGCGTCCAGGCCGGGTTCCACGCCATCGGCGACGCCGCCGTCTCCGCCGTCGTCGAGGGCGTACGGGCCGCCGCCGACAAGGTCGGCCTGGCCCGGGTCCGGGCCGCCCGGCACCGCGTCGAACACGCCGAGATGCTCACCGACGAGACCATCGCCGCCTTCGCGGACCTCGGCCTCACCGCCTCCGTCCAGCCCGCCTTCGACGCCGCCTGGGGCGGCGAGGAGGGCATGTACGCCCAGCGGCTCGGCCCCGGGCGGGCCCGCACCCTCAACCCGTACGCGGCGCTGCTGCGGGCCGGGGTGCCCCTGGCGCTCGGCTCCGACAGCCCCGTCACCCCGCTGGACCCGTGGGGCACCGTGCGCGCCGCCGCCTTCCACCGCACCCCTGAGCACCGGGTCTCCGCCCGCGCCGCCTTCACCGCCCACACCCGCGGCGGCTGGCGGGCCGTCGGACGGGACGACGCGGGCGTCCTGGTGCCCGGCGCGCCCGCCGACTACGCGGTGTGGCGGACCGGCGAACTCGTCGTCCAGGTCCCCGACACGCGGGTGGCCGGCTGGTCGACCGATCCGCGCTCCGGCACGCCCGGGCTGCCCGACCTCACCCCCGGCCGCCAACTGCCCCTGTGCGTGCGCACGGTGGTGGGCGGACGCACCGTGCACAGCCGTCCGGACGAGTGACGCTACGCGTTCGCGTACCGCCGAACGATGTGCCACCGGCCTGTCGCGACAGCTGAACATTGTCCGTACTGACCTGGTCATTTGAGGAAACGGCGCAGGTCATGCGACTGTTGACAGGGTCCGGTCGGTGGCCGGTAGGTTCGGCCCCGTCCACCACTGGACACCCGACCGGGGAATCTTCACGCAGTCGTCGAACGCCGCTGGGCCAGAGGGAGACGCGCCGCCCAGGCCGTCACCACTGGGAGCCAGGTCCAGCGCACGGGGGCGAGGGAGGGTCGCCGGGTCGGCAGGTGCGACCCGGGAGGGGCCCGGACGCTCAGTAGACAACGGCTCTCGGTCGACCCGCAGCCAGCGGGTCCCAGGCCGGCCCGAAGGGCGTCGGGCCCCCATCCGCACGCACACGGCGGACCGCCCCCCGTGAGGGGGCGGCATCCGCCGAAATCAGGAACAGCGGCCCGAAGAGACCTGAACGGGCCCGAACCGGGAACCCTGGTCTTCTTCCCTGCGTTCCGCACCTCGGGGACACAGCCGCGCGCCCGCGTTATACGGTCACCTCATCACAGCTTGATTTGCAGGAAGGCCGCACCGTGCCCTCGGGTTCCGACACCACCGCCGAAGCCGCCTCGTCCGGCCCGGCCGAAGAACGACCGGACGGGCCGCGGACGCCCGCCGCCGCGCCCCGTACGGACGACCGGGGCGACGCCGCGGCGGAGGCGCCCACGCCCCCCGGTGGGGACCGTCCCGGCCGGTGGCGCCGCCTGGCCCGGCTCGCCCGCCGCGAGGCGTGGCGCAGCGTGCTCGCGGCCGTCGCCGGGCTCGCGCTCGGGTTCGCCTTCCCGCCGTTCGGGGTCTGGCCGCTGTCCCTGCTGTCGGTGGCGGCCCTGAGCCTGCTCACGTACGGCCGCACCGCCCGCCAGGGCGCCTGGACGGGGTTCGCCTTCGGGCTGCCGTTCTTCGTGCTGCTGCTGAAGTGGCTGAGCGTGATCGGCTGGGACGCGGTGATCGGCCTGTCCGTCATCGAATCGCTCTTCCTGGTGCTGATGGGCGCGGGCTTCGCGCTGGTCTCCCGGCTGCCGGTGCCGTCCCTGTGGCCGCTGTGGACGGCCTGTCTGTGGGTGGCCGAGGAGCTGGCCCGGGACCGGGTGCCGTTCGGCGGCTTCCCCTGGGGGCGGCTGGCCTTCGCCAACACCGGGTCGCCGTTCACCCCGCTCGCCGCGCTCGGCGGCGCCCCGCTGGTCACCTTCGGCGTCGCGCTGACCGGCGGACTGCTGGCCTCCGCCGCGCTCGCCCTGTGGCGGCTGCGGGGGGCGGACGGCGGTCTGTCGGCGCGGGGCGCGCTGCCCGCCGCCGGCGCGGTCGTCGTCGCGGCCGCCGTGACCGTGGCCGGATTCGCGGTGCCGATCCCGACCCGCGCGGACGACAGCGTGGACGTCGCGGTCGTGCAGGGCAACGTGCAGCAGGCGGGCATGGACTTCCTGGGCCGCCCCATGAAGATCCTCAACAACCACGTGGACGCCACGCTCGACCTGGCCAGGGACGTCAAGGCCGGCCGGATCAAGAAGCCCGACCTCGTCATATGGCCGGAGAACTCCTCCGACCTGGACCCCTTCCAGTACCGGGAGGCCTACGCCCGGATCGACGAGGCGGTCAAGGCCATCGGCGTGCCGGTGCTGGTCGGCGCCCTGGTCGACCACCCCACCAAGCCGGGGTACGTGTTCAACGAGGGCATCGTCTGGGACCCCGAGAAGGGCCCCGGCGCCTCGTACACCAAGCAGCACCCGGTGCCCTTCGGCGAGTACGTGCCGTTCCGCGAGCAGCTCAGCAAGATCATCACCCGGCTGCAGCGCATCCCCCGCGACTTCTACCCCGGTGACCACACCGGGCTGCTGAAGGTCGGCCCGGCCCGGCTGGGCGACGTGATCTGCTTCGAGGTCGCGTACGACGAGATCGTCCGCGACACGGTCAACGCGGGCGCCCGCGCGATCGTCGTCCAGACCAACAACGCCACCTACGGCCGCAGCGGCCAGCCCGAACAGCAGCTGGTCATGTCCCGGCTGCGGGCCATCGAACACGGCCGTCCCGTGATCACCGCGGCCACCAGCGGGATCAGCGCGGTCGTCGCGCCGGATGGCACGATCGAGCAGCGGACGAAAGAATTCACGCAAGATGTGCTCACCGCGCGCATCCCGCTGCGTGACGGCACGACCCTCGCCGACCGCGTCGGTGCGGCCCCGGAGTGGGTGCTCGCTATGGTGGGCGTTCTGTCCTGCGCGGCCGCGATCATGATCGGCCGTCGGGGACGTACGGACAAGAAGGGGCAGCAGCCGTGAGCGACGCACGCGAGGCCGAGGAGCCACGCACCGGGGCCGAGGAGCCGACCACCGAGGCCGACCAGCCGCGCACCGAGGCCGACCAGCCGCGCACCGAGGCCGACCAGCCGCGCACCGAGGCCGACGGGACCGGCACCGAGGACGGGGGACCGCGGCCGCGCCGCACCGGCCAGGACGACGGCGGACGGCGGAAGTACGGTCCGCTCGGCACCGTCCTGGTGATCATTCCGACCTACAACGAGGCGGAGAACATCGCGCCGATCGTCGCCCGGGTCCGGGAGTCCGTACCGGACGCCCACATCCTCGTCGCCGACGACAACAGCCCGGACGGCACCGGCAAGGTCGCCGACGAGCTGGCGGTCGAGGACGACCACGTCAAGGTCCTGCACCGCAAGGGCAAGGAGGGCCTGGGCGCCGCCTATCTGGCGGGCTTCCGCTGGGGCATCGAGCACGGCTACGGCGTCCTGGTGGAGATGGACGCGGACGGCTCGCACCAGCCCGAGGAGCTGCCCCGGCTGCTCACCGCGCTCAAGGGCGCCGACCTGGTGATCGGCTCCCGCTGGGTGCCGGGGGGACGGATCGTCAACTGGCCCAAGTCGCGCGAGTTCATCTCCCGCGGCGGCAGCACGTACTCCCGGCTCATGCTGGACGTGCCGATCCGCGACATGACGGCGGGTTACCGGGCCTTCCGCAAGGAGACCCTGGAAGGGCTCGGCATGGAGGCCGTCGCCTCCCAGGGCTACTGCTTCCAGATCGACCTGGCCTGGCGCGCAGTCAAGGCGGGCTTCCACGTCATCGAGGTCCCCGTCACGTTCATCGAGCGGGAGCGCGGGGAGAGCAAGATGAGCCGGGACATCGTCACCGAGGCGGCCTGGCGGGTCATGTCCTGGGGCGTCGGCTCGCGGGTGAACAAGCTGCTGGGCCGCAAGGAGCCGTAGCCACCCCGGGGCCGTGCGCGCTCGGAGTAGTCCCACGGGCGGCGGTCCGTCACCTGCCGGACACTGAAGGCGGAAGGAGGCGGACATGCCCAAAACGACCATGAAGAGCAGCAAGAGCGCACAGCGCAGGACGATGGCCCCCAAGGGGGGTGCGAAGTCCGGCGGCATGGAGGCGCGTACCAAGGAGGACCTGTACCGCGAGGCCCAGAAGGCCGGGATCGAGGGCAGGTCTCAGATGTCGAAGAGTCAGCTGATCTCCGCTCTGCGCCGCGGCCGCTGACGCCCGGACAGCCGGATCCGCTAGCGGATCCCCGGGACGGTCAGCGCGGTCAGCAGTGCCGTCCCGGCGACCATCCAGGCGACGTAGTCGCCGACGTGCCCGGACTGCAGCCGCCGTACGGGCGCGAGCAGCGCGGCCGCCCCGGTGCGGACGGGCCGCCGCACCGCCAGTGCGGCCAGGGCGATGGCGAGGGCCGTGGAGAGCAGCCCGAGCAGGATCCCGGCCGCCGACCAGTGCGGCGGCGCGAACGCCGGGGCGGACGCCGCGCGTCCGCCGAGCACCGCGTGCCGGTAGCCGGAGCCGTCGGCGAACAGCGCCCCGGCCCGCCCGGCGGCCGCCGCCGGCGCCGGCACCACCCCGGCCGCCAGCGCCCCGGCCAGCAGCACCGCCGGTACGGCCAGCATCGGCACCGGGATGCGCCCGAGCCGGCCGCCGGTCTCCGGCTCCTCCTCGCCGGTGGTCTCCGGGCCCGCGTTCCGCTTGTCGTGCGGCGGCCGGCCCGCCCCGGCGAAGACCCGCAGGCCCACCCGCAGCACCGCGCCGCCGGTCACCGCCGACACCAGGACGTACAGCACGGGCAGCCAGCCCGCCGCATGCCCGGCGGCCTCCTCCACGACCGCCTTGCCGAGCCCCGGGCCGAACGGCGGCAGCCCGCACAGCGCCAGGCCGCCCACCATGAACAGGGCCCCCACCAGGCGCAGCTCCCGGGCCTGCCCGTACAGCTCGTGCTCGTCGACGGATGCGTACCGGTCCAGCAGGATGCCCGCGCACGCGAACAGCGCAGCCTTCACGCCCGCGTGGCCCACGACGTACAGCGCCGTCCCCGAGACGGCGTCGGGGGAGAGCACGGCCAGCCCGATCAGGAACAGCCCGGTGTGGGACACCGTGGAGAACGCCAGCAGCCGCTTGAGATGGCGCTGCTGCCAGCACATGAGCGCGCCCAGCACGGCCGTGAGCACGCCGAGGGACAGCAGCGCGCGGGTGAAGGCGGGGTGCGCGATGCCGCCCGGGCCCGCGAAGACCGTCCAGTAGACCCGGCCGACCCCGTACACCCCCAGCTCCACCATGACGCCGGACAGCAGCATGCACACGGGCGTGGGGGCGACCGCGTGCGCGTCGGGCAGCCAGAAGTGGAAGGGCACCGCGGCCGCCTTCACCAGCAGACCCGTCGTCACCAGGACGAACGCGGCGAGCACCAGGCCGTCCGGGCGTTCGGCGTCCAGCGCCCGCCCGATCTGGGCGAAGCCCAGCTCCCCGGTGCGCGCGTACAGCAGCGTGATGCCCAGCAGCACGCAGTACGCGCCGAGGGAGTTCACCACGCCGAAGGCCAGCGCCCCCTGCACCGGCTTGGGCTCCTCCACCCGGAAGCCGGTCAGCGCGTACGCGACGACGCCCATCAGCTCGAAGAAGACGAACGCGTTGAACAGGTCCCCGGTCAGCGCGAAGCCGCACATGCCCGCCTGGAAGAGCAGGATCAGCGCCGGGAAGGAGCCGGTGTGGCGGACGGGCGGCTCCTCGAAATAGCGCCAGGAGTAGACCAGGACGGTCACCACCAGCAGCGAGACCAGCGCCGCGAGCCCGGTGCCCAGCGGGTCGCCGACCAGCACGATGCCCACGCCCTCGCCGTGCACCGGGTGCCAGCCGCCCACCCACTCCACGGGCCGGCCGGTGGAACGCCCCGCCAGGATGAGCGCCAGTACGGCGGTGGCGGCGGCGAAGGCGCAGCCCAGGACGTCGGAGGCGAGCCGGGGCAGCCGCCTCCCGGTGGCCACCAGCACCGCGGCGCCGAGCAGCGGTACGGCGACCACCAGCGGCAGCAGCCGTGCGGTGTCCACCCGGTCAGCCCTTCAGCTCGGACAGCGCGTCCGGGTCGACCGTGCCGTGCCGTTTGCGGAGCTGGACGACGAGGGCGAGCAGCAGCGCGGTCACCGTCGCGCCCACCACGATGTCGGTGAGGGCGAGCGCCTGGACCACCGGGTCGACCACGCGGCTGTCGGTGGGCGCGTCGGAGAACACCGGGGCGGTGGCGCCGC
Organism: Streptomyces sp. NPDC019937; assembly: GCF_040631655.1. Taxonomy (NCBI): domain Bacteria; kingdom Bacillati; phylum Actinomycetota; class Actinomycetes; order Kitasatosporales; family Streptomycetaceae; genus Streptomyces; species Streptomyces sp. NPDC019937. Next base: position 285,852 of record NZ_JBEYAL010000006.1, read on the forward strand.
GGCGGTAGCCGACGCCGAGCAGCAGCACGTACGTGGAGGACTGGGCGACGGCCAGGCACCCCACGGCGTGGATCAGGTTCCGGCTGGTCACCAGCCCGTACACCCCGATCAGGAAGATCCATCCGGCGATCAGGTACGGCAGGACCGTCACACCCGCTCCTTTCCGTCGTTTCCGCTGTCGTGGGCGTGTCCGATCTCCACCGCCTGGTCCAGGAACCGGGCCAGCAGGACGACGATCCCGCTGGTGACCTCGATGCCGACGGCCGCGTTCAGCAGGATGACGGTGCCGCCGGAGGACAGGGTGGCGAAGGTGCCCAGGGGCAGGACGTTGGCGAGGAACGCCGATCCGGCGAGGACCGCCCCGAGCCCGGTGACCACGTAGGCCGCCTCGCCGACGGCGTCCCCGATCTCGTACAGGGGGATCGGCCGCACGCGCTCCAGCGCCCGGTAGTCGGCGGCGATGTAGAGGAGGTGCAGCGCGGTCGCCGTGACCACCCCGCCCTGGAAGCCGCCGCCCGGGCTGACCTGGCCGTGCGCGATCACATAGAGGCCGACGAGCATCGCGAGCGGCAGCATGGGCAGGGCGAACCGGCGCACCCGGGGACGCACCACGGCGGGTGCGGGCCGCCTCCGCTCCTCGTCGGCGGTCTGGCGCAGCAGCACCACGGCGCCGAGCACCGCGGCGAACAGGATCGTCTCCTCGCCGAGCGTGTCGAAGGCGCGCAGGTCGAAGTTGACGGACGCGATCACGTTGGCCGTGTGGTGGCCGAGGGCGGCGCGTACGGCCCGCTCCCCGTACGGGTGGTGGGCGATGCCGAACGGCGGCAGGGAGAAGCAGGCGGTGGCGAACAGCGCCGCGAAGACGGCCGCTCCCGCCAGGAAGAGCCACAGCCGGCCGCGGGCGCTCATCGCCCGCGCTCGCGCGACTGATGGGGCTCGCCCGGCTCGTCCCCGGGGCGGCGGCGCACCTTCCGTACGGTCAGCAGGATCATCAGCGGGGTCACCGCGGAGCCGACCGCGAGCTGGGACAGCGCGACGTCCGGGGCCTGGAGGAACGTGAACAGCAGCGCCAGCGACAGCCCGAGGAACGAGAGCACGAGCGCCTGCCGCACCGGGTCGCGGTTGAGGACGGCGGCGGTGGCGGCGCCCGCGACCAGCAGCAGCGCCACGACGATCAGGGCATCGGTCATGCCGTACGGCCCCCGTTCGCAGCGCCGCCCTTCGCCGCGCCCCCGTCCGCCGCACCCCCGTCCGGGCGGCTGCCGCCCGCGCTGGTCACCACGCTGCCCGCGATCAGCAGCGCCCCGATGAGCAGCAGCTTGCCCATGGCCCGGCCGGGCCCGGTCGCCACGCACAGCGGCAGCACGATCGCCGGAACCCCGAGCAGGGCGGTCCAGCGGACCAGCCGGGAGTCGGGCAGGACGCCGAGGAAGCGGGCGTAGATCAGCGTGCCGACGGGCCCGAGCACGGACAGCACCAGCGCCACGTCCACGTACGCGGGGCGGCCGAAGCCCCGCGCGGCGGGGAGCAGCGCCAGGCCGCCGAGCAGCGAGCTGAGGTTCTGGGCGATCAGCCGGTCCTCCGGCGCCCCGCGGGAGACCCGCCACAGCACCGGTCCGAGGGCGAGCAGCGGCACCAGGGCCACCAGCAGCCAGGCGTCGGCCGCGCTCACCGTCCGGTCACCACCCGGCGCGCGGCGCGGGCGACGAGGGCCGTGGGCAGCGCGGCGGCGGCGCCGACCGTGACCTCCAGGGAGTCGACGGTGCTGATGAGCACCAGCCACACCCCGGTCAGCACCAGCCACCACGCGAGCACTTCGAGCACACCGGACATTCCGCCACCTCCGCGTCGGCGGGTACCCGGACCGCCGCCGCCGATTCCCTGTGGATTCACGTCCGGGGCCCTCCGGATCCACGACCCGGAGTCCGTACAGCACTCGGGCCCGGGCACACTTGGAGGCATGATGACCGGCGCATCTCCGCAGAGCGACCCGACCCGCCCGAAGCGCACCCGCGCCCGCACGTTCGTACCGCTGGGTGTCGCCGCCTGGCTGGTGCTGGAGATCTGGCTGCTGACCCTGGTCGCGGAGGCGGCCGGCGGGCTCACCGTCTTCCTGCTGCTGATCGCGGGCGCGGTCGGCGGCGCGGCCGTCGTCAAGCGGGCGGGGCGGCGGGCCTGGCAGAACCTGGCCCGGACCATGCAGCCGGGCGCCGAGCCCGCCGAGCAGCCGGGGCGCACCGGCAACTCCTTCACCATGCTCGGCGGCCTGCTGCTGATGATCCCGGGGCTGGTCTCCGACGTGGCCGCGCTGCTGTGCTTGTTCCCGCCGACCGCGGCGCTGCTGCGGCGGCGTGCCGAGAGCGCGCTGTCGCGCCGTATGGGCTACACGCCGGGCTCGCTGGGCGGCCCGTTCCGGCAGGCCGGGCAGGGCCGGTGGCCGGGGCCGGGCGGCGGCTCGCGGGACGGCCAGGTCATCCAGGGCGAGGTGGTCCGCGATGACGTGAGGCGTGATGACGCGCGGCGCGATGAGGCGGGACGGCCCGAGATCGTCCGGGACGACAAGGACTGAGCGCGCACAAGGGCCGGGGCCACCGCGTTCAAGCGTGGCCCCGGCCCTTGTACTTGTACTTGTGCGTCAGTACTGCCGTGAAGGTCAGGCAGACTTACGGCTGGTGTCGCGCGGATGCACGGCGATGTTCATGGCTCCCGACCGCAGGATCGCCAGCCGCTCGGCCAGCACCTCCTCCAGTTCTTCACGGGTACGCCGCTCCATGAGCATGTCCCAGTGCGTGCGTGCGGGCTTGCCCTTCTTCTCCTCCGGACCCTCGCCGTCCACAAGGAGTGCCATGGCGCCGCACGCCTTGCACTCCCACTCCGACGGAATCTCCGCCTCTACCGAAAACGGCATCTCGAATCGATGTCCGTTCTGGCATGCGTACTCCACCGCCTGGCGCGGGGCCAGATCGATGCCGCGGTCGGTCTCGTAGCTGGTCACCACGAGTCGCGTGCCGCGAAGAGCTCGCTCACTCATGAATCGTGCCTCCCGGGCTTTCTCGCCCACAGGACAGGTGTCGCTGTCGTCGTCATCCGGTCAACGTCCGGTCGGCGGTGAAGATTCCCGTACTGGGACATGCGTCGCCCGTCGTGCCGCCCCGTTGTTCTACCCACAGGCGCCCGGTTTGTCACATCTGGCAGCAGATGTCACCCAGCGTTTCTCATGCTTTAGCGCGCAGTAACGGTCCGCCTGGTGGGCCAAGGGCGTACACTACCGCTCCACGTGCGCGAGGGCTAAATCAGGTCACGGATCGGACTCCGTGGACCGCCCTGCGCCACCGCCGATGTACCCTCCGTCGTCCCGCCGGGAGTGCCGCCGGGAGCGACATCGGCCGTCTCGCCGGTGGCCGAGGGTATCGCGAACAGGGTCAGGAAGTACTGCGAAAGCGGCCCGATGGCCAGCGCGTACAGCACGGTGCCCACCCCGACCGAACCGCCCAGCGCGAACCCCGTGGCCAGCACCGCCAGCTCGATCCCGGTCCGCACCAGCCGGACCGACCGGCCGGTGCGCTGATGCAGCCCCGTCATCAGGCCGTCCCGTGGCCCCGGCCCGAACCGCGCCGAGATGTACAGCCCGGTGGCCGCGCCGCCCAGCACGATCGAGACCACCAGCAGCGGAACGCGCAGCGCCAGTGCGTCCGGCTGCGGTACGAGCCACAGGGTGGCGTCCACCGTGACCCCGATCACCATCACGTTCGACACCGTGCCGAGCCCCGGCCGCTGCCGCAGCGGAATCCACAGCAGGAGCACCACGGCACCGACGATGACCGTCACCGTGCCGAACGACAGCGGCGTGCGCTTGACGATCCCCTGGTGGAACACGTCCCACGGGTCGAGCCCGAGCGCGGCGCGCACCTGGAGCCCCATGCCCACGCCGTACAGCACGAGCCCTCCGTAGAGCTGGACGAGGCGACGGGCGAGGCGGGAGCCCCCCGAGGGTTCCTTGGGCAACGCGTCCTCCTGGTGGTGAGTGGCCATGTCCGCCCGGGCTGGTGCCATTGGCCGGTGGCATGTCACTCTGATGCCTGAAAGCAGTCCAGTTCCATGGCCAATCCGGGAAAGGTGGACCGCATCCGATGAGTCCGTGGACCTCCGCGGTGGGGGCATCCCAACTGGCCCGCCTGCTCGGCTCCCAGCACACCCGCGACGCGACGGCCGCGAGCCCGGTCGCCGTGCTGAACGGCAACCGCCGCGTCCCCGCCTACCGCGCGCTCGCCGACGGCGTGCGGCTGCTCCTGCTGGAGGGCCGGGTCCCGGTCGCGGCCCGCCTCCCCGCCGAGCGCGAGCTCGCCGCGGCGCTCACCGTCAGCCGCACCACCGTCGCCGCCGCCTACGAGGCGCTGCGCGGCGAGGGGTTCCTGGAGTCGCGGCGCGGCGCGGGCAGCTGGACGGCCATGCCCGCCGGAAGCCCGCTGCCCACCCGCGGGCTCGACCCGCTGCCCCCCGAGGCCGCCGCCTCCGTCATCGACCTCGGCTGCGCCGCGCTCCCCGCCCCCGAGCCCTGGCTGACCCGCGCCACGCGCGGCGCCCTGGAGGAGCTGCCGCCGTACGCCCACACCCACGGCGACTACCCCGCGGGCCTGCCCGCCCTGCGCCAGGCCCTCGCCGACCGCTACACCGCCCGTGGCGTGCCCACCATGCCCGAGCAGATCATGGTCACCACCGGTGCCATGGGCGCCGTCGCCGCCACCTGCCGCCTCATGGCCCGCCCCGGTGAGCGCGTCGCCGTCGATTCGCCCAGCTACGCCAATGTGCTCCAGCTGATGCGGGAAGCGGGCGCCCGGCTGGTGCCCGTCGCGATGGCCGACCACCTCGCGGGCTGGGACATCCCCGCCTGGCGCCAAGTCCTCGCCGCCGCCGCGCCCCGCATGGCCTACGTCGTCGCCGACTTCCACAACCCCACCGGCGCGCTCGCCACCGAGGAGCAGCGCCGCAGCCTCGTCGACGCCGCCCGCGCCGCCGGAACGGTCCTGATCGCCGACGAGACCATGGCCGAGCTGCGGCTGGACGACGACGTCGAGCTGCCCCGCCCGGTCTCCGCCTTCGACCCGGCGGGCAGCACCGTCGTCACCGTCGGCTCCGCGAGCAAGACCTTCTGGGCCGGGCTGCGCATCGGCTGGGTCCGCGCCGCGCCCGACGTCATCCGCAGCCTCGTCGCCGCCCGCGCCTACGCCGACCTGGGCACCCCGGTCATCGAACAGCTCGCCGTCGCCTGGCTGTTGAACACCGGCGGCTGGGAGGAGGCCATCGAGATCCGCCGCGCCCTCGCCCGCGACAACCGGGACGCGCTCGTGGCCGCCGTACGGCGCCACCTCCCCGACTGGGAGTTCACCGTCCCGCACGGCGGCCTCACCCTCTGGGCCCGCACCGGCGGCCTGTCCGGCTCCCGCATCGCGGAAGCGGGCGCCCGGCTGGGCGTCCGTGTCCCCTCGGGCCCGCGCTTCGGCGTGGACGGGGCCTTCGAGGGCTACGTCCGGCTCCCGTTCACGGTGGCGGGCGCGGTGGCCGACAAGGCCGCCGAGCGCCTGGCGGCCGCCGCGGACCTGGTGGCGACGGGCGCCACGGCGGAGGCGGAGGCCCCCCGTACGTGGGTGGCCTGACGCCGGACCCGGCTGCACCCGACGCCGCCCCGACCCGGCGGGTTCACCCTTTCGTGGCCACCACCCGCTCGCCCCGGGGGCCGGGCTCCGGCTCCGGCAGCAGCCGCAGCACCGCCCGCCGCTGCCCCTCGCTCGTCGCGTCGTCGTACGGATCGGGCGTGGCCGGTACCTGCAGCCGGTGCACCGGGCCCGCGCCCAGCCGGGCGTACCCCCGGCCCGCCGGTACCTCCGGCACCGGGGTGGTGGGCGGCGGGGCGCCGAGCACGGCGGTGGTCTGCTCGAGTGAGGCCGGGCCGAGGATCACCCGGGCGCGGGTGTGGAGCCGTACGGCCTCGCTGAGGCCCTCCGCCGCGTCGAGCTGATCGGCCACCACGACCCGTACGTTCGCCGCCCGTCCGTGCCGCAACGGCACCTGCAGCAGCTCCTGCGGGTCGGTGCGGCCGTCCGCCGCCGCCACGTGGCTGAGCGCCGACGGCCGGTCCACCACGATCCACAGCGGGCGCTGGACGTCCTCCGGCGGCGGGTGGCCGAACTGGCGGGCGCGGTTGGCGGCGAGCAGCCGCCGCTCGGTCTCGTGCCCGGCCCACTCCAGCGTCGCCAGCACCCCGGCGAGCCCGCATTCGACGGCCAGCACCCCGGCCCGGCCGCCCAGGCACGCGTACTCGCCGGTCCCGCTGCCGTCCACCACCAGCACATCGCCGTGCGGCAGCGCCTGCAGCAGGATGGAGCGGAGCAGGGTGGTGGTGCCGCTGCCGGGGCGGCCGAGGGCCAGCAGATGCGGTTCGGTGGAGCGCGGCCCGGTGCGCCAGACGACGGGCGGCACGTCCCGGGTCGTCGCCGCGCCGCCCGTCCCGCCCGCATCGGCCTCCGCCTCCGTCTCGTCGTCGGCGCCCTCCAGCACCGGCAGGGTCCGCCGCTCGGAGGACGCGTCCGTGAAGCCGAGCACCGTCTCGCCCGGCGCGGTCACGAAGCGCTGGGCGCAGATCGCGGTGGACAGGGCGGGCAGCACCGCCAGGGTGAGCCGGTTCGCCTCCTCGTCCCAGGTGAACAGGTACTCCCGGTCGCGCCCGGACTTCGCGTACAGCAGCTGTTCGACGCGGGCCCGGGACTCGGGCTCGCCGTCCCTGAAGTACGCGGGGTACCGCAGCACCAGCCGCGTCAGCCGCCCGTCCGCGTCGACGTCGTACGACTCGAAGGGGCGCGACCACTCCCCGCCGTGGCGGTACAGCGGGTCCGGGTCCTCGGCGGCGGCGAAGTACGGCACCAGCGCCTCGTAGAGCAGGCGCAGCCGCTCCGTCCCGTCCGCGCCGGGCCCGGGGGAGGCGGGGGCGCGCACCCGTCCGGCCCAGCCCGCGGCGCCGAGCAGGCCGATGGCCGAGGCCAACGGCCCGTACGGCAGCAGGAAGACGACGAACACGCAGGCGGCCGCGACGAAGAACGCGGGCCCCCGCTGTTCGCCCGGAAGCTCCGTCCATCGGCGCCGCCCACCGGCGGCCAGCACCCGCAAGCCCCGGGAGAGGGCGAGCAGCGGATGGAGCACGTCGGCGGCGCTGTCGGCCGCGGTGCGGGCGAACTCACGGCCGCGGCGGAACGGGGCGCGCCCGGCGCCGCCGATGCGGAGCCGGGGGAGCGGTGGCAGGCCCACGTCAGATCTTGATCCCGCCCAGCAGACTGGCGAGGCTCGCGCCACCGGCCTTGATGCTCGGGGCGATGGCGGTGCTCGCGAGGTAGAAGCCGAAGAGGGCGCAGACGACGCCGTGGGATGCCTTGAGGCCGTCTTTGCGGAAGAAGATGAAAACGACGATGCCGAGCAGGACGACACCGGAAATGGACAGGATCATCTCGGTCTCCTGGCTGGTGGGGGACTCTCACCATGAGTCATTCCAGGGTCACAGCATGTATCCATCCCGGGAAAGGTGCAAATGGGGAGATTGGCGGCGCAGGCGCCACAATGGTCACGTGCCGGTGATCACATGCACAGGTCGCGTGTGCGCGGGTAGCGGCATGCACAGGCAGTGAACGCACAGCTAGCGAAGCCGGAGGCGATACGCGATGAGCGCACCGAACCCCGAGAGCGAGCCCGCTCACGACCCGGAGGTGCTGCAACTGGCGGCCAAGGTCTTCGACCTGGCCCGGCACGGTGACACGGACACGCTCGCCGCCTATGTGGATGCGGGCGTTCCGGCCAACCTCACCAATGACAAGGGCGATTCGCTGCTCATGCTAGCCGCCTACCACGGCCACGCCGCGGCCGTGTCCGCCTTGCTGGAGCGCGGCGCCGACCCCAACCGCGTCAGCGACCGGGGGCAGACCCCCATCGCCGGGGCGGCGTTCAAGGGGGAGGAGGAGGTGCTGCGGGTCCTGCTGGCCGCCGGTGCCGACCCGCGCGCGGGCTCTCCGTCGGCGGTCGACACGGCGCGCATGTTCGGACGGGACGATCTGCTGGCGCTGTTCGGGCCCGCCGGCTCGTAGCGCCGCCCCCCTGGGGTGATCCCTCCCGCCGGACCCGATTCCCCGATTCCCCGGGTCGGCGGGAGGGATTGGTCCAGACCTATTGACATGAACAGCGCGGCGCTGGAGATTGTGCGCGCACCTTCCCTCCCGGACCGGCCCCACGCGCCGATCTCCGGGATCCCCCACACAGGAAGGCAACCGCGCCATGCGAAGGACGCTGCGCACCACCCTGGTCGGTCTGCTCTCGGCGACCGCGCTCGCCGCCACCCCCTGGTTCACCGCCCCGGCCGCCGCCGGGCCGCGCACCCCCACCGCCGCCTTCACCGACGACTTCGACGGCCCGGCGGGCGGCGCGGCCGACGCCTCCCGATGGGGTTATGAGACCGGCGACAACGTCAGCAACCACGAGCGGCAGTACTACACGGACGGTACGAAGAACGCCGCGCTGGACGGCCGGGGCAACCTCGTCATCACCGCCCGCAAGGAGAACCCCGCCAACTACTCCTGCTGGTACGGCCGCTGCGAGTACACCTCCGCCCGGCTGTCCACCGCCCGCACCTTCACCACCGCCTACGGCCATGTCGAAGCCCGCATGAAACTGCCGCGCGGCCAGGGCATGTGGCCCGCCTTCTGGATGCTCGGCAACGACATCGGCAGCGCGGGCTGGCCCAACTGCGGTGAGATCGACGTCATGGAGAACGTCGGCTACGAACCCGGCACCGTCCACGGCACCATCCACGGCCCCGGCTACTCCGGCTCGGGCGGCATCGGTGCCGGGTACACCCTCCCGGGCGGGGCCAGGTTCGCCGACGCGTTCCACACCTTCGCCGTCGACTGGTCGCCCAACAAGATCACTTGGTCGGTGGACGGCAACGTCTACCAGACCCGCACCCCCGCCGACCTGGGTGGCAACCGCTGGGCCTTCGACCACCGCTTCTACCTCATCCTCAACCTCGCGGTCGGCGGCTACTGGCCCGGCGACCCGGACGGCAGCACCACCTTCCCGCAGCAACTGGTGGTCGACTACGTGAAGGTGACCGGCGGCAACTGACGCGCCGTCCTCCGGCCCGCCCGTAACCTGGCGTCCATGGAGACCGCGCCGCCCATGGACCTCTGTGACCGGATCGAGGCCGCCGACCACCGCGTACACGCCTTCGTCCCCGAGCCCGGCCGCCGGGCACGGCTGCGGCGCGAGGCGCGGGCGGCGGCCGAGCGGTGGCCCGATCCCGCCGGCCGGCCGCCGCTGTACGGGGTGCCGGTGGGCGTCAAGGACATCGTGCACGTCGACGGGCTGCCCACGCGGGCCGGTTCGGCCGTCCCCGCCGAGGCGCTGGCCGGTCCGCAGGCGTCGCTGATCGACCGGCTGCGGGCGGCGGGGGCGCTGGTGGCGGGCAAGACCGTCACCGCCGAGTTCGCCGTCACCGCGCCCGGCCCGACCCGCAATCCGCACGATCCGGGCCACACCCCCGGCGGCTCCAGCAGCGGTTCGGCGGCGGCCGTCGCCGCGGGCATGGTGCCGCTGGCCATCGGCACCCAGACGATCGGCTCGATGATCCGCCCGGCCGCGTACTGCGGGGTCGTCGGCTTCAAGCCGACCCACGGCCGCATCCCGGCCGACGGCGTCATCCCCAACGCGCCGACCTTCGACACGGTGGGCCTGTTCGCCCCGGACACGGCCGCGCTGAGCCCGGCGGCGGGCGTGCTGTGCGACGACTGGCGGCCCGAACCGGCCGGCGGGGGCCCGGGGGAGGGGCGGCGGCCGGTGCTCGCCGTGCCGACCGGCCCGTACCTCGACCGGGCGGAGGCGGAGGCGGCGGCCGCCTTCGAGGACCAGGTGCGGCGGCTGGCCGACGCCGGGTTCCCGGTCCGCCGGGTCCCCCTCCCGGCCGACTTCGACGCCCTCGTCGCCCGGCAGGAGGTGATCAACCGCTACGAGCTCGCCCGCACCCACGCCGAGTGGTTCCCGCGCTACGGCGAGCTGTACCGGGAGCAGACCGCCGCGAAGATCCGGCAGGGGCGGCGGATCGACCACGAGGAGTACGCGTCGGCGCTGCGCGACCGCGACCGGTTCCGGGACCGGCTGACGGCAGTGATGGACCAGGAGGGCATCGACCTGTGGATCACCCCGGCGGCCACCGGTCCGGCGCCGCGCGGGCTCGACAGCACCGGTGACTCGATCATGTGCCTGCCCTGGAGCGTCGCCGGAGTGCCGGTCCTCGGCCTGCCCGCCGGCCGGGCCGCCAACTCCCTTCCGCTGGGCCTGCAGTGCGTGGCCCGGGCGGGGGCGGACGAGCGGCTGCTGGCGTGGGGCCCCGGAATCGAGTTGGTCCTCGGCGGACCTTCCGCACCCGTATGATCGGTATCCAGTCCTATGGGACGGAGTTGGGGGCGCGATGTCTGCCACGTGGTGGCTCATGCAGGGAGAGGACACGGTCGGCGAGTTACGGCAGTACGGGGTCGATCAGCCGGTCTTCCTGTGCCACTTCACGCCCGGACCCGCCTGGGAGAACGCCCGGGACAAGTTCGAATCATGGTCGGCGCTGCGCGGCCCGGACCCGGACGGAAGCCGCACCGCCCAGGTCATCAGGTCCATCATGGACCTCGAACTGCGGCTGGTCCCTGCGGACGGCAGCCCCTCGATGGCGCTGTTCACGGAGTGCATCCTCCGGATCGACGGTCACACGGCCCGGCTGCGCTACTGAACCCCCGCGGCCGGGCCCAGGCACCCCCTAGCCGTCCGTCTTGCCGAGGACGAGCACCTGGATGGCCAGCACGGCGGCCCCCCGCGCCCAGTCGTTGAAGTCAGAGACCTTGGTCTCCAGATCGACCGGGTCCGCCAGCGGATGACGATGGGCGGCGATGGTCCGCTGAATGGTCTCGCCCGCCACATCGACCAGGCCGACCCCCTCCCCGGCGAGCAGGATCTTCTGCGGCATCGCGAAGTTGGCGATCTGCGCCACCAGAATGCCGAGCCCCCGCGCCGCCTCGTCGAGCACCCGGCCGGTGACCGGGTCGCCGGATGAGGCCAGGGCGAGAATGCCGGGATAGTCGATCTCGCGGCCCAGCGCGGCCTGCACCTGGTAACGGATGCTGGGGATGGACAGCAGGGCGACCGCGCTGCCGCGCTCCCCGTCCGGGGTGAGGGGGCCGTTCGGATCGATGATCCAGCGCTTGCCGAGGCCATGGCCGTCCTCCGACCCGCGGACCAGGGTGCCGCCGATGACCAGGCCGTATCCGATGCCCGCGCCGATCGTGAGCACGACGAAGCGGTCCAGCCCGCGCCCCGCGCCGAACCAGGTCTCGGCCTCGGTGAGGGCCACCACGTCGTTCTCCACCACCACCGGCAGCCCGGTGCGCCGCTCCAGGAACTCGGCGAACGGGACGTCGTCCCAGTCGAGGAAGGCGGAGTCGACGACGGTGGACCGGCCCCGGACATGGCCGCCCACGCCCACGCCGATACCGGCCAGCCGGGGGAAGTCGCGGCTGAAGTCCTGGACGAGCGCCTGGAGGAGATCGGCGACCTCCTCGGGGTCATGGGTGCCCAGCGGACGGGTCCGCTGGGCCACGACCTCGCTCTTGAGCGTGGTGACCACGCCGTAGACCGCGTCACCGGTGATCTTGAACCCGGCGAAGTAACGCGACGCGGCCACGATGTCCAGGGGCTGGGAGGGCCGCCCCTGCCCGTGGGGCCGGACCGGGCGGGACGAGGGCGGCCATGCCTCCTCGACCAGCAGCCCGGACTCGATCAGCGGTTTGGTCAGCCGGGTGAGGCTGCCCGCCGACAGATCCAGCCGTCTGGCGATCTCACCACGGGAGAGCGGTCCGTGCATCAGCACTTCGATCGCCACCGCCCGCTCGGCGGGACTCAGCGGTGCCCAACTGTCCGCCGGCGCACTCATCGAGCCGTTTTTATCCACGCCCCGGAGCCTATATATCTTTCCCGGCGAAAACAATGGCGGGGCTGTGGGCCTGTGGACAACCGGATCTCGGCGACTTATGCACAGGTCTTGACAGCTCTATTTTTTCGTCACGAAACTAAACGGCCATGGACCACGTCATGGACAAGGGAGTCTTATGGCCATCGCCTCGCCCCGTCGCGAGGGCACCCGCGGCGACGGGCTGCTCGCGGCGGCGTTCATCGCCCCCGCCCTGTTCGGATTCCTCGTCTTCCTCCTCTGGCCGACCCTGCGCGGCATCTATCTGAGCTTCACCCGCTTCAACCTGCTGACCCCGCCGGAGTGGGTGGGCCTGGACAACTACGTGCGCATGGTCAACGACCCCATCTTCTGGGACTCGTTGCGCGTCACCGTCATCTACGTGGTCATGAACATCGGGGTGCAGACGGTCGTCGCCCTGCTCATCGCCGTCCTGATGCAGCGGCTGACCCAGTCGGCCCTGGTGCGCGGCATCGTGCTCACCCCGTATCTGGTCTCGAACGTCGTCACCGGCATCGTCTTCCTGTGGATGCTCGACACCCAGCTCGGCATCGGCAACCAGATCCTCGGCGCCCTCGGCCTCGGCCACATCGCCTTCTTCGGCAGCCAGGAGTGGGCGATCCCCACCATCGCGCTCGTCAACGTCTGGCGGCACGTGGGCTACACGGCCCTGCTGCTCTTCGCCGGGCTCCAGGCGATCCCCAAGGACATGTACGAGGCGGGCCGGATCGACGGGGCGGGGGAGTGGCGGATGTTCTGGCGGATCTCCCTGCCGCTGCTGCGCCCGATCCTGGCGCTCGTGCTCATCATGACCGTCATCGGGTCGTTCCAGGTGTTCGACACGGTCGCGGTCACCACCGCCGGCGGCCCGGCCAACGCCACCAACGTGCTGCAGTACTACATCTACGGCGCCGCGTTCGGACGCTTCCAGTTCGGCTACGCCTCCGCGATGTCCGTCGCGCTGCTGATCGTCCTCAGCGTGATCACCATCGTCCAGTACCGGCTCACCAAGGCCGGCCAGACCGACCTCGGCTAGGGGTGTCGTGTGGATCATGCCGGGCTCCCGATGCCCGGCACGGCACCTCGCGGCCCCGCGCTCGTCGCACGCAGCGCCGCTGCGCTCTCCTCACGCGGGTTGCGATGCACCGCACCAGACGCCGCTCGCTGATCCGGCCTGATCCACA